>CAUCUH010000030.1:0-16102 GCA_958445905.1 uncultured Streptococcus sp.
TCACAGGGACTAAGGGAAAGACAACAGCGGCCTATTTTGCTTACCATATTTTGGAACAAAGTCACCGACCAGCTATGCTGTCGACCATGAATACAACACTGGATGGTAAAAACTTCTTTAAATCGACCCTGACAACTCCAGAGAGCTTGGATCTTTTTGCCATGATGGCTGAGGCAGTAGCCAATGATCGGACCCACCTCATTATGGAAGTTTCCAGTCAAGCTTATCTAGTGAAACGAGTTTACGGTCTGACCTTTGACGTTGGTGTTTTTCTCAACATCAGTCCTGACCATATTGGACCGATTGAACACCCAACTTTTGAGGATTATTTCTACCACAAACGTCTCCTCATGAAGAACAGCCAAGCCGTTGTCATCAATAGTGATATGGATCATTTCCAAGTTTTAGCGGACCAAGTCGCGAACCAAGACCACGATTTTTATGGAAGCCAGTCTGAGAATCAAATTGAAAACTCTAAGGCCTTCAGCTTCTCAGCCACTGGTAAGCTAGCCGGCGACTACGATATCCAACCGATTGGTCACTTCAACCAAGAAAATGCTGTGGCTGCAGGTCTTGCCTGCCTTCGCCTAGGTGCGAGCCTCGAGGATATCCAAAAAGGGATTGCTAAGACGCGCGTTCCTGGCCGAATGGAAGTCTTGACTCAGAAAAATGGAGCAAAGGTCTTCATCGACTACGCCCATAATGGAGATAGCTTGAAAAAACTGCTCTCAGTTGTTGAAACCCATCAAACCGGGGCCATTTCACTGGTCCTTGGATCAACTGGGAATAAAGGAGAGAGCCGCCGCAAGGACTTTGGCATACTCTTGGAAGACCATCCTGAGATCCAAGTCTTCCTCACAGCGGATGATCCCAACTATGAAGATCCTTTGGCTATCGCTGAAGAGATTAGCAGCTTTATCACGCGCCCTGTCGAGAAAATCGCAGATCGCGAAGAAGCCATTCAACTGGCCATGGCAACAACCAGCAAGCCTGAAGATGCCGTCATTATTGCCGGAAAAGGAGCGGACTGCTACCAAATCGTCAACGGCGTAAAAGAAGAGTATCCAGGTGACGCCGCCATCGCTGAACGTTATCTATAATCAAAAGAACAAGGCTAGGAAGTTTTCCTAGCCTCTTTCTATTGTTTGATAAACATCAGTCTTTCCTTATCCAAGTCCACTGCTAATTCATATTTGCCTTCATCATTTTTGCGGATATAGCTTAAGATTTCTAAACTATCGACAAAGATGTCCTTGCGCTTTTGCTGGACTACTTCTTTTTTGAGAAATTTGAGCAAAAAGCTGGTCATATACTTAAGAGCATACTCGGGATTGACATCTCCCAAGATGGCATAGAGCTTTTCTTGATCCTCCGTCAATGGGTATTGGTGAGCTACCTTATAAAAGTAATTGGAAAGGGTCTGTGCATGTCGCGCAAAGTCCGTCTCCTCTATGAGAATCGCTGCATTGGTAGTATTGCGGAGTTCCGTTTGGAAGACCTTGGCTTTTAATTCTTGATAAACTGCACTGTCCTCTCGGACAAAGACCTCTCGATCCAGGTCCACTCGATCAGCTGACTCCAAGAAGGGCAGGTTGAGGGTGTAGCGTTTATTTTCTCGAAGGATGAAGCCCGCTTTGATATATTCCTCCATCAGCTTATCCACTGGTTGATCAGGAAATTGGGACTTGATTTGCCGCAGGATCACATCGTCGTGCTGGTCCAAATAGTTGACCAAGTCCTTGAAAAATGGCTGACGTGTCAAACGTGTAGGATTAATGATTGTAATCATCCAAATACCTTTCTTTAAACTCTAGCTGTGGTGATTGGGCTAACTGACTAGGATTGGTCCCGAGCTGATCCAAAGGAACGGCTAGGCCAAGTTCCTTGTAGTAATCCAGCCAGAACGGACTAATCTCCTCTTCCTCATCTCCAAACTTCATGGGAATGGTCTCAAAAATAGGAAGTAGTTCAGCGATGAACTGGGAACAATAGAAACCATCTCCATCCGGATAAAAGGAAGCATTGTAGGGAGCCCCTAAAAGACTCTCTGCCCGCTTTTTGACCTCTTTGAGATCGATTCCTGGATAGCGATAAAGGTCATATGCTTTCCCGTCTTCAAAGAAATCTTCAGGGGATTGGGCCAGGACGCCACCTTCTACAGTGGCATGATAAATGAATCCGTCCAAAAAGATAGCTACATGGCTATAGTTGCCAGTAGAGTCCTGAATAGCCTGTCCCATTTCTGTATTTTCACTGACAAAAATCAAATCGCCCGTCTCTAACATGATCTTCTCCTAGCAAAAAAGGAGTCGAAACTCCTTTTTAATAATGGGTTTTCCCACCTATCATTAAGCATTAAAGCTTTCTGTCAATTGAGGCACCACTTGTTTCTTACGTGAAACGGCACCTGGAAGGAAAGCATGGTTGTTTTCAAGTTTGAATTTGAAGGCTGCTTCTACCTTGTCCATGTTGGCACCAAGAGCCAAGATTTCTGAGTTTGAGTTGACGATGTCTGTAATCATCAAAACAAAGTCAGAGTAGCCGTTAGCTGCATTGGCAGCTTGGATAGCTGCTTCGATTTCAGCTTGGCGTTCCAAAACTTCAGCAATATCAACTGTGTTCACTTGAGCCACACGAACGTTGTTTCCGTTCAATTCAAAAGTCTTAGCATCGATATCGATCAATTCTTCTGCTGATTTGCTTGCCAAGTTAGTACCAGCCTTGAGCATGGCAAGACCGTATTCTTCCAAGTTGACACCAGCCAATTCAGCCAATTCAGGCGCAATCACTTTATCAGATGGGTGTGTTGTTGGAGATTTCAAAAGAAGAGTATCTGAAATCAAACCTGAAAGCATCAAACCTGCCAATTCTTTTGGCACTGCTACACCGTGTTCTTTGAACATGCGGTAAACGATAGAAGATGCTGATCCAACTGGTTCCAAACGCATGTAAAGTGGGCTAGCAGTTTCGAAGTTAGCCACACGGTGGTGATCCACTACACCATAAACTTCTACTTCAGCAATATCTGAAACAGATTGTTGGAATTCATTGTGGTCCGTCAAGATGACTTGTTCTGCACCTTCTGCTTTAGCTGATGTGATGACGCGTGGTGCTTCCACACCAAAATAGTCCAATACGAAAGCTGTTTCTTCATTTGGAGTTCCAAGAGCCACTGCTTCTGTATCCAAACCATAAGCTTCTTTTGCAAGATAAGCAAAAGCTACAGATGAGCCGATAGCATCTGAGTCAGGATTTTGGTGACCAAAAACGAGAATTTTTGACATGTTTCTACCTCTTTATTTCATTTATAGATTCACTCTATTTTAGCACGTTTTGCCATTTAAAGAAAGGGAATAGTTGTGCATTTCAATAGAAAAGACAGCTGGAGTGACCAACTGTCTATACTTTTTATCCTTTGACCCGTTTCAGGTAATCTTGGTAACTTTCTGTTTCCATCAAATCTTTTGCATTTTGGACACGTTCTTTTGTCGGTGGTTTCACACCCTCCAACTTGTACGGAATGCCCAATTCACGCCATTTGAATTCCCCCATAGTATGGTAAGGAAGGATCTCAAATTTATCGACATTTTTAAGGGTTTTAACAAATTTTCCAAGTTCGATCAAGTCATCATCTCGGTCTGTCAAACCTGGCACCAAAACGTGACGAATCCAGACTGGTTTTCCAATATCAGATAGGTACTTGGCACAAGCTAGAATCGTTTTATTGGTATGGCTGGTCACAATTTTGTGTCGTTCATCATTGATTTCCTTGATATCCAGAAGCACCAAGTCTGTCACTGCCATCAAGCGGTCAAATTTTTCCAAATAACGAGGCGTATTCCTGAAAGGAAGAGCACAGGTATCCAAAGTACAATGAATGCCCAACTCTTGAGCCTTGGTGAAGAGGGCAATCAAAAAGTCAATCTGCAAGAGGGCTTCTCCACCACTGACAGTGATTCCCCCTTTTTCGCCCCAAAAGCCACGATAGCGGAGGGCTTCTTCTAGGACATCATCCACGGTCCGTTCACGGGACTTGTTGGTTTCCATTGCCCAAGTATCTGGGTTGTGGCAGTATTGACACCGCATTTGACACCCTTGAAGGAAGACAATAAAGCGGATCCCAGGCCCATCTACTGCACCAAAACTTTCTGTTGAGTGTACCATTCCTGTTACTTTTCCATAGTCAACTGTTTCATTTTCCATTGAGGAACCTCTTCTCTTGAAAACGTTTTATGATTTTATTATAACACGATTCCATCTATTTTAAAGAGTTTAAGCTTCTTTTTGAAAAGAAACTGTTCTTTTCAGTAGTTTTCATTGTCCTAGTACAGTTTCCAATATGGGACTATCTGTCCTGTATTTTAGGAGAAAAAAAGGAGCCAGCGACTCCTTTTTTAGATCTTTCTTTAGAAAACGTTAGTGACTCGTCCTTTTCTTCTTATACCAGATCAGACTCATCGTAGCTACTGCCACTCCAAAAATAGCTAGATAGCTTGTTTCTTGTCCAGTAGATGGAAGGATTTTCCGCTTGCCTGGTGTCTTCGTTCCTGTTGTTGCCTCTTCCTTGTCGTCTTGCTTCTCATCTTCGTTCTTGCCCTTCTCTTTGCTTTCAGATGTTGAACTCTTTTGTTCATTGGCTTGGGTCTGATGAGGGACAAGTTGAGATCCTGTATTCGATGAAGAAGGGCTGGTTTGATCCGTTGCTTGTCCTGTATTTCCTTGTTGATCATCCGTCGGCATTCCTGGAGTTTGTGCTCCACTAAAGTCGATTTGGACTAAGACAGGATCATGGTCTGATGCACGACCGTGTTCCTTCATAAAGGAAGCATTGATATGGACTGGTTCAAACCTCGCTTTAGCTGCCATGTTGTTTGAGATAAAAATGTTATCCAAAACTTGATTGCTTCCACGGTAGAAATAAGAATAGCGATCGCCTGCATCATGTTGGGCCATTAAGTTGGTTAGTTCGTTGTCCGCAAGGATCTGTGCCGTAGTTGAGAAATCGTAGTCATTAAAATCACCCGTCAAAACAAAGGTGGTCTTCGGATTTTGCTTCAAGCCTTCTTGGACGAATTGATGGATGACACTGGCTTGTGCTTCACGCGTTGGCAAGGTATGTTCCACTGCTGGTTGGCTTGCCCCATAAATAGCATCATCTCCGATTTTTGATTTCAAGTGATTGGCAATCACCACAACTGGTTGACCTTTGAATTCAAATTCAACGGCTAAAGACTTGCGAGTATGATCAAACGATGGGTCATTAGGGGCAATCCGAGCTGGATTTTTAACCAGGTGTCCCTTGTCAAATTGCGCTGCCTCGTTGCTAGTTGCTGCCTCTTTTTTGGCTAAGGTTACGCGTTCTGGATTGTAGAGGATTCCCAAACGAATATTGGAACCAGGCTTTCCTCCGTCAGCGCCATCTACTGGAGCAACCTCCGTATACTCATAGCTCTTGCCACCCAATTCCTTGATCCGATTGGCTAGTTTACGTCCACTTTCAACACCACTGGTCGTTCCGTCATCCACACTACCATTATTGTCCTGGACTTCGATCAAAGTGATGATGTCTGGATTGTGAATTTCATGGATAAAGGAATTGGCAATCAGCGTCACCTTATCCTCTGGAGTTTCATTTTTGGCATTGTTAGCCGAGAAATTTTCAATATTGTAGGAAGCAATGGTCAGCTTGTCCTCACTTGGTTGGGTTTGAGCTGCTTGACGCTGCAAACCACCGTCTTGTACCATCAATTGTTGAGTAGGCTCTAACTTATAAAAGCTATTCCGATACGTTACCACTCCTGTCACATCTTCTGCAAAGTAATCCTTGGCTTTTGCGACAAACTGATTCCCAACATAAATCGGGATTGTCGCTGTATTTTGCGCATGTGGCCGTAGATTCAGACCCCCAATATTGTTTAAAGGAAGGCCTGTAAAATCTTCTCCCAATACATAGATATCTCCTTTGTACTGGGGACCAAGGACATGCGGTTTCTTCACCACCGTGAGCATTCCTTCCAAGCTTTCCCAATAATCGAGAGCATCAGTTTCTGGAGCATAAGCAGTCGGATTAGGCTTCACCTCTGCTGGCATCCCCGCAGTGATATTCACAGCTTCTGGAAGAGGGGCTGTCCCATCTTTGGTGATCCAAACATCGACCAGCATGGTCACTGTTAAACTATTCGTTGGTTCCTTAAAGGTCTTCCCTGCTCCCAAGGTAACCTCTTCCGTATAACCTTCTTTGACGGTACCGGTGATTTTCACCTTGTCGCCGACTTTCACCTTGTATTTGGAAACAACATAAATCCCATCTGATGTCCGACTATTGCCATCCGATTCAATATCTTGGGCATAAAAACCATAGCGGTCTGTCTTGGTAACCACCGCATTTTTGATGGCTACCTTTTGGCCTTCCAGTGGAGAGCGTTGCGATTCCCCTTGAATGTCCCCGATCTTAACCGTTTTCTCCTCAGTATCATCTGAGGAACTGCTAGATGTCTCTTCTTTATCACTCGAAGCTCTCGTCGTAGCTTCTGTAGTTGTTGTAGCGGAAGTCGAATGATTTGTCGAGCTTTCCTCGCTGCTAGTGTTCGTCACAAGCACTGGCTCTGAAGTCGAAGCTGTGGTCTCGTCTGCAACTACAGTGAGGGCACTGCTAAAGACCCCCAACTGACTAGCCAATAAGGTGGCTACTCCCAGTAGGCGAATCTTTTTACCGTTTTTTCTCATGCGTTTCTCCATCCCTAAAAAGTTTTCCTCTTTTATTATAAGGGAATGACTTTGCATTTTCAAGCGCTTTCAAAAATATTTTTCAAAAAGAAAAACACTTCGACACAAAAGATCGAAGTGTCAAGAACTTAAACTAAAATTGCCAGTGTCTGATACGGTTTCAGAATTACTTTTTCAGCAAGCTCTACCTTCTCATAGTTGGACAAGAGCACACGCCCTGTTTGGTAGTCTTTTGGAATCGCTACTTCGACTTCACTTCCATAGAAATGATTGAGTACCAAGAGTTTTTGATCGTCTAAGTGGCGTTCAAAGGCATAGACTTCTTGACTATCTTCCATTGCTGGCAGGTAGCTTCCTTCTGAAATGATCCGCATTTCTTTGCGCAAGCGAATCAATTCTTTATAGAAGGTAAAGATTGGGCCATCGATTTCCTTTTCAACATTGATGTCTTTATAGGACTTCCCAACTTTCAACCATGGTGTGCCTGTTGAAAAACCGGCATTTAGAGAAGCATCCCATTGCATGGGTGTACATGAATTATCACGGGACTTAGCTTGGATAATCTTAAAGGCTTGCTCAGGAGACTGACCTTGATCCAAAAGCATCTGGTAAGCATTCATGGACTCGACATCCACATAATCTGCCATCGAATCATAGTCTGGATCAATCATGCCAATCTCTTCGCCCATGTAGATATACGGAGTTCCACGTGACAAATGAATGCTAGCAGCGAGCATGGTCGCTCCTTCATTGCGGAAGTTCTGGATATCCACAAAGCGATTCAAAGCACGAGGTTGGTCATGGTTATTCCAGAAGAGGGCACTCCAACCACCTCGTTCACTCATTTCCTTGCCCCAAGTATGATAGAGACGCTTGAGCTCTTCAAAATCAAAGGGAGCAATGGTCCATTTTTGACCATCTTCATAGTCGACTTTCAGATGATGGAAGTTAATAGCCATAGACAACTCGTGGCGCTCCGGTGCTGAATAGAGAACACAGTTGTCAATGGTTGTCGAAGACATCTCTCCAACGGTCATAAAGCTATCATCAGAACCAAAGGTCGCTTCATTCATCATACGAAGATAGTCATGCACAATGGGTTTATCCGTATAAGCTGGCTTCCCTTCATTTTCAGCGCAATCCACCAAGACCTCATCTTTCCCAATCAAATTGATTACATCGAAACGAAAGCCTTTGACGCCCTTGTCCCGCCAGAAGTTGACCACCTTGAACAACTCCTTGCGGACATTGGGATTGCGCCAATTGAGGTCTGCCTGCGTCACGTCAAAGAGGTAAAGGTAATATTTCCCCGTATCTCCAATAGAAGAAGACTTGAAATTGCAGATTGGCTATGCTAAAAAAGAAATTTTGATTTCACCAATCGATAATCGCGACAAAATCTTACTGGATCTTGGAAAAGACCAACACGTGGTAACGGTCCGTTCCCAAGTTCACTTAGCAGACGGACGCCAATTCCAGTTCACCGAAAGCCGACACAAATTAGACAAGTTTCATTTTGTCGACTATGCAGAGCGGAGGAAATAAAGGAGGCTGGGACAAAAGTCCTAGCCTCTCAATTATTTTTGGATTGTCGAGCAAGACGCAGTGGTTGAGTGGGCTCTACTACGCTGATTTCATCAGCTTTTACAGCCCTACTCAACTGTGCGGAGGTGGGACGACGAAATCGAATTCTAACGAATTACCGATTTCTGTCCCACTCTCTTTTATTTTATCCTAATACCAATTCATCACTAACCAAGGTTTCACCACTGTTTTGTTGGAAGAGGCGCATCAAATCTTCAACCGTTAAGTTTTTCTTTTCTTCTCCTTTGACGTCGACAACGACCTTGCCTTGGTAGAGCATGATCAAGCGGTTGCCGTATTCAATTGCATGGTTCATATCATGCGTAATCATCAAGGTTGTCAAATCATGGCTTTCCACGATCTTTTGTGTCAATTCCATGACCATTTCACTAGTTTTAGGATCGAGCGCTGCGGTATGTTCATCCAGAAGCAAGAGTTTTGGTCTAACCAAGGCTGCCATGACCAAGGTCAAAGCTTGACGTTGCCCACCAGACAAATATTGGGTATCCACCTTAAGACGGTTCTCTAAACCGATATTCAGTTCCTTCAAGGCTTCACGGAATAATTCGCGATCTTTCTCCCGAACTCCCCAGCTCAAACCACGAGATTTCCCCCGACGTTGGGCAATGGCCATATTTTCTTCAATGGTCAACCGGGAAGCTGTCCCCATCTTAGGATCTTGGAAGACACGCGCAATATCTTTCGCACGCTTTCGAACACTCGTATTTTTGATGGAGTTACCTTCTAGCAAGATATCCCCTTCATCCACAACTAGATTTCCTGCCAAGATGTTCATCAAGGTTGATTTCCCAGCTCCATTTCCACCGATGACCGAAATGAAGTCCCCTTCTTCAACTTGGAGATCCAAGCCTTTTAAGACATGGTTTTCATTAACCGTTCCTGCTTCAAATGTCTTATGAATGCCTTCAATTGATAATAATGTTGCCATACTTTTCTCCTACTTATTTCCTAACTTCAATCCGCGAACACGAAGACGTTTTTGCGCCTCAGGAGCGAACAAGACAATCGCGAGCAAGATCGCATTGAAGAGACGAACCATATTTTGATCGAGATTTGGGATCTCATAAATATTTAAGATAATCAAACGGTAAACAATGGCTCCAACCCCGATGGAAAGCAAGCGCCAACCAATGGTCAATTCGTGGATCAAAACTTCAGCGATAATCACAGCACTCAAGCCGACTACGATCGTCCCTGTACCAGAAGTCACATCTGAGAAACCATCATTTTGTGCAAACATAGCTCCACAAAGGGCAATCAAACCATTGGAAATCATGTAGCCCAACATCTTCATGTTATCTACATTGACCCCATTCGCCTCACTCATTGGAATGTTATCACCAGTCGAGCGCAAAACCAAGCCAAGTTGCGTCTTCATTAAGAGGGTCAACAAGATACAGACGATGATCAAGCAAGAAATGCTAATCAAAAAGACAGATTCTTCATTAGAAAGACCTAATTTCATCACACTCTTGAAAATGGTACTAGAATCTCCGATAGAAAGGTTAGGAACCCCTCCCATGATTTTGATATTGATAGAGTAGAGACCCGTCAAAGTGACAATCCCTGTCAAGAGGGCTGGAATTTTCATTTTTGTATGGAGAATCCCAGAGACCAATCCCGCGATCATCCCTGCCAGGAAGCCCAACAAGGTTGCAAGCCAAGGATTTCTTCCGGCTTGAATTTGGGATGCTACAACTGCTGCCCCAAGTGGAAAGGCTCCTTCTGCCGTCATATCAGCAATATCTAAAATTCGAAATGTTAAGTAAACACCGATCGCCATGATCGACCACAATAAACCTTCTGATAAACTTGATAAAACAAAATTCATCTCAAACCTCCTATTTTTCTACCTTCAACGAGCTAATATCAATTCCAAGCTCTTTAGCCATCTCTTTATTGGTGTGCAATTCTAATTTTTCAGGTGTTTCAACTGCGACTTTGCCGGGTTTCTCACCCTTCATGATGCGAATGGCCATCCGAGCAGCTTGTCTTCCCAATTCCTCATAATCAGTACCAAAGTTGTACAAGCCACCAGTAGCCACCATTTCAGCAGAACCTCCAAAAACTGGCACCTTATGACTAATCGATACCTGTTTTACAGTTTCCATTGTAGAAGAGATAATATTGTCTGTCGGAACAAAGACGATATCTGCTTCTGACATGATACTGTCTGCTGCAGCTTTCACATTGTTACTATCGAGAATTGTTTTTTCAACCACTTGATAGCCTTTAGCTTCAAGGATCTTCTTCGCATTATCTTTTTGGACGACTGAGTTAGGCTCACTTTGCGTATAGAGGATCCCAACTGTTTTCGCCGTTGGAAGCACTTGCTTAATCATGTCTACCTGTGTAGAGATCGCATCTTCTGACTGGTCACTTGTCCCTGTGATATTGCCACCTGGTTCTTTCAAGTTTTTCACCAATTTCGCTGCCAATGGGTCGGTCACAGCTGAGAAAACAATAGGTGTTGATTTAGTGGTATTAGCCAAACTTTGTGCGGAAGGGGTTGCAATCGCAAAGACTAGATCACTTTCTTCTGCCAATTGTTTAGAAATATTTTTCAGATTTCGTTGCTCCCCTTGAGCATTTTGGAAATCGATCTGAATATTTTTCCCATCTACATAGCCTTCTTTTTTCAACTCCTCGATAAAGCCTTTTCGTGTCGCATCGAGCGACTTATGGGTGATGTACTGGGAAATCCCAATTCGAAAGACATTGTCTTTTTTAGTATCCTTTAGATTGTGTAAGGTCACCAATGATGTTAACAGAAGTCCTACAACCAGGACAGGTGCTAGCAATTTTTTCACTACTTTCATTTATTGACTCCTTTTCTGCAAAATAAACAAAAAATCCGCTTAGATGATACTCTAAACGGATGCTTGAAATTCTCCAACAAGTTACAAAACCTCGGTCCATTTAGATACTAGCTCTATGGACCATCATCAAAAATCTTAGCCACATAGATACAAACAAATTGCTTGGGTTGTTTGCATCCATGAGATCATGTCTACAAACACTATCTAAAGTAGCTAAAGTAAAATTTTTGAGTTGAAATGGCTTGTTGCTTCATGTTTATTTTCTGCTTTCTTTTTTTATGGGTATTATCTTACCTTAATTTTTTTTGGCTGTCAAGACTATTTCAGAAATTTTTAAAATTTTTTGAAAATTCAACTAGCTCTGACAAGAAAAAACAGAGGCTGGAACACGTCCAGGCCTCTATTTTCTAATCTTCTTTTGATTTGGTTTCTTCATCTTCTTCGACGATTTCGGAAATTTCAACTTTCACCTTGGTCACACGACCATTTTTCACCTTGTCATTAGTCAAGATCAAGTGTTTCTTTTGACTATCGACTTCACAGCTGAGCCGCTCTTTCAAGGTTGGAATTCGCCCAACCTCTGTCAGATAATACCCCGCAATAGTATCCACATCATCACTTTCCAACTCAACGTCAAAATATTCGTTAAAGTCATTTAGAGACATGGCTCCTTGTACAAAATAAGTATTGTCTGCAATTTCAAAGACATCAATTTCCGCTTTGTCAGTCTCATCGTCAATTTCACCGACGATCTCTTCCAAGAGGTCTTCAAGAGTGACCAGTCCAGACATTCCACCATATTCATCAAGCAGAATGGCCATTTGATTTTGTGTATTGCGCAATTCCTTCAAAAGATCATCCACAAAAATAGTTTCTGGAACAAACAAAGGTTCTTGTAAAATCTTTCTTAAGACAATATTATCAAAGCCATTGATAAATCCTTCATTCAAGAGACGTTTGGTATGGATGAGGCCGATGACATTGTCCTTGTCATCATCATAGACAGGAATCCGTGAAAAGTTTTGCTTAAGGATACTTTCAATAATTTCTTTGGTATCATCATTGATATCAACCATGAAGGCATCTGTCCGTGGCACCATGACTTCACGCGCTACCATTTCATCTAATGAAAAGATCCCTTGGAGCATCTCAATCTCGTCAGCATCCAGTGTTGCTTCACTATTGGTCAGCATATACTCGATTTCATCCCGCGTCATCTTTTCATCCGGATCATCGAATTCCATTGGCGTGATACGGCTCAAAAGGTTGGTCGATGCTGAAAGCAACCAAACAAAGGGGCTGACAATTTTTCCTAATAGAATCACAATCGGAGCTGTTCGAACAGCCAACTCATCTTTCAAGTTCATAGCGATTCGTTTCGGATAGAGTTCGCCAAACACGATCGAAATATAAGTCAAAAATGCTAGAGATAAAAAGCTTCCAGTTGCAAGAGCCGTTTTAGTATTGCCCATCCATCCAGCAATGACATGTCCAAGGCTATCCGCAAGACTCGCCCCAGATAAGATGGTAATCAAGGTGATCCCCACCTGAATAGTGGATAAGAAATGGTTGGGTTGCTCCAATACGCTAAGAAGACGAATGTATTTTTTATCTCCTTCTTCAGCCTTTTGCTCTACACGAGAGCGATTCAACGATACCATTGACATTTCAGTCGCCGAGAAAAAGGCGTTCAATAATGTCAAAACAATCAATAAAATAACTTCCAGTAAAATTTCCTGACTGCCAGGGTCTTCCATGGATAATTTCCTCCAGTATATAATATTGTATATTATACCACAAAATAGGAGAGCCTGCATTCTTCTATAAAATTTTCTTTTTTTACCATCAAAAAATCAGGAACAAGTCCTGATTTTAGTGTTCTGCACTGGTAAAATCATAAAAGAAGGCATTGAGTTTTTCAACTAGCTCAAGCGATGAGAGACTACTTGTACAAATAAATGGTTTTTTCTTTAATTCAGGCATCATAAAGTTGGCCACCACTACGTCGGCATCAGAAGCTTCAATATCATCCACTGTCAGATTGTACTTGATCATCTGCGTAAATTCAAAGTTATCCGTACAATAGAAATCTAGGAAATCGATCATGGATTTAGCGTGGTGATCGTCAAAACGACTGATAATCAAGACCTTAATAGACTTCCGACGGCGCAATAACTGCGGCAAGAGACGTTCCCAGTGAGTGTAGACCGTGTAGATCATGTGCTTGATGATTTCATCATTCAGATCATGCTTCATGGTCTTCATATAAGTGATGATATGCTCCTTCAAATCATCATAGAAGGCTGGGAAGATGCTCATGAAATCTTCGTTGGTATTGGTCTTGGTATCAAACAAGAGAAACTCAGAGAATAATTCCTTCCGATCGAGATGAGACGTGTTATGGACATGCATCAACATCTCATCAAGATTTTCAATGTCTAAATCATAGGTATAGCATAGATCCTTGAACATATCTCTGATGAGCGTCGTTGATTCTTTGGCATAAGGATCTGTTTCTGCAGCTTCGATCAAGCTTTCTGGACTGAAATAGAAATTCTCTTGAATGAAGATGATAAAGAACTGCTCCAGCACTTTTTCATTCAACTCGACACCCAACTGCAAGCTAAAGTAGCGCAACATCTCCTCGACATTGGTCACCCCTTGATACTGGTCCTTATACACATCATAGTTCGTTGGCATGTCAATAAAATAGCCTTGCTTAATCCGTGACAAGTAGACTGTCAAGAGAACTTTATAAGACCTGAGTACAGAGAAGGTCAATGGATAGCCATAGAGCTTGAAGAAGAAGGTGATCAAATCGGTCACAGCCTCTTCCTTAAATTCTGGGAAAGGCCACTCCATATAGTAATAACGCTCTGCAAAATATTGGGCATAAAAGAAACGAACGTCAATCTCATCTCCGACAAGGTTCAAGGGTTTCAAATCAATCTTTACATTGTATTTGGTTTGAAGCTTCTGATTAATCGTCCGAATCAAGCGGTAGAAAGATTGGTAACTCAAATCAAACTTTCTGCAAATATATTCATTGGAAACATCCTTGTTGAAAAAGAGATATTCAATCAAAGCAAAGGCTTGTGATTCTTTAAAAAAGTGATGGTAAATCACCTCAAGCCCAACCGAATCCTCATAACTGATCTTGATCCCATTGGTAGATGATTCAATTAAAAAGTCATCAAATGTACTACGAAGATTAGACAAATCTTCTTTTAACGAACGTTCTGTACAATCCAAACGCTTGGCCAACTCTTTCAAGTGGAACCATCTTTTTTCCTTAATCAGGATTTCCAACAATTGCAATTGGCGTCTCTGTTTTTTCGATAAGAGCAGTCTCATCTTTTCCTACCTTTTCATATTATCTTTCAAAATCACTTATATTTTAACACATTTCATAGCACTTGTTGACTTTTTTCCAGCATTTTTCAAAAAAATGTACAAAAAAGACTCTAAGGCCCATATAGGCGCTAGAGTCTATGATTTATTAATGATACCAAATTCTTCTTTTTTCTTCTGTTCCTTAGCAGCACGGTGGTTATCATAAAGATTCACCAAGAATTTTACAATTTCTTTTCCAATCGAATAGACTGGAATCGCGACGACCATCCCGATAATGCCGTAGATATTACTTGAGAGCAATAAGAGAACCATAATGGTAATCGGGTGAACCTTCATCACGCCTCCAACGATACGCGGATAAAGAATATTCCCATCGATCTGCTGGATAATCAACATGTAAATGACTGCTTTGATCATCATATCCATATCTGTGAAGGCATAGGTGATGATCATCGGAATCAACCCGATGGTTGGTCCTACATATGGAATGAGGTTGGCCAATCCAGAAAAAATGGCAAAGACCAAAGCGTACTTCAATCCAATAAAACTATAGCCAATGTAGGCTAGGGTTCCAATGATAAAGGCATCGATCGAAATCCCACTAATATAGCGAGAGACCGTTTCATTCAAACTAATCAAGAGGCTTGAAATGTGGAGTTTGTCATTGCGTAAAATGGTCCGCTCCAACATCGGCAATAACTTCTTCCCATCGACCAAGAAATAAACCAAGAAGACAGGGGTCATGATCAAGATAAAGACCGTATTGACAATAGTGTTAACCACACTTCCTAAACTGTTGGTCACACTATTCAAGAGATTTTGTAGGATATCCATATAAGAGAGATTCAACTGCTGAATCGTCGACTGGATATTCACATTCTGGAACAAAGGATTGGTCGAGAGTTTTCGAACCAAACTTTGAACTTCCCAGTAAAGTCCTTGAGTTGAATTGATCAAGCTGGTTAACTGATTGATTAAGATAGGGAGCAGATAAAAGATCCCTAAGCCAATGATCCCAAACAAGAGTACTAAGGTGATCAAAATCCCAAACACACGCTTGATTTTTAAGTGTTTTTCCAACAATTCAACAATCGGATTGGTAATGTAATATAAAAAACCTGCAATTAAAAATGGTAAGAGGATGGTATTCAGAACAGATACAAATGGAGAAATTAAAGTCCCCATTGATTTCCAAATATAGAAAATCACCGTCAATAATAAGATCTCACATGTCCAGAATAACAATTTACTATTTCGAAACATTCCTTACCTCCTGTTTTCTATTCTACCATATTTTATGATAGAATAAAGGAGATTTTAATCAAAAGGATGAAGTTATGAATAATTTGATTGAACTACAAGATGTCAATTTGATCCGCAATGGAAAAGCCCTTTTAAAAGAGATTAACTGGCAAGTAAAAGAAAATGAATGTTGGGCCATTTTAGGCCTCAATGGGGCAGGAAAATCGACCCTCCTCAAACTTCTCATGTCTGAATACTGGGCTAGTTCTGGCCAGGTAACTGTCCTTGGAACCCGCTTTGGAGAAGGGGGCATTCCAGAGTTGCGGAAGCGTATTGGGATCGTTAGCTCATTTATT
>CAUCUH010000031.1:0-16012 GCA_958445905.1 uncultured Streptococcus sp.
CATCTGCGAACTCAAGGGTGACGTTGGTATCTTTATAGACCTTGCCATGAACCCCTGTTCCTGGTTCTGTGATCAATTTCAGACTGGCACTTCCTTTAGAGCCACCTTTTCTCTTGACGACGACTTGCGCTGGGTCGCCTTTTTTAACAGCTAGGGTTGGCTGAGCAAATTCAAAGAGACCCTTTTCTTGGTTATTGAGAGCATAAATCCCTTCCGTTGCGATCGCATCTCCCTTGCTATTGACCAAGGTCAAGGTGAGATCCTGCTGTCAAATCCGGTGTTTCATAGACCTTTTGGCTACGTTTGCGGCTTGGGCTTTGGGTATTGACGGTCGCTAGCTTTTGGCCATCGACATAGACATCCATTTCCCCATGACCAGGGTCGACAGTTGCGACCACATAGGCCTTAGTGCCTTCAAACTGATAGGTCACCGAAGCTCCCTTTTCCTTGGTCCACATAGAGGTGCCTCGAACGCCTTCTCCCTCTTCATTCCACTGACCATTGGCCCGGTCAGCAGTCCGGTCAGAATGATAAGTCAAACCAAGCGGATAGCCATCAGTTTCTTCAATGCTGGCTGGCGTCTTATAGACAGAGACTCCGTTCAAGATTGGAGTAGCTTGGGCATCGGTGATGGACACCCGGATATAGCGACTATCAACTGGTTGCCCTTTGATCAATCGGCGGTATCCTACAGTTGAGCCAGCCCCATAAGGAACCCATTGGCCATTCACAGCCACATCAATGGTGAAGCCAGAAATCCGTTGGCCTTTCTCGATGGTTTCTTTGAGCTCTACCACATCAAAGTGTTGCTCTTTTCCAAGATCAAGGACAAAAGAGCCGGTTTTGGCATCATCTGCAGGTGCCCAACTGGTCTTTTCATCGCCATCTGTCAAATGGCTGGCCTTGTAGAGCGGATTGCGTCGTGTTGAGTCAGCTTCTACCAAAGCTCCTGCCGCATAGTTCACACTGTAGAGTTGGTCCAAGGTCTGGCGGAATTCTTTCAAACGGGCCACATCGGCATCCGCAAATTTTCCGTCTTGATTGGGTGGAATATTAAGCAGAAGCGGGGTTCCACGGCCGACCGATTTGAAGTAAATGTCCATCAATTCGCGCAAGGACTTAGGCTCTTGGTTGTCATGGTAGAACCAGCCGGAGCGAATAGAGACATCGGCTTCTCCCACTGAGTATTGCTTCCCTTCCGGATCCCCGTGATTGAGGTAGCTATTGGATGGATTGTTGCGAATCTTATCCGGATTGACCTTTTGCCAAACAGGATCTCCAGCAATCCCCTTTTCATTTCCAATCCAACGAACATTGGTCGGCTCAGCTGAGAAGATGGCAATATCCCCTTGGGCCTTGCGAATGGCTTCAAACCACTTGTCAAAGGTATAGGTGACTTTTTGAGCCCCATCGCCACGCGCTCCATCCATCCAGACTTCTACGAACTTACCCTTGTTCCCATATTTTGGATCTTCAAGGATTTCCTTAAGCTGGTTGAGATAGTATTCATTGTATTGGTCCTCTGTATCCACATGGTAGAGCGGGCTGTGGGCATCCCAAGGAGAGAGATAGACTCCCATGTCCATATCATACTTGCTGGCAGAAGCAGAAACCTCGGCTAGGACATCACCTTTTCCCTCCTTCCAACCACTTTTGGCAATGGTATGGTCGGTGTATTTGGAAGGGTACAAGAGAAAGCCATCGTGGTGCTTGACGACCATGATCGTCCGTTTAAAGCCAGCATCTTTCAGGGTTTTGATCCACTGATCGGTATCCAGATGCTCTGGATAGAAATAATAAGGATCTTCTTGCCCATCTCCCCACTCACGATCGTAGTAGGTATTCATCCCAAAGTGGATGAAAGCTGCTAGCTCTTCGCGGTGGTATTGCATCTGAGCCTTGCTTGGAAGTGGTCCATAATCCGCAATCTCAGGCTCCTCATCTAGAGAAGTGGCTGGTTGGCTTGCTTCTGTCCCTTGGCTAACTGCGCGATTTTCTTTCTCACTAATAGCTGATGAGGACTGTTCTGATTCTTCTTGGTGCTCGTTCACAGTTTTCTCCTCCTTTCCTTGATCTCCTGCATCGCTCGTTTCGACCCGTTCTTTGCGAGTTTCACTCCTCTCAGCTTGTTCCTCTGCGTAACTAGTAGTGACTCCTAAAAAACAAGTCGCTACGACTACCGAGCAGACACCTACTGAGAGTTTGCGAATGCCAAATCGATTTCTCTGATCAACTAATCTTTTTCCCATATTCTATTCCTTTATGTCACCAGGTAAAGAGGGTGGGGCCTCCCCATCCTCTTTCTGTTACCTGTGAACTTTTCACCGTTTTTTACTAGTTTCTCTAGCTGTTTTATTTGGCCTTATTGGCTCTTTTTTTCTGATCGTCCAGCACAGCACTGGCAAGGCCTGCCGCTAAGATTCCAGCAACGAGGCTTGCGACGCTTTCTTCCGTTCCTGTATTTGGTAATCTACCTTCGGAAACTGAAGCTGCTGAAACTGCTGGTGTTTGAGCTGTTTTCTCGACTTCCTTCCCTGCTGCATCTGTCCCTTCCTGACGCACTGCTTTGACCTCAAGAGATGCTTGAGGAGTTGCGGCAGCTACTGGTCTTTCTGAGGCATGAGGATGTTCTGGGTTCGGAAGCGGTTGTGGTTGTGGCTGTGACTCTGGTTGCGGCTCTGGTTGTGGCTGAGGTTCTGGCTGTGGCTCTGGTTGTGGAGTGTCTGGAAGTACTTCTTTCGTGCCCACCTCTGTGATTTCTGCCACTGGATCTAGCTCTACAAAGGCATCTAGTTCCTTCCGGCTTTCCACACCATTTTCTTGAGAAACTTCCACCAAGCGCAATTTGCGGCCTTTTTGACCTTCTTGAACCACACGTTTCTCACCTTTTGGAAGATCTGCATTTGGACGTTCTAGGCGTTCAAAGTCCATCTCTTCTGGCTCAATCACCAACTCTGGTTTGGTATGAACCAGATTCTTAACCCCTTCTTCAGGAATGGCTGAGCCTGTAGGTGCTTTTGCGGATAGAGAAAGTTGATATACTTTTTCGAGCTTGCCATCTTCTGAGACAACCTTGACAAGAACCGGAGCATTGCCACTTTTAGCATCCACGACCGTAACGGCTGTTCCATTCTTGCCTTGTGCTGAAACGATTGGACGTTCTCCCTCATACTCTAGATGATAATCTGTCACATCTGGTTTAAAACCTTCTAGGTCTTTGCCATTCACTTGGATCGTAACGTCAGTTGTTGCCTGGGCCTCTTCTGTTGGAGCATAGGCGCTCAATTCAACGATTCCAATTCCTTTTAGATGTTCATCACGGACCATTCTTAAACGGATGGCTTTCGTTCTGGTTTCGTTGAAGCTGAGGTTAGAGATATAACCAGGTTCAAAGGCATAATCCAAGCTGTACGGGATTTCTTCCCAGTTAGAGGCCTGGTTAAATGGATGATCTGGAAGATTCTTCAGATTGCCATAATCATCCGGAACATCAAAGTCTGGACCAATGTAGCGTTCAAGAACAGTTTTCGTTGGCAGACCTGTTTCCTGATCTGCAAAGAAGTCGACCGCTACTTTATTGACCAAACGCTCTGTTACTTGACCATTTTTCTTGAAGATGAGACCAGCAAACACTTCAGTTTGATCCGGTTCTATCTTCCAGTTAGTCCAGCGATAGTATTCGTTGTAGCCACCATCGTTGATGTAATCGATATAGTCGATTTGATTTGGATCGAGATCATTGGTTTCACTAGCAAATGCTCTTGTATCTTCTCCATTGTAGTAACGGTTCACAGAGAGGTTTTCTCCTGTCTTTTCTGACACCCGGACGGTCAGCTGAGCTGTCAGATCATCGCCAATGACTTTTCCTTTCAGCGTGAAGCTACCTTCGTGAGAAAGTGCATCAGCTGGTACAGCCTGCCAGTCCACCGTAAGTTCCTTGCGTTCATAGCCTGTATCCCCTTGAAAGTAAACGCCTACGGTAGATGGTAGAACCAGATCTTGACCAACTTTCACAAAACGGCTACCTGCTTCCACTGCTACTGGGGTAGCTTGTTTCAGTTTTTCTGCATCGCTTGTGAGATGGAGGCGATATTCTTGTAAGATGGTACCATCTTCCGCTTTATGGATGACACGGATTGGCTCCCCTTCATGGACACTTGGCACAACCGTTGCAAGACCGTGATGGCTGGCTGTCGCTTCCACTTGTGGATAAGCCCGATCACGCGCATCGATGTAGTAATCGGTCACACTTGGGTTAACACCTGGCAATACATCGCCATTGACGCGAATGGTCAACTGGCTCTTCTCTTCTGCCGCAACCTTATTGGCAAATATCTGAATCTCTGAAATAGAGCTTCCACGCTTGCCTTCTGGCGTCTTCATACGGATACGAACAGCATAGGTGTCGACTTTATCAAAACTGAAATGATTCATCTTACCAGCTGCTACCGGTTCTTCAACGGTTAGGTTGCTAACTTCTTTCCAGTTGGCTGGATTGTTAAATGGATGGTCTGTTTCGTCTTTGACACGATTTGGATTGCTTGGAACCGTTGGGATTTGTTCCCCTGTATAGTACTCAATCACATATTCACTTGGAGCCCCAACACCGTGGTCTTCGTGGAAACCAACATGGAGGTTATCCACTGCTCGCTTAGTCAAGATACCAGAATCCCCAAACAAGATCCCAACCGAATCTTCCGCATTGTTACGACCCCAGTTGGTCCAACGGTTAGCTGGAGCATCGGTAAAGGAGATGACCTTGTCATTGACCTTAGCAACTGGATCTGCATCGTTAGAGTCACTTGCAAAAGCGAGTGGCAAGACAGATCCTGTCCATTGCTCTGCAACGTTAGCACCCTTAACTGTATTTGCAGAAACACGAATATGAAGACGTGTTGGAAGATCCGTTCCTTCTACACGACCGGCTAGGACAACTTCTCCTTCTTTGGCCAAGAGTTGCGGATCGACCGCATCCCAGGCCACCTTAGCAGTATAGGTCTTACCATTAGAGTGATAGGTCCGCACGCTTTCTGGAAGAGCTGGTTTTTCGCCGACTGGAGTGGTGGTGCTGACTTCTTCTACAGCGATAATACCTTCAACCGTCACTTGAGCTTGGGCTTCTTTTTCCACACCCTCTACATGACCTGTGACTGTAAAGCTATGGTAATCCTTGACTTGATCTGCGGTCACAGCATCCCAGGTCACGCGTTTTTCTTTAGGGAATCCCTTGTCATACTCGACCAAGACGGTCTCTGGAAGAGCTGGCAAAACGTTTCGATCCGTACTAATCCGTACAGGACGCACCTTCACAACCGTCTTTTCTTCTGGATTTGGCGTGATGGTAAAGCTGACTTCTCCCGTTTGTCCTTGGAAGTTAGCTTCTAAATGAACCAATCCTGCTTCCCGCAATTCTAAACCTTTATTGGTTGCGACGGCTTTTCCTTGGCTACCAGCTCTTGTCTTCACATCGATTTGATCTGCTTTGAGACTTGCCTGGCTACCATCTTGGTAATGGGCAATGACTTCAAGTGGTACCGTTTGGTCTTCCTTGAGTTCCTGTCCTTCTGGCAGACGCAATTCCAAGCGCTGGATCTGTGGACTTTCTTCTTGGAATTGGACCACATAGGTCTGTACAGCTCCCGTATCCTTAGCAGTCACAAAGATTTGGGCTTTCAAACCATTTTCGCGATTAGCTTGTAGGACCGTCACTTGAGCATTTTCTGCACTTGCTGTGACTTGACCTGGCTCTTGACCATAAGCGAGGGAACGGAAAATGGTATGGTTGCCACTACCAAATTTTGGAAGAACTACTCCATCTAGCTGAACCGTTGGTTTCTTAGCCTTGGCTACATCTCCTCCTGCAACCACTAGTGTCGCTTGGACGGTTTCCCTATTGCCTAGGAGTCCTGTCGCTTTCAAGCGTGCTCCTGGTGTGGACAACTGATTTTCTTGACCAGCTTCCAAGGTCCATTGATCGACCTCATAGTGGGCAGTGGTCCCATCAGTGAAGACTAATTGCACAGCCTTGTCCACTGTTGCTAGATCTGCTCCCTGTGGGATTTGTTTGATGACTGGAAGGACTTGTTCCACGCCGATCACATCGACCAGAGCTTCGACCGTGCGTCCTTGAACATGACCTGTCACACGGACTTGGCCAGCACGGCTATAGTCTGCCGCATCCCATTCAACAGCTTCTTCTTGGGCCTTGCCATCACTATAGACCACATTGACCTTACTTGGCAAGGTTGGTTTTTCTCCTAGATAAGCACTTTGTCGAACAGGTTCCACACCTAATACAGTGCGTTCTGCTTGGTCCTTCTTACCTGTAAAGAGGCTGACCTGGTCTGATTGCAAGCGGTCTGAGTCTGCATACAGAGTAAAGGCACCCGCTTGCTCAGTTGATTTGACAATCACAACCCCTTTGCCATTGAAGGCTTTGCGTTGCCATGAGCCATCTTCCTGCGCTTTGTAGCGTTCACGGCTGGCTTGTTCCCCATTATCGACACCGACAATTTGGCCTTGTCCATGCAAATGGAAATGCACCAAATTATTGGCAGTTGGTACGACACGACCTTCTTCATCGACGATTTCATAGGTAATATAGGTCAAATCCTTACCGTCCGCTGCGATCGCGTGTTCTTCTTTCAACAAACGAACACCCGCAGGCTTGCCGGCTGTTTCGACTTGATCTTTCGCGATCACTTCTCCTGCTTCGTTGCGCGCAATAGCTTCCACTTTACCTGGTACATAAGGGACCAACCACTCTAGATAGAGTTCATCCGGATTTGCCCCTTCTTGGTAGGTTCGGCCATCAGCTGTAGTCTTCTTGGTAAAGGTCTTGACTCCTTGTGATTCCCCATTGACAATCAATTCCACACTGTGGGCATTGGAGAAGGTCCGAACAGGAATCCGTCCTTCTTCATCCATGACACGATTGGCTAATTCTGGATTGTCCCAGTTCCAATGTGGTAAGAGATGCACCATTGGATGTTTCTCAGCCGATACCCATTGACTTTGGTAAAGGTAAAAATCATTCTTTGGAAGGCCGGCAGTATCGACAATGCCGAAATAAGAACTTTTCACAGGTGTATCATTTTGGTTGTGCCATGGGGTTGGCTCACCGATATAGTCCGTACCAGTCCAGATAAATTGTCCTGCATAGCCGGCATGATCACGGTCAAAGGTCCAAGAGGCGGTCGCTGTCCGACCCCAACCAACCCGGTCATTGCCGTAGTCTGATTGTTCATAATGGCGGTCTTCTTGGTTGCTTCCGACCCATTCTCTTTCAGGGTGGTAGTAAGAACCCCGTGTCCGCGTTGCAGAAGAGGTTTCAGAACCATAAATGAGCCAGTTTGGATGTTTAGCTCGTAGACTTTCATAGTTGGCCTCTGAATAGTTGAATCCAACCGCATCGAGCTCTGCTGCTACCTTTTCATGGCCTCCTGAACCATCGCCAAAGCGGAATTTATCAGCTCCCATAGTGACATAGCGGGTTGCATCCACGTCCTTGATGGTCTTGACCAAGCGACGAACGGTTGCGACAGATTTGTCTGAACCATCTGCTTCACCGACTTCGTTACCGATTGACCACATGACAATGGCTGGATTGTTCTTGTCCCGCTCTACCATGGTCCGTAGATCGTAATCTGACCAAGTATCCCCCTTACGAGCTTCTGGGTGAGTGGCATCTTTTTCAAAGAAACGACCGTAATCGTATTGTTTCTTGCCACCATACCAGGTATCAAAAGCTTCTTCTTGGACCATCAAGCCCAACTCAGCCGCAATTTTCAAGGTTTGTTCACTTGCTGGGTTGTGGGTCGTCCGGATGGCATTGACTCCCATGTCTTTCATCTGTTTGAGACGACGGTATTCAGCCTTGTAATTTTCCTCAGCTCCAAGAGCCCCGTGATCATGGTGAAGGGATACCCCGTGGAATTTCGTCGCCACCCCATTGAGGAAGAAGCCACCTTCTGGCGTCCAGTTCAGATAGCGATAACCAAAGCGTTCCTTTTGCACATCGACCAACTGCGAATCCCGATAAACCCGCGTATACAAGGTATAGAGAGCTGGATGATCCGTTTTCACATCCCAGAGGGTTGGTTTTTCAACATGCAAGGTTTGAGATAGGTTGATCTCTTGACCTGCTAAAACAGCTTGTGCTTCACTGCGTGTTTTTTCGCTCACCACTTGGCCATTTTGATCGACAATTTCATATTCCGCATAAATACTATGAGCTTGATCATCTTGGTTGACAATGTGGCTCTTCACCACTGTATCTACTGCCCCATTTTGCTGTTTTTCCAACTGAGGGGTCGTAATCGTAGTCCCATACTGCGCTAAATGAACCTTGTCCGTTACACTCAGCTTCACATCCCGGTAAATCCCACTACCAGAATACCAACGGCTACTTGGTTGTTGATTGACCACATGAACGGCGATGGTATTCTCGCTTCCATCCGCATTCAAATAAGGAGTAATATCATAAGAAAAGGCATTGTAGCCATTTGGATAATGACCGACGAATTGTCCGTTTACATAGACTTTGGAATCCATATAAACCCCGCCAAATTCCAAGCGAACCTTCTTATCTAGATCTTTGTCGTCCAAACGGAAGGTCTTACGATACCAAGCATCCCCTCCGTTTAATTGTCCCCCCTCATTTTGAGCAGGAGAGTTGTGATCGAAATCAAAGAAAATAGACCAGTCATGAGGAAGATCTAATTTTTTCCAATCCTTGACATCCACTTGACGCCCTTCTGCACCAGGAGCCGCATTTAATTTAAAATACCAATCTTTATTAAAATCACGTTCTCGATCTTGCACAATATCCTCCGCTACACGATTTTGATCTGGAGCTGCTGTTTCTTCCGTTCCTGTAGCACGCTCAGATGAAGCTGAAATGGGCTGGCCTTCGCCTTGAGGCGCCGGCTTTTCCTCAGCTCCGGTAGGGGTGATGACAGCTGGAGCTTCTGAAACCCTTGCAACAGCTCCAGGAACTTCCGCTTCTGAGTTTTCCGTCATAACACTTGGTGTCTCCAACGAAGTCGGTTCACTTTCGAGGGCTGGCTTTTCTTCCGCATGGACCCTTGAAAGACCCAAGGCAGAAAGCCCAATCACAACAGAACAAGCTCCAACTGAGAGCTTACGAATACTAAAAACAGGACGCTTTTCAAAAAAAGACTTTCCCATAAAAACCTCCTCTTAGGATTAACTATTGAATTTGTAAGCGCTTTCTTATACCTGCGAACGCTTACAGAAAATCACATATTAACTATACCAAAAAAATAGGAGGAATAGACCTCGATTTCACCCCAACTATAGTTAGATTAAGAATTCCTTTAATTAGTGGAAATCCCCTACGAACAAAAAAAAATAGAAGCCAACGGCTTCTATTTTTTTTATGATCTTATAATCCTGGTTCTTGACCAAGTTCAGCAGCCACCATCCAAATGTTCTTTTCAAGTTCTGCTTTAGCCCCAACAAAGATATCGTTGGTTACATCGTCGCCTTCAGCATCGGTAACATCTAAAGCTTTTTGGTAAAGGCCATCAAGGTAATGGAAGATTTCAAGAACACGTGTCAAGCTTTCTTCTACATTTTTTGTAAATGTTCCACGGCGTTCTTCAATATTGCTGTGTTCCAAAAATTCAGTCATGCTAGAATATGGCGCACCACCAAGAGTGATCAAGCGTTCGCTCACTTCATCTAAGGTTGCATCCAAGCTGTCCATGTATTCGTCCATTTTTGGATGCCAAACCATAAAGCCACGTCCACGCATATACCAGTGTACTTGGTGAAGGGCAATGTGAGCCACGTAGAGATCTGCTACGACTTGGTTCAAGAGAGCTTTTGTTTCTGGAAGAGTTTCTTTATTTGAAGGTGCAAAAGTTGCTACATCAGTAGCTGCTTCATGTTTCATAGTTGTCATGTCATTTCTCCTTTTTTATAATGATTCTAATTAACTATGTCTTTATTATATGCTTCCTCCACCAGAAAGTCAAGATAAAAGATTAAAAAAGATCATAGTTGTCAATTGAGAAAAGATACGATAGAATGAAGAAGACTAATCGAAAGGCTTGACTAATGAAATATATCTTTACCTTCCTGATCTCCATGGTGCCCCTTGTTGAATTGCGCGGGGCCATCCCTTTTGCCATTGCAAATGGCATTCCCTTATGGACAGCGCTCCTAATCGGAGTGATCGGAAATCTTCTCCCTGTCCCTCTGATCTTCTTCTTCGCCCGCCATATTCTTACTTGGGGCGCCAAAAAACCGATCATCGGAGGCTTTTTTAGCTGGTGTCTCAATAAAGGTCATAGAGGCGGACAGAAATTAGAAAAAGCTGCAGGTGACAAGGGAATCTTCTGGGCCTTATTGCTCTTTGTGGGAATTCCTCTTCCGGGAACTGGTGCCTGGACTGGAGCCCTTGCAGCTTCCATCCTTGACTGGGACTTCAAACGCAGTAGCCTCGCAGTCATGCTCGGAGTGATACTAGCCGGCCTCATCATGGGGACCCTGTCCCTGCTTCTAGGAATCGATACCTTCGCACATTAAATAAAAGACTGAAGCAACGGCTTCAGTTTTTACTCACAAAAAAGAGGCTTCCTTCGAAACCTCTTATTTTTTTATTCTTAGTTGTTAAGAGCTGCTGCCATTGTAGCTGCAACTTCTGCTTCAAAGTCATTTGAAGCTTTTTCAATACCTTCACCAACTTCAAAACGAACGAATTCGATAACTGAAGCATTTACTGATTCAAGGTAAGCTTCAACTGTCTTGCTGTCATCCATGATGTAGACTTGTGCAAGAAGAGTGTAGGCTTGGTCAACTTTTGTGTTGTCCAAGAAGAAGCGATCCATTTTACCTGGGATGATTTTATCCCAGATTTTTTCTGGTTTACCTTCAGCTGCCAATTCAGCTTTGATATCTTCTTCAGCTTGAGCAACCACTTCGTCAGTCAATTGAGCTTTAGAACCGAATTTCAAGTGTGGAAGAGCTGGTTTGCCAACCATTGCACGGCTTTCGTTATCTTGGTCGATGACGTGGTTCAATTGTGCCAATTCATCTTTCACAAATTGTTCATCCAATTCTTTGTATGAAAGAACAGTTGGTTTCATTGCAGCGATGTGCATTGAGATTTGTTTAGCAAGTGCTTCGTCTCCACCTTCGATCACAGAGATAACACCGATACGTCCACCGTTGTGTTGGTAAGCACCGAAGTGTTGTGCATCTGTTTTTTCAAGCAAGGCAAAACGACGGAATGAAATTTTTTCACCGATTGTAGCTGTTGCAGATACGTATGCAGCTTCAAGAGTTTCACCTGAAGGCATTGTCAAAGCAAGAGCTTCTTCGTTGTTAGCTGGTTTACCTTCAGCGATCACTTTCGCTGTTGCGTTTACCAATTCAACGAATTGAGCGTTTTTCGCAACGAAGTCAGTTTCAGCGTTTACTTCAACTACTGCTGCAACGTTACCATTGACATAAACACCAGTCAAACCTTCAGCGGCAACACGGTCAGCTTTCTTAGCTGCTTTAGCCATACCTTTTTCGCGAAGCAATTCGATCGCTTTTTCGATATCACCTTCAACTTCAACCAATGCCTTTTTAGCGTCCATGACACCGGCACCAGATTTTTCACGCAATTCTTTTACAAGCTTAGCTGTAATTTCTGCCATTTTTGTTCTCCTATATTTTTTAATAAAATAAGAGGGTCGGGCTGAGCCCTGCCCTCTTAGGTTCGTTACTTATTGAATGAAATTAAGCGTTGTCGCCTTCTACAACTTCAACGATTTCTTCGATTGAATCAGCTTGACCTTCAGTAGCTGCCAATTCAGCTTCTACTGTAGCAACACTGTCTTCACCTTGACGTCCTTCGATAACAGCGTCAGCCATTTTCGCAGTGATCAATTTAACAGCGCGGATAGCGTCATCGTTCGCTGGGATGATAACATCGATATCATCTGGGTCAGTGTTTGTGTCGACCATCGCTACAACTGGGATACCCAATTTCTTAGCTTCTTTAACAGCGATTTGTTCTTTATGTGGATCCACAACGTACATTACGTCTGGGATACGAGGCATGTCTTCGATACCGCCCAAGAATTTTTCAAGACGAGCGCGTTGTTTGTTCAACAATGCAACTTCTTTCTTAGGAAGGACTTCAAAAGTTCCATCTTCTTCCATGCGTTTGATTTCTTTCAAACGAGCGATACGTTTTTGGATTGTTCCCCAGTTAGTAAGAGTTCCACCCAACCAACGGTGGTTGATGAAGTATTGACCTGCACGAACAGCTTCTTCTGCAACAGCATCAGCAGCTTGTTTCTTAGTACCTACGAACAAGATGACTGCATCGTTTGCAGCTGCATCACGCATGAAGTCGTATGCTTGGTCTGCATATTTTACAGTTTGTTGCAAGTCGATAACGTGGATTCCGTTACGTTCTGTGAAGATGTACTTAGCCATCTTAGGGTTCCAGCGACGAGTTTGGTGACCGAAGTGTACACCAGCCTCAAGAAGTTGTTTCATTGAAATTACTGCCATGAGTAGTTTCTCCTTTTTTGTTTTTTTCTCCTCTCTCAGACGTCAACTTGCAGCACGACCACAAGGGCAACGGTGCCACAATGGATCCGAGATGAGTATTTGCTGTCTTAGACAACTCTATAAGTATAGCAGAAATCCCTAGAATTCGCAAGCTATTTGAGAGATTTTTTCAATCCCTACGATGAAATGGTTTTCTAAAGTTGTTTGACGTAAAAAGTTTTTCTTGACCTATCTTTATTTTTAGGTTACAATATTATATGTTATGGCGGTATAGCCAAGTGGTAAGGCACGGCTCTGCAAAAGCTTGATCGTCGGTTCAAATCCGTCTACCGCCTTGATAATAAAATTTTTTATCATCTTTTATCTTTTAAAAATTCCCCTAGCAATAGGGGGTTTTTTTGTTGCCATTTGCTCCATTCCTTGATTATTGATATAATAAAACCTCGCCTAATCGGCGAAGCACATTAGAAAGGGTATTTATGAAAAACATTCGTTTCTTTGCGATCGGCCTTCTTTCACTAGTGACACTAGCCGCTTGCTCACCTGCCAATTCTGCGCAACCAGCAAAAACAGCTTCTAGCTCTAGAAAACCGATCAAACAATCCTCAACAAAAAAATCATCTAGTAAATCGTCGAGCACTTCTTCAGACAGCAGTAGCTCAGATGATTTTTCAGGTCGCTTCAGTTTGGATCCAGATGATGGCGCATCTCTCCAATATGTGCCAGGAGCTGCATCCATTCCTGAGATCGAAAAGCTCAAGAACCTCCACCCTACCACCGGTTTTGTATTGAGAACCGAAGATGGACAAGAGGTTGGTGGGCCAAAAGAAAGAAGCAGTTACGATGACGTAGTTGCAGCCTTTGGTCAACCCGTAAGTAGTACAGACAGTGCGAATCCTGGTGATGGAGTCAATGTTTGGGCAACAGACAATGGCGATATCATGGCTTTCTTCCGCAATAATGTGTTAACAGATATCACCTTCCGACTAAGAGGGGGCGATGCCAACCACCAGTCTACTGGCAGCATTTCCAAATCCGATACACCAAAAACGGCCCTCGAACGTCTCGGAAAACCCTATGCCATTATGCGTTCAGAAAATGGGACCAGCTATGTCTATAAAGATAGCAACGGAGATGAATCTAGCTTCTCTACACAAGGCAATAAGATCTTCAATGTTACGTCTGCTGCAGAAACCAAGCAGTTAAAAAAGATCACAGGCCTGGATAAAAATCAATAACGATCCATACAAAGAACCCTCCAAGTTTTTCTTGGAGGGTTCTATTTTTTTTACAATTCAGCAATTTGGTTCAAATTCACTTCTGCAATTGTATCGTTGCCGAACATAGAAATGACCATTTTCACCTTGTTGTTATCAATTTCAGTGATCTTACCAGTATAGTCTGTGAAGGCACCGTCGATGATACGAACCGTATCGCCCACCTTGACATCCAAATCAAACTCTTGAACAGTTTGACCCATAGAGAGCAAGATGCTGCGGATTTCTTCTTCCAACAATGGAGTTGGTTTTGAACGGTTCCCGTGGGATCCGACGAAACCAGTAACGTTCGGTGTATTCCGAACAACAAACCAAGCTTCATCTGTCATGACCATTTCTACCAAGACATAACCTGGGAAGCGGTTTTCTTCGATTTCTTTGGTTTTACCGTTTTTCTCAACTTGTACGGTTTGAGTTGGAATCTCTACGCGCAAGATGTTTTCTAACATATTGTAAGTTTGCGCACGTTGCAAAAGATTCTCTTTTACCTTGTTTTCATATCCTGAGTAGGTTTGTAGTACAAACCAGCCTTTATCAAAACTGTCCATTTGGGCATCCTTTCTTTCTGTTTAGCCTGCTCGAGCTTTTGTGAACATACTAAAAAAAGCCTCTTGGCTTTCCTTTTCCTAGCTTCATTATACCACATTTTGCAGGAATGCAAAGAGGTTTGCTGATTTATTTTTAAGAAAAGACTACAAAAAGTGGGACCCTGGGGATCCCACCTGGCTTCTTTTCTTAAAAGAAATTGATCATGTGCAATAGGCCACGTGCAATGACTTTGTCGAACAAATAAATCAATGCAACAAAGAAAGCGGTGTACTCAATCACTGAGATAAAGTTTTTCCATCTTTCCTTGCGATTTGGCCAAGTTGTATCTTTTAGTAAGACGAAAATATCTTTAATGAATTTCACAACTCTCTCCTATCGTGTTTCTTTATGGATGGTATACTTGCTGCAATGTTTGCAGAATTTATTGACTTCTAGACGTGTTGGTTTTGGCGTCCCACTCAACTTAATGGAGTAATTGCGTGACCCACAAACCGTACACGCTAGACTTGCTTTTTTTAATGCCATAACGCCTCCGTTCACCCCATTATAGCAAGTTTTCCACATTTTGACAAGAACAGAAAATCTCCTGTCAAGAAAAAAGCAAATCTAAAGCGTTATCACTCTGGTTTTTGCCTCATTTTTGGTAAAATAAAACAAAAGGAGACGAATATGAAAAGTGATAACCTAAAAGAAAGTAGAAATATCGAAGACCGCAGGGGGCAAAGCTACTCCCATTCTTCAGGCAATAGTAATCTTGGCGGAGGCATTTTACAGATCTTACTATCGCCGGGGAGCTTCAAAAGTAAGATCGTCCTCATCCTTCTTCTGGTTCTTCTAGGAGGTGGTGGCGCTAGCCTTGGGGGTCTCTTTGGAAATGGGACTTCTCATTCTTACCAGTCTAGCCAGATCACGCGCACCAACAAGACCCATGTCGACGATGCAGATGCTGAGTTTGTCAGCAAGGTCCTTGGAACGACCGAAGATCATTGGCACAAGGTCTTTCAAGCCGAAGGACGCACTTACCATGAGCCCAAACTAGTCTTCTATACCGGACGGACACAGACAGGCTGTGGGGTTGGGCAAGCATCTGCTGGTCCCTTCTACTGTCCGACCGACAAAAAGATTTATTTGGATATGAGCTTCTACAAGGAATTGACAACCAAATACAAGGCTAGCGGGGACTTTGCCATGGCCTATGTCATCGCCCACGAAGTCGGCCACCACGTACAAAACGAGCTGGGAATCCTTGGCAAATACCATCGGATGCAACAAGGTCTTTCTGAAAAGGAACGAAATGCTATCAGTGTCCGCATCGAGCTACAAGCCGATTACCTAGCCGGTGTCTGGGCCCGCTCCATTCAAGACCGAAACCTTCTAGATATCGGCGATATCGAAGAAGCCATGAATGCAGCCCATGCAGTAGGTGATGATACTCTCCAGGAGCAAGCCTACGGCTACTCGGTACCAGATAGCTTTACCCATGGAACTTCAGAGCAACGCATGCGCTGGTTCAAACGAGGCTACCAGTACGGAGATCTCCAACACGGCGATACCTTTAGCTTGTCAGATAGTGAACTTTAAACAAATAGAGGCTGGGACAAAAGTCCTAGCCTCTCAATTATTTTTGGATTATCGAGCAAGACGCAGTG
>CAUCUH010000032.1:0-15945 GCA_958445905.1 uncultured Streptococcus sp.
GTAGAATTACTAATGAATTTGGATTCCTTCCTCTTGCAATACAGCATGTATGATTTTTCTGAAGTCTATTTTCAGGATGTCCATGGGGAGGAAGATCTCTTTCGTTTTCAGGTGGAAGACCATGGTGATTTTTACGAATTGATCATTACCGAGCCACAAGTGAAGGTTGTCGAGTCTGCTGTTTACCTGTTTCGAAATGGTGTCTTCTATCACCTGACGCCCCAACAGAGAACCCTATGGAAGGCCATCCAAGACTTACCAATGGATCAGGATCGCAAAAAACGACTGCATTTTGATCCAACGGATCAAACAAAGATTTCCTATAGTTTAAAAGAGTTCAAAAAACTGGGGCAAATAACAGCTCCGACCAGCTTTTTAATCCACGATTTCACTCCAGAATTTCATTTTGATCTAGCACAGGACCAGACTGTTTTACTGGATGTTGTCTTTCAATACCAGGATCGTGTGGTGACCACGCGTGAGGAACTCCTCAATCTTCCTTATTCCAGTGATTTCGATAAGGAGCAAGAAGTCTTTTCAACCATGCTAGCAGCAGGTTTTACAGACGACTTTTCTTCCCAAAGAAGTCCTTTATCAAGTGAGCAAATCTATCCATTCTTTCACCAACAGATCCCGACTTTTGAAGCCTTAGGAGAGGTTACCCTCTCTGATAGCCTTTTAGATCTTTATCAAGTGGAGCGTCCAAAAATTGATGTTAAAACCAATGGCAGTCTACTGGAGATCGGTTTTGACTTTGAAAGTGTGGATCCAGCCGAAGTGGACCAGGTCCTCAAAGCTCTAGTAGGGCAAAAAGACTATTTTGTCAGCCATACAGGGAAAGTTCTTGTCTTTGATGAAGAAACTAAGAAGATCAGTCGAGCCTTAGCAGATCTGCGGGCGAAAATGAGCAAGGGTGGGAAACTACAAGCCCGCCGGATTACCGCTTATCAGCTATCTGATTTGTTGGCAGATCAAGACAATGTTCATTTTTCAGAAGACTTTCGAAATTTAGCTCATGATTTGACTCATCCAGAAGACTTCCAACTCCCTCAGATGACAATCCAAGCGACCCTAAGGGATTACCAAGAAACAGGGGTCAAATGGTTCTCCATGTTAAATCATTATGGTTTTGGTGGTATTTTAGCGGATGATATGGGGCTTGGGAAAACCCTGCAGACTATTTCCTTCTTGACCAGTGTTGCAAAAAAAGAAACTAAAATCTTGATTCTAGCTCCATCTAGTCTCATCTACAATTGGAAACAAGAATTTTCAAAATTCGCTCCTCAGATGGAAGTGGAAGTCGTCTATGGTCTCAAGCAGCACCGAGATGAACTCATCGCAACCAATCCACAGGTAGTTATTACTAGTTACGCGTCTTTCCGTCAAGATGTGGAGGAATACCAGAAGAATCAGTATGAGTACTTGATTCTAGATGAAGCCCAGGTCATGAAAAATGCCCAAACCAAGATTGCCCAACACTTACGTGGCTTTGAGGTTCCGCATGTGTTTGCCTTATCTGGGACACCGATTGAAAATCATGTGGGTGAACTCTGGTCTATTTTCCAAATTGTCCTTCCAGGGCTCTTCCCAGCTAAAAGAGAATTTCAAAAATTGAGTCCTGAGACCATTGCGCGTTTTGTCAAACCTTTCGTCATGAGACGGAAAAAAGATGAAGTGCTCCAAGAATTACCGGACTTAATTGAAACAACCTACCACAATGAGTTGGATGAAAGTCAAAAAACGATCTATTTGGCTCAATTAAAACAAATTCAAGATCGGGTTCGAACCTCTAGTGAGGAAGAACTAAATCGGAGCAAGGTGGAAATTCTCTCGGGTCTCATGCGTCTTCGTCAAATCTGTGATACCCCCGCCCTCTTTATGGAAGACTATCAGGGAGATAGTGGAAAATTGGAGAGTCTTCGAGATCTTTTGGGTCAAATCAAGGATGGCGAACACCGGGTTTTGATCTTCTCTCAATTTAGAGGCATGCTGGATATCCTAGAGCAGGAAATTGACCAGCTTGGCATGACCTCCTTTAAAATCACAGGTTCTACTCCCGCTAAAGATCGACAAGAAATGACCAATGCTTTTAATGAAGGTGAGCGCCATGCTTTTCTCATTTCTCTGAAGGCTGGAGGGGTTGGATTGAACCTCACTGGTGCCGATACGGTCATCTTAGTCGATTTGTGGTGGAATCCTGCAGTGGAAGACCAGGCTATTGGACGTGCCCATCGAATGGGACAGGAACAAAATGTTGAAGTTTACCGCATGATTACTCGTGGTACGATCGAAGAAAAAATCCAAGAACTACAAGCTTCCAAAAGACACTTGGTCTCAACGATTTTAGACGGAACGGAAACACGATCTAGTTTATCGGTTGAGGAAATTCGTGAGATTCTTGGAATTCAGTCAGAATAGCTTGAAAAATTCTGTGAATAGTTTATAATTAATGGAGTGTCGAAAGGAAGAAAGCATGACAGAAAAATATTTTCCTCAAGTAGGGGATAATGAGTTGATGTTAACAGAGATGCCCCACATGAACCTGTATGATGAAACAGACTTGATTAGTAACATTACAGGCGACTATGTGGATAAAAATTATTTGGAATGGCAACCGATTGCTGAAAATACCAAACCTAAGCATCCTTACCACCAACCATTAGAAGATCTCCTACCGAAAAGACGGCCAGTAAGAAAACCTGATTTTAAAGAGCCGATTGATAAAAAAAGCCCAGCCAATCGTTATGCAGAGGAAGCGAGAGAGCGCGCTCGTGAAGATCTGAAAAAGAAACGCACAGCCCCCTATCTGACAACGGATCCAGCAGCTACTACAAGTAAACGGAAAAAACCATTTATTTTTGAACGAAAACCTGGTCAGCCAACGGCTCCCTTCCAAAAGGAAAATCCGGGTGAATTATTGAAATATAGCAAACGATTACGACAAGATCAGTTGATCCTTGCAGAGTTCGAATCTGCAGGAGAACCAGAAGTGGCAGAACCGACTGAAAAGAAAAACAATTATGATTTCTTAAAGACTAGCCAAATATACAATAAAGATCAGCACAAGTTGAAACCACAGCCAATCAAACAAGAATTGGATTTAACCCATCTAGATCAAGAATAAGGAGAAAACATGTCTAATACATACCATTTTATTGGAATTAAAGGAGCAGGGATGAGTGCTTTAGCCCTCATGCTTCACCAAATGGGACATACGGTTCAAGGGTCAGATGTTGAGAAGTATTACTTTACGCAACGTGGCTTGGAACAAGCAGGAATTCAAATTTATCCATTTGATGTGAAAAATTTGGAAGGCGACAAGATCCTCATTGCCGGGAATGCTTTCCGTCCAGATAACAATGTGGAAATTGCTTATGCAGATGAGCATGGCCTAACTTATAAACGCTACCATGAATTCCTTGGTGAATTTATGCGTGACTTCGTCAGCATGGGGGTTGCCGGAGCACACGGAAAAACCTCGACAACAGGGATGCTTTCTCACGTCTTATCAAATATCACTGACACCAGTTATTTGATTGGTGACGGGACAGGTCGTGGCTCTGCAGCAGCCAAATACTTTGTCTTTGAATCAGATGAGTATGAACGCCACTTTATGCCTTACCATCCTGAATACAGCATCATCACCAATATTGACTTCGACCATCCAGACTATTTCACGAGCTTGGAAGATGTCTTTAATGCTTTTAACGATTATGCCAAACAAATCAGTAAGGGCCTCTTCATCTACGGAGAAGACAAAGAATTGCGTCGGATTACCTCATCAGCACCAATTTATTACTATGGTTTTGATAAGGAGACGAACGATTTTGTGGCAAGCAACTTGCTTCGCTCAACGACAGGTTCAACCTTCAACGTTCATTTCCGTGGAGAAGATTTGGGGCAATTCCATATCCCAACATTTGGTCGTCACAACATCATGAATGCTACAGCAGTCATTGGTTTGCTTTACATTGCAGGATTTGATTTAGATTTAGTCCGCGAGCATTTGAAGACCTTTGCTGGAGTGAAACGTCGCTTTACTGAAAAAGTAGTCAATGGAACAGTGATCATCGATGACTTTGCGCACCATCCAACGGAAATTATTGCAACCTTGGATGCGGCCCGTCAAAAATACCCAAGTAAAGAGATTGTGGCGATTTTCCAACCACATACCTTTACACGGACCATTGCCTTGTTAGATGAATTTGCAGAAGCCTTGAATCAAGCAGATGCTGTTTACTTGGCACAGATCTATGGTTCTGCACGGGAAGTCGATCACGGCGATGTGAAAGTTGAAGACTTGGAAGCAAAAATTGTCAAACGTTCAGCGATTATTACAGCTGAGAATGTTTCTCCTCTTCTTGACCATGATAATGCAGTCTATGTCTTTATGGGAGCAGGAGATATTCAAACCTATGAATACTCATTTGAGCGTTTATTATCTAGTTTGACACATAGTGTACAATAAGAGATGATTGAGTCTGGAATCGATTGGTTCCAGACTCAAATTTATCTGTCCACTGAAGGAGTATGAGATGAGGAAAGCAGGATGATGATTCGATCAATCACCCCAGCTGATCAAGAACAGCTGGGCTTACTAGAAGAAGAACTTCATGACAATGAAGGAAAGGAGCACAGGGCCACTCTTGAGGAAGCGCTGGGTTCGAAGGAAGCCATTTCTTTGCTTGCAGAGCAGGTGGGGGATGCTGTGGCTTACTTGTTGGCGACAGAAGACCAGCCTTTAAAAGGAGACCTAATCGTATTGCGATTAGCAGTGAGGCCAGCCTTTCAAGGTCAAGGCTATGGTTCTATTTTGATTGCTGCTTTAAAGGATCTAGCTGTTCAAAAGGAAAAGAAAGCCATTTGGATCGATTGCCCAGAAGACTTACTATCTTATTTTTCCCAGCAAGGATTTCGGGATGAAGCTGAGTCTGACCGAGGTGTCCATATGGTTTGGGAACGATAGAAGGAGTAAATGATGAAAGAAAAGATTCACATTAGACAGGCAGAGCTGCAGGATTTGGATGCCATCGAGCGCATTGAGCTTGAGAATTTCTCAGAAGAAGAAGCGATTGCGCGTGAGATTTTAAAAGATCACATCGAAAAGATTCAAACGACATTTCTTGTAGCAGAGTGCCAGGGTCAGATTTTAGGCTATTTAGAAGGACCTGTTAGACCGGAGCGCTATTTGATCGATTCCTCTTTTTCAGAGGTTGAAGATCTAAGTCAGTTAGAACAGGGCTTTATTTCCATTACGAGTCTATCCATTGCTAAAGAAGCTCAAGGACTTGGAGTGGGAACCCTTTTGCTTGAAGCGATGAAAGAGATTGCGTTGAAAGATAATCGCCAAGGGATCAATTTGACCTGTCATGATTATTTGATTCCTTATTATGAAAAGCAAGGATTTACCAATGAAGGCCGGTCAGAATCCCAATATGCGGGTGAAGTTTGGTACAATCTGGTCTGGGAAAATGAAAAACTTGATTAAATAGGTATTTTAAAGAAGAAAGGCGATTTGTATTGCTTTTCTAAATCTTTTAAGATATAATATTAAGGATTATGATGAGGGAGGTCAATTATTTGACTGATAAATCACAAGACAGTGAGAAGTTATTAAGCTTCAAAGAGCAGATCCTCAGAGACTTAGAAGAGGCCAATGAGCAACTTCTAAAAATCGAAAAAGAGTATGATCTACCTGATCGAAGTATTGAAACCCCTTCTTCACTGAAAGAGGAGGAAGAAGCAACACTACCTCCAAAAGTAGAAGAATCTGCGTTGGCTCCCAAAGAAGAACCAGTGGAGCCGGTAAAGGCGACTCCTGCTGTGGAAGAAAAGAGTGAGCTTACAAAGCCTGCTAAAAAAGAACCAAGTCAGGAACCGGTAGAGGAAAGCTTATCGCGCTCTTCTCGTAACCAGCGCCAACAAAAACAAAAGAAACAAAATAAAATCGCTAAACGAATTGTGCGGACAGTGGTCAGCCTTTTGCTGATTGTGATCGTAGCTACAGGGATCTTTGCTGTGACCTATATCCATTCAGCTGTCAAGCCGATGGATAAAAATGCAACAGAATTCGTAACGGTTGAGATTCCAGCAGGTTCAAGTAATCGTGAGATTGGCGCGATCCTTGAGAAAAAAGGACTCGTGAAAAATGGTCAGTTCTTTAACTACTATACCAAGTTCAAGAACTATAGCAATTTCAAATCTGGTTATTTCAATTTGCAAAAGAGCATGGATCTAGAAACCATCATCCAAAAACTGCAAGAAGAGGGAACCAAAACTCCTCAGGCTCCAGTTCTTGGGAAGGTGACGATTCCAGAAGGTTATACGATCGATCAGATTGCGACGGCTATCACTACCGATGTCTCCACTAAGAAGGCAGGCAAGACTCCATTTAAGAAAGAAGATTTCTTGAAGGCTGTCCAAGACGATGCCTTTATTGAGAAGATGGTGGCCAAATATCCTAAGCTCTTGGCGAATCTGCCAAGTAAGGATTCTGGTGTTCGCTACCGTTTAGAAGGTTATCTCTTCCCAGCTACTTATAACTATGGGAAAGATACCACAGTGAAAGAGATGATCGATCAGATGCTTGCGGCAATGGATCAAAATTTAAGCCCATACTATGAAACACTTGAGAGCAAGAACATCAATGTAAACGAAGTATTGACTCTTGCTTCCTTGGTTGAAAAAGAAGGGGCGACGGATCAGGACCGCAAAGATATCGCGAGTGTCTTCTATAACCGTTTGAACCAAGACATGCCTTTGCAAAGTAATATTGCAATTCTTTATGCAGAAGGGAAACTTGGTCAAAAGACGACCTTAAAAGAAGATGCAACGATCAATACAGAGCTGGATTCACCTTATAATATTTATAAGAATACCGGCTTGATGCCTGGCCCAGTGGATAACCCTGGAGTATCAGCGATCGAAGCGGCGGTGAACCCAAGTAAGACCGATTACTTGTATTTTGTCGCAAATGTCGAAAATGGTGAAGTTTTCTTCGCTAAGACATACGAAGAACACAATAAAAATGTTGAAGAACATGTCAATAGTAAATTGACACAAGCAAGTTCAAACTAGAAAAAGCATGTGGCGCGTCCACAGCTTTTTCATTCAAATAATAGAAAGAGAAGAATAATGGCAGAAAAAACATACCCAATGACCCTAGCAGAAAAAGAAAAATTGGAACAAGAATTAGAAGAATTGAAATTGGTCCGTCGACCTGAAGTGGTAGAACGGATCAAGATCGCTCGTTCATATGGTGACCTCTCAGAAAACTCTGAGTACGAAGCAGCAAAAGATGAACAAGCTTTTGTGGAAGGTCAAATCTCTAGCTTGGAAACAAAAATCCGTTATGCGGAAATCGTCGATAGTGACGCTGTTGCAGTAGACGAAGTAGCGATCGGAAAAACCGTTACAGTTCAAGAAGTTGGCGAAACAGATGAAGAAGTATACAGCATCGTCGGTTCAGCAGGGGCAGATGCCTTCGCAGGAAAGATCTCTAACGAAAGCCCAATCGGTCATGCTTTGATTGGTAAGAAGACAGGTGACGTTGTCACGGTTGAGACACCAGCTGGAAGCTACCAAGTGAAAATTTTGAACGTAGAAAAAACAGCGTAACTATAAAATGCAGGCTCTCCAAGAGGGCTTGTTTTTTTGTGCTCTTAATCCCCTTGCGAGAGTGAAAATTCTTCCTTGACTGACTGAACAATATCAAAAAAGCACTTGAACTAAAAGGTTCAAGTGCTGCTCTATTTTCGCTAGAATTTAGTAGTTTGTACTACTTTCTATTGCGTTGTTTTCCTGCATTTCGGTTGTTTTTTGGTTTGTGTTGGATTTGTGTCGTCGCAGTTGGTGTGACATCTTTTTTCACGCGGTGACTAGTCGCTTTTGGAGGATTGTTTTTGTATTCCTCAGCGACGCGCTTGCGAAGATTTGGACGAATCAAGTAGTTGATGACAAATTGTTGGATAATTTGGATCACCCCACCGACTACCCAGTAAAGAGTCACTCCGGCTGAGGAGATCAATGAGAAGACACCGATCATAATCGGACTCATCAGTGATGCTTTGCGCATGCTTTCCTTTTGGGTTTCATCTTCAATTCCATGAAGAGAGAGCATACTTTGGATATAGTAGAGAACCGCTACGATCGCTGTCAAGAGCAAGCTTGGTTTTCCAAGAGCAATGCCAAGGAAGCTACTATCTGCTACCCCTTTGGTGTGTTGAGCTGCAAAGAAGAGAGCTGAGAAGAATGGCATTTGGATCAAGAGTGGCAAACACCCAACTCCACCAAACATGCTGACTCCGTTTTCACGTTGAGCAGCCATTAATTCCTGTTGCGCCAATAGCTTTTCTTCTTGTGTGCTAGCGTTCTTCATGCGCTCTTGGATTGGCCCAAGGATAGGTTTTAAGTAGTTCATCTTTTCAGATTGGTAGGTTGCCTTCCATGATTGGTACAAACCAAGTGGCAAGATGATTAACCGCACGATCAAGGTGACGATAATAATCCCGATCCCAAAGCCCAAGCCAAGGTTGTTGGCAAAGAATTTGATGGCTTCGCCCATTGGACGGCCAAGAAGATTCCAGATCAGTCCAGTCGGATTTCCAGTTTTCCGATCGACACTCACGCATCCTGACAAGAAGACAAGCGAAGCTAGTCCCATCGATGCAAGTAATGCAAGTTTATTTTTTTTCACAAATAGTTCCTTCTTTTTTTTAATGTTACCTTTCTATTCTACTGTTTTTTTTGAAAATACACAATAGTTCTCTAGTCTTAATTTGCAATTTTAAAGTCTGTATAGTTTTCAAAGTTTGCGAGCGTAACATCTAAATAAGTCACATGTGCAAAAGGTGTAGGACCTTTGCGAATTTCTTGAATGAATTTAGCCATTTGGCTACTAGACTCTGCCTGGGCCAGAATGCCAACCGTTCCGTCGTCGTTATTCCAGACACGGCCAGTAATCCCACCGATCTCTAAAGCAAGACTGTACACTCCCCAGCGAAAGCCAACCCCTTGAACCCGTCCTTGGGCAATCATTTTTACCTTTTGCATGTACGACCTCCTTGACTCGAAGAAATCTATCTGAGGCATGATTTCTTCTTTTTCTTTGTGCTATAATAGTTCTATGAATATTATAACGTCTAAATCCAATAATGTAATCAAAAATGCAAAAAAATTACATCAAAAAAAATACCGGACAGATTCTTATCTCATTGAAGGCTGGCATCTGTTTGAAGAGGCAGTAGAAAATCATGCGAAGATTCGGCAGGTCTTTGTTTTAGAAGCCTATTTAGACCGGGTAGAGGACATCCAAAAAGTCACTATCGTGACTCCGGAGATCTTAAGCCTCTTGGCAGATTCGAAGACTCCTCAAGGGATTGTCGCAGAGATTCTTCTAGAGCAGCCAGAGCTTCCGGATCAGCTACAAGGGCGATTCCTCTATTTGGAGGATGTACAGGATCCTGGCAATGTAGGGACGATGATTCGAACAGCAGATGCAGCAGGTTTTGATGGCGTCATGCTTTCGAAAGCCTCCGCTGATCTATACAGTCTCAAGACCCTTCGATCCATGCAGGGCAGTCATTTCCATATTCCTATCTGGAAACTGGATCGAGAAGAACTATTGGAGCGAGCTGCGCACTCTCATCTAGCAGTTCTCGCAACGACGCTTTCAGAAGCTTCCATTGACTACCGTCAGCTTTCTCAGACCGATCAGTTTATCCTGGTTATGGGGAATGAAGGAAATGGCATCAGCCAGGAAATGGCGGCACAAGCAGACCAGCTGGTTCATATTCCCATGCCAGGTCGGGCAGAGAGTTTAAATGTTGCAGTGGCAGCAGGAATTTTGATGTTTTCTTTAAGGAAATTTTGAGAAAAAGAAGTATACTTAACCTGTAAGAAGAAGTTGATGGAGATCTTATTGGGAGAGCTTATCAACGAAAGGTGGTTATCTTATGCAATATCATCGTGACAAAGAATACATGACCTATGTAGGCCATCTGATCCAGCATCCTAAGGTTCAAAAATTAGCCGACATTCCCCACCATATTCATTCCAATCGTTTGGAGCATTCCATTCATGTGAGCTATACCAGTTATAAACTGGCTAAAAAATTTGGTTGGGATGCCAAAAGTACGGCTCGGGGTGGCCTCTTGCATGACCTCTTTTACTATGATTGGCGCGAGACCAAGTTTACGAAAAGTCACGCCTGGATCCATCCCCGCATTGCCGTGAGAAATGCACGAAAGATCACAGATCTCAATGCCAAGGAAGAAGACATCATTATTAAACACATGTGGGGAGCTACCCTTGCTCCGCCTCGCTACAAAGAATCCTTCGTAGTGACCATGGTGGATAAATACTGGGCTGTTAAAGAAGCTTCAGAACCATGGCGTAAAAAGATGGCTAAAAGGAGATTTTTTCATCGAAAAATGTTAAAATCGTAGTAAACAAATTTGAAAGGAACTTGTTAATATGTATAATGATTCAGTAATCCAAGAACAAAGTGGATTGAATGCTTTTTATAACAAAATCTACTCATTAGTTGGGATCGGTGTGGGGATTTCAGCCCTTGTGTCTGGCCTGATGATGACAGTCTTTCAAGACTTCTTCGTACAAATCTTGACAACCGCACCAATGGTTTACTACGCAGCAGTGGTTGTAGAATTGATCTTGGTCTTTGTTGCAAGTGGGAAGGCTGTTAAAAATAGCCCGTCTGCTCTTCCGATCTTCTTGATCTACTCAGCTTTGAATGGCTTTACCTTGAGCTTTATCATTGCTCGCTACATGCAAGCAACTGTCTATAAGGCTTTCTTGGTCAGTGCCTTGATGTTTATTGTCATGGGAGCTATCGGACGCGTCGTGAAAAAAGACCTGTCTGGAATGGGACGTGCCTTGATGGGAGTCTTGATCGGTGTGATCATTGCTTCTGTTGTGAACATGTTCTTGAGAAGTTCTGGAATGGACTATATCTTGAGTATTATCTCTGTCTTCCTCTTTGCAGGATTGACAGCTTGGGATAACCAAAAGATTCGCTATGTCTATGATCAAACAAATGGTCAACCTGCTACAGGTTGGGCAGTAGCGATGGCTTTGGAACTTTATCTTGACTTTATCAACCTCTTTATCAGCCTTCTTCGTATCTTCGGAAGAAACGACTAATCAAAGAGAGATTGAGCTGGGGCAGTTGCCTCGGCTTTTTTTGTCTTTCGACTTGTGCTATACTAATAGTGACTAAAGAATAGAAATGAGCGCTTATGAAAACACCCTTTGTAACCCGTGAACAATTAGAAAGGCTGACCCAAGAATTTCCGACCCCTTTCCATCTCTATGATGAAGCAGGAATTCGTGAAACGGCTCGTGCTCTCCATCAAGCTTTTGCTTGGAATGAAGGTTTTAAAGAATACTTTGCCATCAAGGCGACTCCTAACCCATCGATCCTAAAAATTTTGCAAGAAGAGGGCTGTGGTGTCGACACCGCCAGCTACGTGGAATTGTTAATGGCGGATAAACTGGGCTTTAGTGGAAAAGAGATCATGTTTTCTTCTAACAATACGCCAGCAGATGAATTTGTCTATGCTAGAGAATTAGGGGCAACGATCAATCTGGACGCCTATGAAGACATTGCTTTCTTGAAGTCTGTGACTAGCATTCCCAAGGTCATTTCTTGCCGCTATAATCCTGGTGGAGTTTTTGAACTGGGAACCGATATTATGGACAATCCTGAAGAAGCCAAGTTTGGAATGACCAAGGAGCAATTGATCCAAGCCTTTATCGAGTTGAAAGAACTAGGTGTGGAAGAGTTTGGCATTCACGCTTTATTAGCTTCTAATACTGTATCCAACGACTACTATCCAGAGCTAGCGCGTCAACTTTTTGAATTAGCAGTAGAAGTCGTCGAGAAAACAGGTGTCCACTTGGGCTTCATCAACCTCTCTGGTGGAGTTGGGGTCAATTACAAGCCAGAACAAGAACCAAATGATATTGCCATTATTGGGGAGGGCGTGCATCGCGTTTTTGATGCGATTCTTAAACCAGCAGGACTTGGTCATGTGAAAATCTATACCGAGCTTGGTCGCTTTATGCTGGCTTCACACGGCCTCCTGGTAACAAGAGTCACTCATAAAAAGAAAACCTACCGGACCTATGTGGGTGTCGATGCTTCAGCTGTGAATCTTCTTAGACCGGCTATGTACGGTGCTTATCACCATATTACCAATATGGATCGTTCAGATGAACCAACTGAAGTGGTCGATGTCGTGGGAAGTCTCTGTGAAAACAACGATAAATTTGCCAAACAACGAGAACTACCCGTGACGGAGATTGGAGATTTACTCGTGATCCATGACACTGGAGCCCATGGATTTTCAATGGGCTATCAGTACAATGCCAAGTTGCGTTCGGCAGAAGTTTTGCTTCAAGAAGATGGGCAGGCCCGTTTGATTCGTCGAGCAGAAAAACCAGAAGATTATCTTGCGACACTCTACGGCTTTGACATTGAAAAATAAGCGATTGTCTGATATAATGATAGTTATGTAAAAATAATGGATCGGAGAAAATTGTATGAATCTCTTTTTAGGAATTTTGTTGATTATTTTAGCTTTCTTTGGTGGGATGGTTGCAGGAATGTTCTTGCTTCGTCGTCAATTTGAAAAAGAATTTGCATCAAACCCACGTTTGAATGTTGAAGCAGTCCGCACACTTTTAGGTGCGAGTGGCCAACGTCCAAGCGAAGCAAAAGTTCAACAAGTCTATCGCCAAATTGTGACCCAACAAAAATCAGCAATGGCGAAAAACAAGAAAAAATAAGAGTGGGGCAATCTCACGATAATAAATGAGAGGGGCTTGGAGGAATTTCTTAGTCCCTCCTTTTGGAAGGAAGAGATATGGATAACCGACCGATTGGTTTTTTAGATTCTGGAGTAGGGGGCTTGACTGTTGTCCGCGAATTGCTCCGTCAGCTTCCTCACGAAGATGTCGTCTATATTGGAGATTCAGCGCGTGCACCTTATGGTCCTAGACCAGCAGACCAAATTCGCGAGTATACTTGGCAGATGGTGAACTTCCTTCTGACCAAAAATGTCAAGATGATTGTTTTAGCTTGTAATACAGCGACTGCAGTGGTTTGGGAAGAAGTCAAGGAAAAACTTGATATTCCTGTTTTGGGAGTGATTTTGCCCGGAGCTTCTGCAGCCATTAAATCAACGACCCATCAAAAAATTGGGGTCATTGGGACACCGATGACGGTTTCTTCTGGAATTTATAAAGAGAAGATTCAAAGTCTGGCACCAGATATGAAAGTCACCAGTTTAGCTTGTCCCAAGTTTGTTCCTTTAGTGGAATCCAACGAGTTGGCATCCAGTGTGACCAAAAAGGTGGTTTACGAAACTCTAAAACCACTAGTTGGAAAGGTTGATACCTTAGTCTTGGGATGTACCCATTATCCCCTGTTAAAACCGATTATTCAAAATGTGATGGGACCGGATGTCAAATTGATTGATAGTGGAGCGGAGTGTGTTCGGGATATTTCGGTCTTATTAAACTATTTTGAGCTCAATAAGAGCCGCGAACTCTTAGAGCAGACCCACCGCTTTTATACCACTGCAAATGCCAATAGCTTTGCAGCGATTGCCGAAAAATGGCTAGAACGTTCAGTGAATGTGGAGCATGTAAATTTATGAGTGACAAACTATTTGAATACAAAGATCCCCAAGATTGGTATATTGCCCAATGGGGAGAAGATGCAGACTACAACCAATTTAGTCAAGTGCCTGCGGAAGCTTCCACTCTGTTAGATCAGCTGGAACTTCTCTTTGCCAAGGATCCTGAAGGATTCCCTCTCAATCTATCGGTGATGCGCTATGGTTCAGCCATTCGTTTTCTGACCTTTTTGACTGAAATCTTGAATGAAGTCAAGGGAAGAGCTTTTGAGGTCGTACAGCGTCAAGGGGCCTTGCTCTTGGTTGAAAAAGGGAAATTGCTCTATTTGCATTTGCCAAGTGCTGGGGTGGATGTGGAAGCCTTCTTGGGTCAAGACAAGGTCAAAGATACGATTCTTATTGCGACTCGTAATGAGGGAAAAACCAAAGAATTCCGTAATATGTTTGAAAAACTGGGCTTTGAAGTGGAAAATCTCAATCAATACCCAGAGCTTCCAGAAGTCGAAGAGACAGGTCTGACCTTTGAAGAGAATGCCCGCCTAAAAGCTGAAACGATTGCAGAGCTAACTGGGAAAACAGTCTTAGCGGATGATTCAGGTTTGAAGGTAGATATCTTGGGAGGCTTACCAGGAGTTTGGTCAGCTCGTTTTGCGGGAGTCGGTGCGACAGATGCGGAAAACAATGCGAAATTGTTGCACGAATTGGCCATGGTCTTTGATTTGAAAGATCGTTCAGCTCAGTTCCATACGACCTTGGTGGTTGCAAGACCAGGCAAGGAAAGCCTAGTGGTGGAAGCAGATTGGCCAGGATATATTAATTTTGAGCCCAAAGGGGAACACGGTTTTGGCTATGACCCTCTCTTCTTAGTTGGGGAAACGGGCCGTTCTGCTGCTGAATTAACGCTTGAAGAAAAAAATACACAATCACATCGTGCTTTAGCTGTTAAAAAGTTATTGGAGGTATTTCCATCATGGCAAAGCAAACAATCATCGTTATGAGTGACTCGCATGGAGACCGCTCCATTGTTGAAGCTATTAAAGAAAAATACCTAGGCCAGGTCGATGGGATCTTTCACAATGGGGATTCTGAACTAAAAAGTGATGATCCTGTCTGGGAAGGGATCCACGTTGTCCAAGGAAATATGGATTTTTATGATGGCTATCCGGAACGCTTGGTGACCCAACTAGGGCCAACACGGATCATCCAGACCCATGGGCATCTCTTCCAGATCAATTTTAGTTTTCAAAAATTGGATCTGTGGGCCCAAGAGGAGGAAGCAGATATCTGTCTATACGGCCACCTTCATATCCCAGATGCTTGGAAGGAAGGAAGAACCCTCTTTGTGAATCCTGGATCTGTTAGCCAACCTCGTGGTCTGATTCGCGAGTGTTTGTATGCCAAGATAGAGATTACCGATTCGAACTTCAAGGTAGAGTATTATACGCGAGATCATGAATTGTACCCTGAATTGACAAAGGAGTTTAGCAGATGATAGCAAAGGAATTTGAACGTTTCTTGCTGGCGCAGGAAGAGACGTTCTTAACTCCTGCCAAAAATTTAGCGGTCTTGATTGATACCCACAATGTAGACCATGCAGTCTTGCTGTTGAGCCAGATTAGCTATAGTCGCATCCCGGTAGTGACGGATGAACGCAAGTTTGTGGGAACGATCTCCCTAACGGATATTCTATCTTATCAATTGAAACACGAGATTCCTGAGGAGACTTTTGCTTCGATGGATATCGTAGACGTTGCAAAGAAGGAGGTCGGGGTCATCGGCTTAGACTTCAATTTGACAGAAGTCCTTCACAAGTTGGTGGATGACTCCTTCTTATCAGTGGTGGATGAAGAAGGTTATTTCCAAGGGATTATTACGCGGAAATCGATCCTCAAAGCCATCAATTCGCTAATGCATAATTTTTCAAATGAATACGAGATGATTCCAAAATGAAAGAATTTATTGCAAGTTTTATTGATCAAAAAGAACTAAGTGAAAATTCTCAGTCAGCCTATTTTTATGATTTGGACCAATTTATTGAATCAATTCATGGAAAAGTGACGCCGACGAATTTGAGAATTTACCAAGCTTCGATTAAAGATTTTAAACCGGCGGTTCAAAAACGAAAATTATCCGCTGTTAACCAATTTTTATATTATTTGTATCAAGAACGCTTTATTTCTGAATACCATCGTTTGGTCTTGCCTAAAATTCAACCGGCCAAAACCCATGATCGTGAATTGTTGGATCTGACCCATTTTTGGGAAGAATCAACCAATCCACAGGGACG
>CAUCUH010000033.1:0-15107 GCA_958445905.1 uncultured Streptococcus sp.
GGTTTGATTCTGATTTCCCTTGTTTTCTTTGTTATTTCCCTCAAACTTTGGGACAGGGGATTGGATGCCTACGAAAGTGCTGGTTCGTAAGAGGTAAAGTAAGACTAAAATCAAGAAAGGAACTTATGATGTTTGTAATTAAAGAAGTCAAGGGTGAAGATCAAAAAATGGCAGTTGTCGCTGAGATTTTAAGGGATTTGCCAGAATGGTTTGGAATACCAGAAAGCACGCAAGCCTACATTGAAGGAGCTAAGGATTTACGAGTTTGGGCTGCTTATCAAGAAAGTGATGTAGTAGGGTTTATAAGTTTATCATATTCGAGTGAAGATTGTGCTGAAATTGACTGTCTAGGCGTGAAAAAATCATTCCAAGGTCAAGGAATTGGAAGGGAATTAATTACGACTATAGAAAGAGAAGCAGTCAAACAAGTGGACTACCTACAGGTCAAAACAGTCGCAGAAGGTTCAAATAAAGATTATGACCGAACAAATGTCTTTTATCGCAGCCTTGGTTTTAAAAAATTAGAGATTTTTCCGCAACTATGGGATCCACAGAATCCATGTCAGATTCTGATTAAAAAGATCAACTAAAAGTGCTTGACATCCGCTATCAGAGTGCTATACTAAGAAGGTAATCGCCGATTTAGCTCAGTTGGTAGAGCAACGCACTCGTAACGCGTAGGTCACAGGTTCGATCCCTGCAATCGGCATAGAAAAAATCTGCTTTGAAGGAGCGAGACGATGAATAATGGTGATCACATATTCGTTCGGTCTCGCTCCTTCTTTTGACCACATAGGCGCCATTTTTGACCACTTAGTCAAAAGTCCTTGTCTCCGTAGGAGCTCTCTGCTATCATAGAATCATCAAAGGAAGAAATACTTCCGAATAATCAAAATGAGGTATATGATGATGAAAAAACTACTTGGACTTGGATTTATTTTGGCTGCTCTTGCGGTTGTCACAATGGGAATGGTTGGTTTTCCAAAGATCGATGTGAATATCTGGCCCCTATTCCCCGTTCTCTTATTTGCTTTCTTTACACTTGAAAATCTCTTGAAAAAAGATTACAAGGCAAGTGTTATCTGTGCCTTGATCGCATTTATGATCGCAAATGCGATTTACGATCTCTTGTCGGTCTCAAATGGTCTGGTCATCACAGCAGGTGTGCTCGCTTGCGTGGGTCTTAGTTTTCTTTTACCGGACAAGGAAAGCAATAAATAAAGAAAGGAGGCTGGGATAAAAATCCTAGCCTCTCAATTGTCTTTGGATTGTAGAGCAAGACGCAGTGGTTGAGTGGGCTCTACTACGCTGATTTCATCAGCTTATACAGCCCTACTCAACTGTGCGGAGGTGGGACGACGGAATCGAATTCTAACGAATTACCGATTTCTGTCCCACTCTCTTTTTTACTTCTCAAATACGACCTCTTGATGGGGAAAACGTGCCACTTACTGAAAAGTTCTTGTTTTGTTTTCAACAGCTGTTATAATGGTACTATCAAAACGTTGGGAAAGGAGTTTTATGAAAGTTAGAATCGAATTGGATCCATCAATGGATGAGCCTGAGATCTTGATTCGAGCTCCGCGCTTGACCCCGGAGTTGACCCAGCTGCAAGAGAGAATCCTCGAACAAAAGGTTGCTCCTTTGGCCTTTTACAAGGATCGAAGTGAGTATTTTCTGGATGTGGCATCGATCCTCTTTTTTGAGACGGACGGGGAGAAGATTTTTGGGCACACCAAGGACGAAGCCTATGAGGTCAAGCAGAAGCTCTATGAGTTGGAGGAGCTGCTTCCCATCGCCTTTTGTCGGATATCCAAATCCACCATTGTCAACGCCAAGCAGATCTATTCTCTGGAAAAGTCTTTTTCAGGAACCAGCACGGTCAATTTCTATCAGACCCATAAGCAGGTTCACGTATCCAGACGCTACTATCAACTCTTAAAAGAACGACTAAATGAAATGAGGTAATATCATGAGAAAAAAATTAATCGGAGTATTCTTAATCCTTTTAGCAGCCTTAATCCTTTTACAGGGCTATTTTGTAAAATGGGACATCAGCATCTGGACCTTAGCTTGGGTTACCTTGCTTGCCGTCCTGTCCCTCTCTAGTTTCTTAAAACGCCATTTTGGTTGGGGCTTCATCTATGGACTTTTAGCCCTCTTTTGTCTCAATGGGCAATACCATTTCCTCCCAATTTCAAATTCAGTTGTCATCCTTTCCTCAATTCTCGCTGTGATTGGGCTCAACATTTTGTTTAAACCCTCTAAGAAAACAAAAGCCCGCCTAGCTTCCTATTCTGCTGGGTCCATGAGTAAGTCGGATGGCAACGACATTGATGTCACTTTTTCAACAGTGACAAAATATCTCAATGACCAACACTTTACCCGCGGAAGTGCAGATGTGAGTATGGGCGAAGCATCGGTGTATTTTGACAATTGCCGCATCGAGGGTCCATCTGCTCAGTTTGTTGTCGATGTTTCCCTTGGAAGTTTGAGTCTCTATGTACCAAGTGATTGGCGTGTCCATGTAAATGTGGATAATTCCCTCTCAGCGATCCAACATCAGGAAAATCCAAGTGCTCTGACAAGCAAGGATTTCTACATTACGGGCGATGTTTCCTTAGGAAATCTGGAAATTATCTATGTCGGAGCGAATTCGTTTTCTTAAGTCGGAAATGAAAAACTTTGGCCAAAAGCTTGCCAAGAGAGATTTTTTTTGGTAATATAGTACGGTATGTGGTGCTAGCACATCCGTTATATTAGATCTAATAGGAGGAAACACAGAAATGGCTAAAGTATGTTATTTCACAGGTCGTAAGACTGTATCAGGTAACAACCGTTCACACGCTATGAACCAAACAAAACGTGCCGTAAAACCAAACCTTCAAAAAGTAACTGTCCTTATCGATGGTAAACCTAAAAAAGTTTGGGCTTCAGCTCGTGCATTGAAATCTGGTAAAGTAGAACGCGTTTAATAAAGAAAGAAGGCTGGGCATAAAGTGTCCAGCCTTCGCTTTTTGATAGGAATAGTAGTATGACGCAGTGGTTGATTGGAACTACTCATGTTTGAAACATTCGTACTTCCTAATCAACTGTGCGGGGGTGGGAATACGAACTCTTTTGAACGAATCGGAGTTCTTTCCCACTCCCTTTTCTTTTTCTCTAGAGACAGCTGTCACAGCGGGTGAAGAATAGTCCCTACCCTTTTACAGTTGACCTCTTTTATGGTAAAATAGAATATAAAATACTTTTGAGGTAGAAATTATGACAGTAAAAATCAATACAAAGGACGGTCAAATTGAATTGACTGATGAGGTTATCGCAACTGTTGTAGGCGGTGCCGCTACTGAGATCTTCGGTGTGGTTGGAATGGCTAGCAAAAATGCGATCAAAGATAATTTCCAAGCCCTCCTAGGGAAAGAAAACTTCTCTAAAGGTGTTGTTGTCAAAACAACGGAAGCAGGAACTATCGCAGTTGATGTTTACACTGTTTTGAGCTATGGAACAAAGATTAGCGAAGTCTCAAAAAATATTCAAGAACGTGTGAAATTTAGTTTGGAAAATCAACTTGGAATCACTACGGATACTGTGAATGTCTATATTCAAAATATCAAGATTGTGGGAGAATAATCGTGGCTAATATTACTACAAGTTTATTTCAAGAAATGGTTCAAGCGGGGGCTACGCGCTTAAATAAACAAGCGGAATATGTAAACTCTTTGAACGTTTTTCCTGTACCAGACGGGGACACAGGAACCAATATGGGAATGACCATCGAAAATGGGGCCAAAGAAGTATCTGACCGTTCTGCATCAACTGTTGGAGAAGCGGCAGGGATCTTCGCTAAAGGTCTCTTGATGGGTGCGCGTGGGAACTCAGGAGTTATCACTTCTCAATTGTTCCGCGGATTTTCTCAAAGTGTCAAAGACAAAGAAGAATTGGATGGAGCAGCACTTGCAGCAGCCTTCCAGTCTGGTGTAGAAGTTGCTTATAAAGCCGTTATGAAGCCGGTTGAAGGAACCATTTTGACGGTTTCTCGTGGGGCAGCCATCGGGGCCAAGAAGAAAGCAGAATCTACCAATGATGCAGTAGAAGTCATGCGTGCCGCTCTTGAAGGAGCTAAAACAGCTCTTGCGAAGACTCCAGATATGTTGCCAGTCTTGAAAGAAGTTGGCGTGGTAGACTCTGGTGGTCAAGGGTTGGTCTTCATCTATGAAGGATTCTTGTCAGCCTTGACAGGTGAATTCATCGCTTCTGAAGAGTTCCAAGCAACACCTGCAACCATGTCAGAAATGATCAATGCAGAACACCACAAGTCAGTTGCTGGTCATGTGGCTACTGAAGACATCAAGTTTGGTTACTGTACAGAAATCATGGTCGCTTTGAAACAAGGTCCAACCTATGTCAAAGACTTCGATTACGATGAATTCCGTAACTATTTGAACAACCTTGGGGATTCCCTATTGGTGGTGAATGACGATGAGATTGTCAAAGTTCATGTCCATACAGAAGATCCAGGTCTTGTCATGCAAGAAGGTCTTAAGTACGGAAGCTTGGTCAAGGTCAAAGTCGACAACATGCGCAACCAACACGAAGCGCAAGTTGAAAAAGAAGAACGTCAAGCGAAACCAGTTGAAGAAAAAGAATATGCTATCATCGCAGTAGTTGCTGGTGATGGATTGGCTGATATCTTTAAAGCGCAAGGAGTTGATTACATCATCTCTGGTGGTCAAACCATGAACCCATCGACAGAAGATTTTGTCAAAGCGGTTGAAGAGTTGAATGCACGCAACATTATTATCTTGCCAAACAACAAAAATATCTTGATGGCGGCTCAATCTGCAGCAGAAGTGATTGATCAACCTGCAGCAGTTGTTGAGACCAAGACCATCCCTCAAGGATTGACTAGTCTTCTTGCCTTTGATGAAAGCAAGTCGATCGAAGAAAACTACGAACGCATGAGTGCTTCATTGGGCGATGTTGTGTCTGGTAGTGTGACGACAGCCGTTCGCGATACCACTATTGATGGGCTTGAAATCCATGAAAATGATAATCTTGGAATGGTCGATGGTAAAATCGTTGTTTCAAACCCAGATATGATGGAAGCCTTGGAAGAAACATTCGCTCATATGTTGGATGAAGACAGTGAAATTGTGACCATCTATGTCGGTGAAGACGGCAGTGAGGAGATGGCAAATGAATTGGCCCAAGCCCTTGCTGAGAAGTATGAAGATGTAGAAGTAGAAATCCACCAAGGTGGCCAACCTGTCTACCCATACTTGTTTAGTGTAGAATAATTGAACAGAAGGTTCCTTTCGGAACCTTTTTTGTATATAGAAAAACGAGGAGATTCCCTATGAAATCAGCGTGATTCAGAGGGATTGAGACTGAAGTGAACCCTCCACTGAGGCTTTATTCGTGAGAAAAAGGGGTTTCTGCAAAAAGTCTCAAATTCATCAGTTTTTTATTCAAATTGAAGAGCTTGAAAAGAGGGGGAAATGGTTTGAGCAGTGGAGTTTTTAGACAAGAAAGACGCGATATGTTATACTGGTATCAGTATGTGAAAGGAGAGTTATAAAAATGAAGAAATTTTTTGTAACCCTTGGGCTAGCCATTTTGGTATTGACTGGTTGTTCGCAATCCCAAACGAAGAAAACTACAACCGCTAGCTCATCTAGCAGTTCCTCTGTTAAAAAAGAAGTAAAAAATGAAGAAAAAACCACAACCTTAGTAGGAGATATCAATGGAACAAAACACCGGGATATCATCAAGTCTAAGGGAGATAAGGTTGAAAACCTTCGCATCGAAGTGACGGCCGATCTGCCCCAACAACTTGGGACCATCGCAGCAGAAAAGTCACCTGAAGAGCTCACAGCAGCCATTCAAGCTTTGCTGGAGCAAAATGAAGACTATAAGAAGCTAAAAACTGTTCCCGGTTTTAGTTTAGAATACACAGTCACACCAGAGAAAAAATTGCTCTCAACCAGTGTGATTGACCTCAACCAAATTGACGCCAAGTCTCTTGAAGAAATTTCTTACTTCAAAGATGCTGGTCTCAATGATTTGAAAAACATGAAGGCAGATGCCTTGGTCAAGGCCTTGAAACTGCATGGCATGAAAGAAGAAGGTCAGTAAGAAGAATAGAAAAAGTCGAGTGGAGTCACTTGGCTTTTTTTAGTGACTTTTGTCATGTGAGCGAGTGACAAAATTATCTAGTGGCTGTTATTTTCTTTCGCTATAATATAGTCAGAAAGTAAGAGGTAAGGAAAAATGAAACAATGGTTCTATAAAGTGTTTACGTTAACAGTGGTGGGGATGGTCGTCTATTTGATCTTTTCAAAGGATGATAGTCTCTATTACCATTTTCCTTGGGAATTATTTGCTGGGATTGGCATCATGAGCTGGGCGGTTCAAGAAGGATTGAAAATGATCAAGGCTGTTAAAAAGGAGATGGAGCAATGAAAAAGAAATTTGAAATTGGATTGGTAGCTGTTTTGTGTTTGCTCCTTTGGGCAACTGAGATGATGACGGGCTGGTTTTCTGCCCATTTTCCTAGCTGGTTTTTCCAAACGGTTTGGGGAGTGACCTTGGTCGTCTATGTCATCATTCCAGCTGGCCAAATTTGGTTGAAAGGAGAGTCTCATGAGTGTCATTAGAGTAGAGAACTTGAACAAAAGTATCAAAGGAAAGGTGATCCTAGAAGATCTTTCTTTCACAGTTGAACGGGGGGATTGCCTGGCCTTGATTGGGCCAAACGGAGCTGGGAAAACAACCTTGATGAACTGTCTGCTGGGAGATATGAAGGCGACTTCTGGAACTATTGAAGTAGAGGGAAAAGCTCCTGGTCATCCTCAGTTAAAGGCTAGTGTCTCTTATCTCCCTCAAGAGAATGCCATCGTGCAAAAGCTAACCGTGCAGGAACTGATCAACTTCTTTCGCTCTATTTATCCCAACCCCTTAACATGGGAAGAAATTGATGATCTATTGCGATTCAGTCTGGAACAAAAGAAGCAATTGGCTAGTAAGTTGTCTGGTGGTCAAAAGCGCCTCTTATCCTTTGTTCTAACCTTGATTGGTTGTCCGAGTCTTTTGTTTTTGGACGAGCCAACTGCGGGAATGGATACGTCCACTCGCCAACGCTTTTGGGAAATCGTCGGGCATTTAAAGGACCAAGGTGTAACTATTGTCTATTCTTCCCATTACATCGAGGAAGTAGAGCACACAGCCGATCGAATTTTGGTCTTGCATCAGGGGCATTTGCTTCGGGATACGACTCCACTAGCTATGAGAAGCGAAGAGGTAGAAAAACATTTTACCTTGCCTTTGCGCTACCAAGCTCTAGTGGCAGAGATGGAAGACATTGGTCAAGTGGTCATTAAACCCGATGCCCTTCAGGTTGTGACACGGGACGCCAATCGTTTGTGGAGGCGATTGCAAGAAGAAAGCTGTTCAATCCAAGAGATTGAAGTGACCAATAGAAGTTTATTGGATTCTATTTTTGAAAATACAAAGGAAGTAGGTAGAGAAGATGAAACGCATGAAAGCTCTCGGCGTGGTTGAGTGGCATTTGACTAGTCGCCAAGCTATTTATTACTTGTTATCAATTGGGATGCCCACGGCCTTTTATCTCTTCTTTTCAGGGATGTACCAGGACACGCCAGGGGCACCCGCTCACTTTATGAGGGATTATCTTTTGTCCATGACGGCTTTTTCCATGATGTCTACGGCTATCTTTTCTTTTCCAACCGTTCTTGAAACCGATCGACTCAACAATTGGCAAAAAGTCTTGCGCCATAGCCCCGTATCTATGGTAGAATATTATCTAATAAAGGTTGTGGGTCTCTTTGTCGATTTTCTCCTATCGATTGTAGTTGTCTTTACCGTGGGGCATGTGTTGCGGCATGTGAACATGTCCTTGCAGGATTGGGTCTTGTCGGCCTTTATTCTCATCCTAGGAAGTCTAGCTTTTGTAGCGATCGGTCTGGTCTTGACCTTGCTTCCTTCTAGTCAATTGATGTCTGTTGTGGGGAATCTCCTTTACATGGGACTGGCTGTCATGGGTGGCCTTTGGATGCCCATTAGCCTCTTTCCAGAATGGATGCAAGCCATCGGCAAATGCTTGCCAACCTATCAATTGATGGAACTGATTAAGACCTTTTTAAACAAGGGGCAGGTCAATGTCTTTGCGAGTGTCTATTTAACCTTGTTTACCTTGGTCTTGTTTGCCCTTGTTATCGTCTATCGTCGTCATTCTGAGGTTCGTTCATGATTGAAAAACTCAAACATATTCACCATATGTTTTACGTAGGCCTAATCTTTATGGTCTTTCCCTTTGCTTCTATTTTCTTAGGGCAGATTCCCTGGTGGCATTTCTTTTTATCTCTCTTTTTTATGATGAGCTATCTAGGAATCCTCATTGTTGAAAATAGGACACTGACCTGGATTTTTTGGATGTATCTATTGGCTTACATAGGAGGAAATACCTTATATGTTGGGACAGGCTTTTGTTGGTTTTACTATTATCTAAGCAATATTTTAGTTTATCGTTTTAGAGTCCACAATTTTCGTTCTCCCTTTCTTTGGACGGCCTTTTTATCACAACTGATCCTTTTGGGAGCCTTGTTATTTAATAGGGAGATGAGAGAAAATGATTGGCTTTTTGTCCTGATCGTCTCTTTGTTTATCGCGATCATGACCTTTAGTATGGTCCGGATGGAGATGATGGAAGAGTTGAAAGCTGACCATGCCAAGCAAAATGCCCAGATCAATCTCTTGCTGGCAGAAAACGAGCGCCATCGGATTGGCCGTGATCTGCATGACAGTCTGGGACACACCTTTGCCATGCTCAGTGTCAAGGCAGACCTAGCTGATCAATTCTTAGCATTGGGTCAGGTTGAGAAGGCCCAGGAGCAGGTGCAAGAGATTCAAGCCATCAGTCAAGAGTCCATGCACCAAGTCCGAGAGATTGTCGAGAACTTGAAGCAGCGAACCCTAGCAAGAGAGCTAGAAACCGTCAAGCAAATGCTGGAAGTGGCTCAAATCAAAGTTGAGATTCAAAATGAGCTTGATACAGCCAGCATCTCGCCGATTCTAGAATCTACTCTGGCCATGGTATCTCTGGAATTAGCTACCAATATGATCAAACACGCTAAAGCGACGCAGGCCCTTCTCTCTTATCGCTCCACCGAGACAGGTGTGGAAATGGTCGCAGAAGATAATGGCATCGGCTTTGCCACAGTCTCCGATAAAGACCTGCACTCGATTCGCGAACGGATTGCCTTGTTGGGAGGAGAGCTGGAGATCAGTCATCAACACAAGCCGACCCGGATAGAAATACGGATCCCCTATCAAGAAAGGAAATAAGATGCGCTTATTAGTTGCTGAAGACCAAAGTATGTTGCGCGATGCGCTCTGCCAGCTCTTGCTCCTACAAGAGGATGTGGAAGATGTCTTGCAGGCTGGCGATGGGCAAGAGGCTATTCATTTACTCGAAACACATCCAGTCGATATTGCGATTTTAGATATCGAAATGCCCATCAAAACTGGGTTAGAAGTGTTGGAATGGGCTAAAAGTCAACAACCCCAGCTCAAGGTCGTCATCGTTACCACCTTTAAGCGACCGGGCTATTTTGAGCGGGCCCTGAAGGCTGGAGTCGATGCCTATGTCTTAAAAGAACGCCGCATTACGGATTTGATGGCGACTCTTCATGCAGTATTAGCAGGGCAAAAAGAATATTCGCCTGAATTAATGGAAGGGATCTTGACCCATCCCAATCCTCTAAGCCCTCAAGAAAAGGCAGTTTTAAAAGAAGTCGCAAAAGGGGCTTCTAACCAAGAAATTGCTGATCGCTTATTTCTCTCAAACGGGACCATCCGCAATTATATGTCAGCCATTCTGACCAAATTGGATGCGGAAAACCGGACCGAGGCAGCAAAGATCGCTCAAGAAAAGGGTTGGTTATAAGGAAGAAAAGTTTCTAGGATTTCCTAGAGACTTTTTTTCTGATAGACCTAGCATTTTTAGAAAAACTCTCATTATTCGGATTTGGATAGAAAATTCAGAAAATTTACTATTTTTCCTTGAAATATTTTCTAAAAATGGTATGATAGTAGCATGCTAATTTGATATACAAAGTACTGGAAAGGAGAGACATGGAGAAAATTACCTTAGAAACTGCAAAAACCGGTTCAGAGCTCGTTCTTGAAACCCTGCGTGATTTGGGCATTGACACGATTTTTGGTTATCCTGGTGGAGCGGTTTTACCTTTATACGATGCCATCTATAGCTTTGAGGGTATCCAGCATATCTTGGGTCGTCATGAACAAGGATGCTTGCATGAGGCTGAAGGCTACGCTAAATCAACTGGAAAGCTGGGTGTCGCAGTCGTCACTAGTGGGCCGGGGGCAACCAATGCTATTACAGGGATTGCAGATGCCATGAGCGATAGCGTTCCCCTATTAGTCTTCACTGGTCAAGTCAATCGTGCTGGGATCGGGAAAGACGCCTTCCAAGAAGCAGATATTGTGGGAATTACCATGCCCATCACCAAGTACAACTATCAAGTACGTGAGACGGCAGATATTCCGCGAATTATCACAGAAGCTGTCCATATTGCGACGACTGGTCGTCCAGGCCCTGTCGTCATTGACCTTCCAAAAGATGTCTCTGCCTTAGAAACAGATTATATATTCAACCCAGCAATCAACATTCCAAGTTACCAACCGACCATTGAGCCAAATGAATTGCAGATTAAGAAAATCTTGAAGCAATTGGGCAAGGCTAAGAAACCAGTCCTTTTGGCTGGGGGTGGAGTGAGTTACGCTGGAGCTGCAAAAGAGTTGATTGCTCTAGCAGAGCGCTATCAGATTCCAGTAGTGACTAGTCTTTTAGGTCAAGGAACGATTGCGACCAGTCATCCTCTTTTCCTAGGGATGGGAGGAATGCACGGATCCTTCGCGGCCAATATCGCTATGACAGAGACGGATTTCATGATCAGTGTTGGTTGTCGATTTGACGACCGTTTGACAGGGAATCCAAAGACTTTCGCTAAAAATGCTAAGGTTGCCCATATCGACATTGATCCTGCAGAGATTGGTAAGATCATTGCTGTCGACATTCCTGTGGTTGGCGATGCAAAGAAAGCCTTGCAGCAGTTGCTAGCAGAACCAACGGTTCATAACAACACAGAAAAATGGATCGAAAAGGTGACCCAAGATAAGAACCGGGTTCGTTCATACGACAAGAAAGAACGGGTTGTGCAGCCACAAGCTGTGATTGAACGCATCGGAGAGTTGACCAAGGGGGACGCTATTGTCGTCACAGACGTTGGACAACACCAAATGTGGGCAGCTCAATACTATCCTTACCAAAATGAGCGCCAATTGGTAACATCTGGTGGTCTAGGAACGATGGGATTCGGTGTTCCTGCAGCTATCGGAGCGAAAATTGCCAATCCAGATAAAGAAGTTGTTCTCTTTGTCGGAGATGGTGGTTTCCAAATGACCAACCAAGAATTGGCGATCTTAAATATTTATAAGGTTCCGATCAAGGTCGTTATGCTCAACAACCACTCGCTTGGGATGGTCCGTCAATGGCAAGAAGCCTTCTATGATGGTCGGACGTCAGAGTCAGTCTTTGATAGCCTTCCGGATTTCCAATTGATGGCGCAAGCTTACGGGATCAAGAATTATAAATTTGATAATCCTGAAACTCTTGAGAAGGATTTGGAAGTCATCACAGAAGATGTACCAATGTTCATCGAAGTAGACATTTCTCGGAAAGAGCATGTCTTGCCGATGGTACCAGCTGGTAAGAGTAATCATGAGATGTTGGGGGTGAAGTTTAATGCGTAGAATGTTAACAGCCAAACTTCAAAACCGATCAGGTGTTCTGAACCGCTTTACTGGAGTCTTGTCGAGACGTCAAGTCAATATCGAAAGTATCTCTGTTGGCGCAACAGAAAACCCTAATGTATCGCGGATTACCATTATCATTGATGTTGCTTCGCATGATGAAGTAGAGCAAATCATCAAACAGCTCAACCGCCAAGTGGATGTGATCCGTGTCCGGGATATCACTGATAAACCACACTTGGAGCGCGAAGTGATCCTGGTGAAAGTTTCTGCACCTGCTGAGAAGCGGGCGGAAATCTTGGCCATTATTCAACCTTTCCGTGCGACCGTGGTCGATGTAGCCCCAAGCTCTATCACCGTTCAAATGACGGGAAATGCAGAAAAGAGCGAAGCCCTCATTCGTGTTATTCGACCTTATGGGATTAAAAACATTGCCCGCACCGGTGCAACCGGATTTACTCGAGATTAATTCTCACCTTAACATTGTCAACTCCGCCTTAAAAAGGCAAATAATAAAATAGAAAAGAGATTTTACTTATGGCAGTTCAAATGGAATACGAAAAAGACGTTAAAGTTGCAGCATTAAACGGTAAGAAAATTGCTGTGATCGGTTATGGTTCACAAGGACATGCGCATGCACAAAACTTGCGTGACTCAGGTCATGATGTCATTATCGGTGTACGTCCAGGTAAATCATTCGATAAAGCAAAAGAAGATGGTTTTGATACCTATACAGTAGCAGAAGCGACTAAATTGGCAGACGTGATCATGATTTTGGCTCCGGATGAAATCCAACAAGAATTGTACGAAACAGAAATTGCGCCAAATCTTGAAGCGGGTAATGCAGTTGGTTTTGCACACGGATTCAATATCCACTTTGAATTCATAAAAGTTCCAGCGGATGTCGATGTCTTTATGTGTGCACCGAAAGGACCAGGTCACTTGGTTCGTCGTACTTATACTGAAGGATTTGGTGTACCAGCACTTTACGCAGTCTATCAAGATGCTACAGGTAATGCGAAAGATATCGCTATGGACTGGTGTAAAGGTGTTGGTGCGGCACGCGTTGGTCTTCTTGAAACAACCTACAAAGAAGAAACGGAAGAAGATTTGTTCGGAGAACAAGCTGTACTTTGTGGTGGTTTGACTGCCCTTATCGAAGCTGGTTTTGAAGTATTGACTGAAGCCGGTTATGCTCCAGAATTGGCATACTTTGAAGTTCTTCACGAAATGAAATTGATTGTGGACTTGATCTACGAAGGTGGCTTCAAGAAAATGCGTCAATCAATCTCTAACACTGCTGAATACGGTGACTATGTATCAGGCCCACGTGTAATCACTGAACAAGTGAAAGAAAATATGAAAGCTGTTCTTGCTGACATTCAAAATGGTAACTTCGCTAACGACTTTGTTAACGACTACAAAGCTGGACGTCCAAAATTAACTGCTTACCGTGAACAAGCTGCTAACCTTGAAATTGAAAAAGTTGGTGCTGAATTGCGTAAAGCGATGCCATTCGTTGGTCAAAACGACGATGACGCCTTCAAAATCTACAACTAATTGTCTGTAGAAGACTAAGCAAGTTGGGACACCCTGGCTTGCTTTTTTGATCAATACACAGCAACAGAGGTATAAAATGATAACAGCAAAAGATGTGGCCAAGGCCCATAAAATATTAAGTGGAGTCGTTGTCAATACGCCCCTTGAATACGACCACTATTTATCTGAAAAATATGGGGCAAAGATTTATTTGAAAAAAGAAAACGCCCAACGTGTTCGTTCGTTTAAGATTCGTGGAGCGTATTTTGCAATTTCTCAACTCTCAAAAGAAGAGCGTGAGCGTGGGGTAGTGTGTGCTTCTGCGGGAAACCATGCACAAGGTGTTGCTTATACTTGTAATGAAATGAAGATTCCAGCGACCATCTTCATGCCGATTACAACACCGCAACAAAAGATCGGCCAAGTCCGATTCTTTGGTGGGGATTATGTAACAATTAAGTTGGTCGGGGATACCTTTGATGCATCAGCGAAGGCGGCCCAAGAATTTACTCTTGCAGAAAAACGGACCTTTATTGACCCGTTTGATGATCCACACGTACAGGCTGGCCAAGGGACAGTGGCCTATGAAATTCTTGAGGAAGCTCGAAAAGAATCGATTGCCTTTGATGCTGTCCTTGTCCCTGTCGGTGGAGGAGGACTCATTTCAGGTATCTCTACCTATATCAAAGAAACAGATCCTCGGATTGAAGTCATTGGGGTAGAGGCTGAAGGAGCACGTTCCATGAAGGCTGCTTTTGAAGCAGGTGGTCCCGTCAAATTACCAGAAATCGATAAGTTTGCAGACGGGATTGCTGTGCAAAAGGTGGGACAATTGACTTATGAAGTGACCCGTCAACATGTGGAAACCCTGGTTGGGGTCGATGAAGGCTTGATTTCAGAGACCTTGATTGATCTTTATTCCAAACAAGGGATCGTAGCTGAACCAGCAGGAGCAGCCAGTGTGGCATCCCTTGAAATCTTGCGCGAATACATCAAGGGGAAAACCATTTGTTGTATTATCTCAGGTGGGAATAATGATATCAACCGTATGCCTGAGATGGAAGAACGTGCCTTGATCTACGATGGGGTCAAACACTACTTTATCGTCAATTTCCCACAACGTCCAGGGGCCCTTCGTGAATTTGTAAATGATATCCTAGGACCAAATGATGATATCACGCGTTTTGAATACATCAAGCGTGCTAGTAAGGGAACAGGCCCTGTCTTGATTGGGGTTACTTTGGCCAATAAGCATGACTATGCAGGTTTGATCAATCGTATTGAGCGTTTTGATCCGTCTTTCATTAACTTGAACGGAAATGAAACTCTCTATAATATGCTGGTCTGAGTATCATGCAGAAATAATCGACTATTTAAGCAATATATTTTTATGGAATATATTGCTTTTTTATGAAGACTTGTGATATGATATGCGTAAATTAAAAGGAGGAACTTTTTATGCCTGGATTTTTTATCTTTATTTTATTCTTGCTAATGGTTGCAGGATTCATTGTGATTAGCTCACTATATGTGGTCAAGCAACAATCCGTTGCCATCATCGAGCGCTTCGGACGTTATCAAAAAATTAGCGATAGTGGTATTCATATGCGAGCGCCTTTTGGTATCGATAAAATTGCAGCACGAGTTCAGTTGCGCGTCTTGCAGAGTGAGATTGTGGTTGAAACAAAAACTCAGGATAACGTATTCGTTACCAT
>CAUCUH010000034.1:0-15029 GCA_958445905.1 uncultured Streptococcus sp.
TACAGAACTAAATCCTTTGGATAAATTAATTGTCTAACTTTTTGGGGTCAGTACAAAAAGTCCTAGCCTCTTTTTTGTTTTTGGATTGTCGAGCAAGACGCAGTGGTTGAGTGGGCTCTACTACGCTGATTTCATCAGCTTTTACAGCCCTACTCAACTGTGCGGAGGTGGGACGACGAAATCGAATTCTAACGAATGACCGATTTCTGTCCCACTCTCTCTTTTTATTCTCCGATCTCTTGGTAGAGAGTGCGGATTTTTTTGCGGTAGATGGTATAGCTGATCCCAGCACCAATTAGCAGTATGACACTATAAAGGATCACAGCTAGCAAGGTACTGACGGAATGATAGGTCCAAATGAAGCTGACAATGATCAAGAGAAACATCACAAAGAGAAAGACAATCAAGAAAATAGACTGAAGAACTGCATTCCCACGATGACGGGTCATCAACTCCGTGATATTGGTCCAATTGGTGCTAAAGTTCTGAAAATCTTTGACATAGTCTCGAATGCAGATCGGAATGGTGGTTACGATCCAGATCAGTAACATGGCAAGGATAGCCAAGGGATGGACGCCAAAATAGAGACAAACGCCAACTAGAAGAATGACAGGAAGGATGGATTGCACCAGATAGAGCAACCAAAACTTCATGAAGAGATAGCGTTTGAAATCAATAGGGAGCGATCTCAGGTACTCAAAGTTTTCGCGCTCCAGCGAAATACCGATACTGGTCAAACCTCCAAAACTGTTGAAAACACCGATCAAGATGGCAACAAGGGTCAGTGGCACCAGATACTGGGGCGTCAAGTAAGAACTGAGTCCTCCTATATTTTTAGACGCTCCTGCTGCTCCACTGAGGAGGAAAATATATGGCAGAATACTCATCATCAAGAGGACTTGCACCATAAGGGTTCCATCGCTCAAGAGTCTGCGATGATACTGAATGACAAATCGCCTAAAGGAATCTTTCTGACCAACATGGAGCACTTTCACGCGCTCTTTGACGGTTTGGTTGGTCGCAACTGCAAGGGCTGCATCATAGAACTGCGGGATCACAATTTTTCGAACCAGGCCGATCAAGACCAGAAGGAGCAGGATCCAGCCCAGAAGGCCAAGGATCGCTTCTCCATCAAAAGGATGGAGAATGAACTGATGAAAGGCAGTAAAAGGTGGAAATAGAATGGGAATATCTGCGCCCCCTGTCACTTCTACCCGATGGGTCTGGACTAGATTCAGATAGAGATAAGCTCCTAGACTCAGAAGGGAACCAATTCCGACCATGATGTTGGAGACCAGGGTCGTGTGTTTTTTGAAAAAGAGGGTCTTAGTGATCAAATGAGCTAGGATGATCGTCGCTAAAAAGAGAACTCCTAAGAGAATCAAGGCACAAAAGAGGCCTAGCAGGATCCCTAACGGATTAAAGCCGCCTGCTTGCACAGGCAGGATCAGAAAATAGCTGACCAGGGGAAGGATAGCCATGAGGAGGGTCAGGATGACAGAGATACTCTTTCCAGCAATGACTTCCGCATCTGAGAAGGCATAGGGCCGGTAAAACTGGAGGTCCTTGCTTTCATAAAAGACATTGTAAAAGCTCATAAAGCCTTGAGAAATGGTCATCAAGGAAAAAAGGGCGACCATATTGACAAAGAAGGCTGGTTGGTTCACAAAATCATAGATGCTAAAGAGCAAGCCAAATATGAGGAAATAGACCAATCCTAAAAAGAGGTAGTTGAGCACCGATTTACGAGCAACATTGAGTTTAACGTCCGGTTTTTTGGCCTGTTTGGCACGTAATTTTGCGATCTGAGCGGGCTGACTGGCATAGATGATATTAACATTGACCAGCTGCTGGATGATCTTAAGACGCATGACCGCCACCTTCTTCCTTCCGACCCGCTAAGCTGAGATAAATACTTTCCAGACTTTGTTCGGGGTGTTGGCCCTTTAATTCCTCGATCGTCCCATAGAAAATGAGATTTCCTTTTTTGAGAATGGCGATTTTATCACAGAGTTGTTCAGCTACTTCTAAGACGTGAGTAGAGAAAATAACCGTCTTGCCCCGATCCGCATGCTGGCGCATCATTTGTTTTAAATCGTAAGAAGCCTGTGGGTCTAAACCGGTCATCGGTTCGTCCAAGACCCAGATATCTGGATCTGACAAGAGGGCTGCAATGACGAAGACCTTCTGGCGCATCCCATGTGAAAAGGATTCAATCACTTCATAGCGGTGGCTCTGAAAATCAAAGATCCTAAGAAGCTCTTCCAAGCGTTGATCACAGTCTTTCTGACTCATATCATAAGAGGTCGCAACCAACTCCCAGAATTCATTGGCTGTGAGACGCAAGAAAAGATCTGGCGAATCCGCCACATAACCGATCTTCTTTTTGATCGCCAGTCGATGGCTATAGAGGTCCTGACCATCCACTTCAATTGATCCAGTTGTTGGGGTGATGACACTAACCAGGCTCTTAATCGTCGTTGACTTACCGGCTCCGTTGTGGCCAATCAGGCCGACAATTTGCCCATCCTCGATGGTCAGATCCAAGTGGTTGAGGGCAATATGCCCATCGTAATCTTTGGTAACTCCGTGAAATGTAATCATGTTAACTCCCTAATTGATCCTCATTGGGACCGTTTTTTCTTATTCTGTTGATAAGCGATCATCGAAATGGTAGAGCAATTCTAGCAGATAGTTTGGAATGGTCTCCAAGAAGTCTTCTTTGTAGACCCGCTCTCCTCGCTTATGCAATTCTTTGCCCCAAGGGCCTAGATTGACCGCTGGAACCTGAATTTGGGCAATTTTTTCCAGATCCAGATCATAGACCTGGGCTGGTGTGGCTAGGCTATCTAGGACGACTTGATAAGAAGCCACATCCTTTTCCAAGGCACAATAACTGGTGTCGTTAATCCCCATAAAGTATTCTTCGACTTTTAAGAGGTAACCTCTTGTGTCCAGATACTCACGGTAATCAGTGATGAGGGACACAATATTGAAATCGGTATTGTCTAAAAAGCGGCAATTCATGGAAGGATAATATGGGGGCGCAAAACCGATGACCACCATAGGATCCTTATCTCCGAGAAACTCAAGGAATCGCTGGATTTGCTGAATCGCAAGGCTTTGGTAGCTGGTCCCATTACGAAAATCTTGCTCCGCTTTTTTATTAGAAGCTTCTCTAAAGTCTTGGTAGCCCTCTAAGGCTTGGCAACGTTCCTCTAGTTCTTGATAGGTGATGACTCTTGGCCTTGCAATAATGTGGTCTTGGCCTGCCTGATCCTGCAAGTGCTCGTACTTCTTGTAAAAGGCGTCCAAGGCCTCCTGACTAAGCTCATAGATTCGTTGCAAGAGCTCTTGGGGTGTTTTCTTCAAATGCAACACACTGAAATAACCAGCCGCATAAAGTACGGTCGATACATCGTACTGCTCCTTCAAATCTCTGAGATAAGACCAAGAAGGAAGGGGAGACGTCTCTCCCAAGGCCTGATCAGCCAGATCGGGATGAAGATCCAGCTGGCTTGCAATGGCTACTAAGAGGGACAAGGCATTGATCCCTTTGAGGGGCTCCTTCATATGGGACAAGACACCTTGTGCCACAACGACCGGCATGAGTTTGCCGACTGTGCCAATGTGAAGGACCTTTTCTTTTCCTACCTCTGATTCAAAGGGTTCTGAATCCACTGCTAATACATAATTCAGATCAAACTTCTCCTGCAAATCTGTGAGGAGGCCCAAAGCTCCACGCATCCCACGTGAATAGGATTCCTCATCTCCAACAGAGAGATAGAGCAGATTGACCTGACCTTCCACGGGATCTGCCGCATAGGCTTCCAGAACCCCCAATTGAAGGGCCAATGCTGCTTTCATATCGCAAGACCCTCTGCCAAATTTCCATTCCCCAGAAGCTAAATCTTCCTGCATATCAGGTCGACTGTCCAGTCTTTTCAAAGCTTCTGCTACTTTATCAGAATCGAGCGCGATCTCTGCCAAATTTCCATAGTCTTCTAGATCAACTGTATCATGGTGGTGGAAAAGGATAACTGTTTTTTTCTTTCCCTTATCAACCAGGGCCCAATTGACCGACCGATGCAAGTGATCCTGTGGCACCTGATAGCGCCCAAAATGGTCCGGGTGTTCCTTGAAATAGGGGATTTGTCCAATCCGTTGATCCAGGTAGGCTTCGATTCCTTGCTCGGTCTCAGTATTGGTGAAGCTTGGAATCGCCAAGGCTTCGGAAAAAATCGTTTCGATGCTCTCTCTATTGGTGGTTTTCACTTTCTCTCCATCCTTCTTTTCTACTATTCATCTTTGTGAGCTTTGCCAAGTGACAAAAGGCTGGTGAGCATGAGTCCTAGGAAGCCAAAGAGAGTCCAAGAGCTTGTTGCTTGACCTGTTTTTGGAAGGCTTGGTTGGCTTGTCACTTCTATCTTATCTTTATCAGCTCTTTGAGCCAATTCTTGTGCAGTTTCTTCTTTTTGTTCCTTACGGAAGTCCATCGGATCTCGACCGTGGCTTGGTTTTTGAGGAATTTCAGAAATAGCTGGATTGGTTGGCGTCATTGGATTACTTGGAACAATTGGTTTTTCCGCTTGATCTACTGGACTTGGGTCTTGTTCAGGATCTACTTTTGGTTGAATGGTTGCAATTGGCAAGATCCGATCTGCCAATGACGCATAGTCTGTATCTTTTTCACTTGGTTGATAACGGAACAAGAGAGATCGACTGTCTTCTACGATTGGAATCGTTGCAGAAATAGAATCTGTCTTGAAGGTCACTTCATAAGGATCTGCAAAATAGATGTAATCTGGATCATAGGTGTGCAAACTCAAAACCAGTCGATGGCCTTTTTTCACTGTATAGAGATTTGGTTGCAGATACATGGTGTAATCATGATATTCGTTTTCTTTCAGATCAATAGAATGACTAGAACTTGCTGAGTCATAGCGAGATGCTGGATTGGCCAGATTCATCCAACCACGCGCAATCACCACACTCTTAACCTTGTGGGTCTTGTAACGTTTGAGAGGCAAGGTTTCAAGGTTGCTACCATTCCAGTAGCCTGTCTCATCGATGGTTTCCTTGTCTAATGTGCGCGTGCTATAACCGTCTTTGTCATAGGTGATTTCTTCTTTGACCACATCAAAGTCTTCGTCTGAGACATCCATCAAGGTCGCACTGACATGGGCATGGTTTTTGTCTCCCTTGACAAAAGCAGCGCTAAAATGCACAGGAATATGGCCTTTGATGGTGACATCTTGGTCGACAGGTGCTGCATAGGAAGCCGCTACTTCTGAGGAATGGAAGGCCGCATCTTGGTTACGTGTAGTCCAGTTATTTCCTGTACCATAGTAATCACCAGTTACAGTCACATCCTCCCGTTTGGAGTAGATACGAGCAGAAATAGCATTGCTGGTATCCCATTTATCAAAACGACGCCATTTACTTGGATCTAGATTGTCCTGAGCTGTTACTTGTGGAAGGTTTTCAATCCCATTTTCAATACCGTAGAGGTAATGGCTATACCAGAGATTCATCAGGTCATTAAAGGCTTGGCCTGCGACTTCTGTCCCTGACCAACGAGTAGATGGATAGATGTGATTGCCCTGGTGGAGCAAGACCTTGGCATCGATCCCCGCCTTTTTATAGGCTTCTAACATGAGTTCAAAATGTTTGGGTTTGACATTGTCATCATTGAGCCCTTGGATAATGAGAGGGGCCGCTTTCAGATTGGCTGCATTGAGCGTGTAGTCGCGTTTAGCATATTCTTCGTTGTAATTATGACCATCCTTGTGTTGGAGCTCATTGAGCTTGGTGATATAGGCTGCATAGTAATCCTTGACCTTGTCCCAATCTTCCTTGTCAAGGATACGACCAGAGGTATAGACAGATAACCAGGAAAGGTCATTGGAAGCTCCTGTATCAAGGGGAGAGCCTTGGCTGTTGAAATGGTCATACCAACTAGCAATCCCTGCGGCTGGCACAATGGTCTTGAGCCCTTCAACCCCAGTGGACGCTACACCAAATGTCGTCGTACCTGCCCAAGACAAGCCTGTCATAGCGACATTGCCGTTGGACCAGTCTGCCTTAACTTCCTGGTTGCTAGTCTTATCAGAGTAGGCTTTGCGTTTGCCGTTGAGCCACTCCACGATATTCTTGTATGCGGCCACTTCAAGATCAGAGCCGGTCGTATTGATCCCGTCTGATCCTTTAGAGCCCAAACCACTACTGGTCACCACTGCATAACCACGAACTAAGAAATAATTGTACCAGTTGAGATTTTCGTAATCATAATGCGTATAATCTTCAGAACTTTCACGCGGATTGACGTAGTACCAATCCTTTGGATCAGTCGCTTTGGCTACTTCTTCTGTCGTAACAGTCTTGGTTGCTTGGCGTTTGGCAGGTTTTTCATAGAGCTTGGCCATATCGAAGTTTCCACCTTCTTTGAGACCAATTCCCTCTAAGGTACGCTCTTCTGTTGTTCCTGTTACATAAGGACTAGCTTCAAAGATGGACGCAGCTTTATAGTCCCCATTGACAGCAGCTTTTGGCACCTGTACAAAGGTCTTGACCAAGTCAGGCTTGCCGTCTCCATCCGTATCATAATCAGTTTCCACATAGACAATATAGCGGACGATGTCACTCTTGTCATAGGAGTAATGCTCCGGATCGTCCCCTGGCGTAAATGGGAAAATAGGTTGTGCTTTGCCATTCAAAAAGAGAGGTGTCTTCTTGTCAGCTCGGTAAGCGGCACGGAGCTGTTTGGCTACATCAACCATCGAAGTGAGATTAGTGACTGGAGCAGAGCCCTCCACTCCTTCCTTGACCATCCCTAGGCTCTTAGCAAAAGCTAATCGGTCTTTATCAGTAGATCCGACTTGATTTTCCTTGGTTGAAGCCCAGTTCAATAGTTGATTGACTGCCTCCGTCACCGTAACTTCTTTTTCACGATCCTGGTCGGTTACAGTTGCACCAGTAATTTCAGCCAAGTCTCCTTGGGTTACTTTTGAAGTCGCGCGCTCCTCTTGACTGCCAACGGTAGGCGTCGCAGGCGCAGGGCTTGGCTGATTGGCCAGAGTGGACTCAACAGTTGGGGCGCTTACTACCGCTGGACTTGACGCAGGTTCTTCATGTAGCTCAGTCGTCGGAGTAGTTGTCGGAGCGGTTGGCGAAGTGGTTGGTCTGTTAGTTTCTGAAACCTCTTCCACTTTTTCAGGCTGTACGGTTCCTTTAGTGTCTCCTTGTGTTGAGGTCACTGTTTCAATAACTTCAGGACTTGCCGTAGAAGGAGTCACCGTCTCCTCAGTAGTTGTGCTACTTACTTGGTCTGCTTGCACATGCTGGGCGAGTACAGCAGGACTAATCAGTAAACCTGCAACGAGTAGAGAAACAAGAGTTGTTTTTTTCATAAAATGGTCTCCTTTCACCATTTTCAAAGTCAGTCCTAGCGGAGCCTGACTCTATTATGTTATATTCTCACTTCATTTCTTTCATGTATGCGATTTCTTTTCCAGAAAGGGCTTGATTCCAGCGCAAACGTTTGTCGCATCCAACTATTTTTGGTAAAATAGGGACATTCACATGAAAGAAGAAATAAAAATGGAAAATCAAACCTTAATGCAATATTTCGAGTGGTATTTGCCCTCTGATGGGAACCACTGGACGCGTCTTGCTGAAGATGCGCAACACTTAGCAGACTTGGGTATTCGTAAAGTCTGGATGCCGCCTGCTTTTAAAGCTACTTCTAACAATGACGTTGGGTACGGAGTCTATGACCTCTTTGATTTGGGCGAGTTCGACCAAAAAGGAACAGTTCGTACCAAATATGGCTTCAAAGACGATTATCTTCAAGCTATTCAAGCCCTCAAAGATGCAGGGATTCAACCAATGGCCGATGTCGTTCTTAACCACAAAGCTGCTGCAGATGGTTTAGAAGAATTCGAGGTCGTTGAGGTCGATCCGATGGATCGAAACAAGATCCTTACCGAACCTTTCACCATTCAAGGATGGACCAAATTCACCTTTGATGGCCGAAATGGCGCCTATAATGACTTCCACTGGCATTGGTACCATTTCACCGGTACGGACTACGATGCTTCACGTAATAAAAGTGGGATCTACCAAATCCAAGGGGACAACAAAGGTTGGGCCCATGGAGATCTGGTTGACAAGGAAAACGGAAACTACGATTACCTCATGTACGCCGATATCGATTTCAAACATCCCGAGGTTGTAGAAAATCTCGACCAATGGGCTGAATGGTTTATCGAAACAACAGGGGTTGAGGGATTCCGTCTGGATGCAGTCAAACACATTGACTCCTTCTTTATGAAGAATTTCATCCACAATATCACCAAAAAATATGGTGAAGATTTCTACGTCTTTGGTGAATTTTGGAATGGGGACACAGAAACCAACGATGAGTACTTGGAAAGCATTGACTACTTATACGACTTGATCGATGTGGCCCTCCACCAAAATCTCTTCCGAGCTAGTCAAGAAGGTGAAAATTTCGACCTTCGAACTATTTTTGACGGAACACTAGCACTCAATCATCCTGAACAGGCCGTAACCTTTGTGGACAACCATGATACCCAACGAGGGCAAGCCTTGGAATCTACCATCCAAGAATGGTTTAAGCCTGCAGCCTATGCCTTGATCTTACTTCGTGAAGCTGGTTTGCCTTGTGTCTTCTATGGAGACTACTACGGTATCGAGGGCCAATTTGCGCAAGAAAGTTTCCAAGGGGTCCTCGATCGACTCTTATGGGTTCGTAAAGATCTGGCCTATGGGGAAGAAACGGACTACTTCGATGATCCTAATTGCATCGGTTGGACACGTTCAGGTTCAGAAGAATCAGCACCAATCGCCTGCTTGATTTCCAATAACCAAGCTGCTACAAAAGTCATGGAGATCGGCTCATCCTACGCAGGCCTCACCTACTATGATGTACTAGAAAATTGTAGCGAAACCGTCCAAGTCCAAGAAGACGGTACTGCTGAATTCCCAGTGGCAGAACGTTCCGTCAGTGTCTGGGTAGCCCAAGATACAGAGGGGCAATAACCTTTATATGTAATTTTCTCCTAGGATCTACACCTTCCTAGGAGAATTTTTTCCTGTAAAAATTTTATAGGAAATACAGCTTCATTTTAGCACTATAAGAAAGCGCTGTCAATGGGTATCGCGTCTATTTGAAAGAAATAAAGAGCATCAAAAAAACTCGTTTTCCGGTTTGGAAAACGAGTCTTCTTTTTAGCTCAATTCTGCAATGATTTCTTTCAATTGGGCTTTCGTATGAACTCCAGCCACTTGTTTGACAACTTGTCCATCTTTTTTAAAGAGAAGAGTTGGAATCGACATGATACCGAATTGACGCGCTGTATTTGGATTTTCATCGACATCCATCTTACAGATTTTCAAATCATCTTCATGTACTTCTTCTGCCAACTGATCCAAGATTGGAGCTTGCATGCGGCATGGACCGCACCAAGTTGCCCAAAAGTCAATCAAGACAAGGCCTTGGCTGGTTTCTTGTTCAAAAGTTGCATCTGTGATTATGTGTGCCATATTTCCTCCTTTTTCAGTAGTGACTACTGATTCTGCATTTCTACTTTTATTTTACACTAAAAGATGCCATTTTAGAAATATTTGCTACGGGGAGTCCTTAGGCATCTTCTCTCTTTTTGCGCCAAAAGATGAGGCTAGAAGCTGTTAGGCTAATCACCCCTAAGAGACCCAGAGAATGGTCTTTGCTCCCTGTTTGAGGAAGCGTATGATCTGCTTTCTCTCCTCCCACTACAAGAGTTGCAGCTTGAGGATCTTCTGCCAATCCTTGTGAAACAAATTGAGGTCCATAAGATACAGCTAGTGTATGAAGAGAGTGCTCTTGTCTTGCTGATCCTATTTGCATCTGCTCTGCTTTTTCAGGAAGAGTTTGGCTTGGTTGGACAAAGGATTCTGGGCTTGGAAGCCTATATTCTTCCTTGTAGTGCACTTCTGGAGCGACTAGAGCAGCACCTTCAACTTCTGGTAAATTCGCATAGTCTGTATCTGTTGCACTTGGTACATAAGCTGCCTTTTGGGCGCGGGTCTTTTCAACAATTGGAATCGCCGCCTGGATAGAATCTGTCTTAAAGGTCACTTCATATGGATGCTCCACCGTTAAATCAGATGGGTCATAGGTGTTGAAAACAAGTGCTAACTTGTGACCTTTCTTAACCGTATAGAGATTTGGTTGGAGATAGACCGTATAATCGTGGTATTCTCCCACTTTTGGCTCGATGCTAGCTCGTGAGCTTGCTGAATCGTAGCCAGACTCAGGGTTCGCAAGGTTGATCCAGCCTTTCGCAATCACCTTGTACTTGGTCTTGATGGTTTCGTATTCGGCAACAGATAGGTTGCTTAAATTGCTTCCCATCCAGAAAGCGTCTGCCGTTTTATCTTGCTTGACGCTACCATTTCCTACCACGTCAAAGTCCTCATCTGCCACATCTACCAAGAGGGCGTTGATTTGGAAATTCTTTCCTTGACCCTTGGCAAGAGCTGCCTTGAAATGAACAGGGATGTGGCCCTTGATCGTAGTGTCCTCAGTAACATCAGAAACGAAGGTCAGATTGGCCTTAGAGGAGGCTTTGCTGACAGTTTCATTACGGTTAGCGCTCTCAACACCTGCAGCCGCATAATCACTAGAAATGGTTTCTTCTAGACGTTTCGAGCTTGCATTCAAGAAGAGACGTTGACTGCTCTTCCAGTTATCATAGCTGGTCCACTTGCTTGGATCATAGTTGTTTTGAGCTAGGACCGCTGGCAAGCTTTCGACGTGATTGTCCACTCCGTAGAGGTAATGGGTCAGCCAGGTATTGAGCAGGTCATAAAAGTCCTGACCATTGGCGGTGATGCCGTATCCCCGTGACATAGCCGCTGGGTAGACGTGATCTCCTTGGTGGAGATAGAGCTTGACATCTTGTCCTGCTTTCTTGAGGGCATCGTACATAAGTTCAAAGTGCTTGGTCTTGACATTGTCATCATTCAAGCCATGGACGATCAGGGCGCTGGTCTTGAGATTTCCTGGATGAAGGGTATAATCCCGCTCCTTCCAGACATCACTGTAGTTGCGATCATGAGCGTACTGGTCCTTGTTCAATTGGTTGATGTAGTTGGAATAGTTTTGCCAAATTCCTGCCCAGTCATCTTGGTCCAGCATCCGCGTGCTAACGTAGAGGGAGAGCCATGAAAGGTCACTATAAGGTGCATTGCCAAACTGGGTACCTTGGCTATTGAAATAATCATACCAAGAGGCAATCCCTGCTGCTGGAACGATGGTCTTCAATCCTTCTACGCCTGTCGCTGCCACACCAAAGGTCGTGGTTCCAGCCCAGGAGAGACCGGTCATAGCGACATTGCCAGTTGCCCAGTCTGCCTTGATTTCGACATTGCTAGTCTTATCGGTGTAGGCCTTGCGTTTGCCATTGACCCATTCGATAATATTCTTAAAGGCATTGATTTCGAGATCAGACCCCGTCGTGTTAAAGCCTTCTGATCCCTTGGTACCAAGTCCGGCACTCGAGATAAAGGCATAGCCTCTAACTAAGAAATAGTCGTACCAGTTCAGATCTTCGTAGTCATAGATATACTCGTAGGGACTGTAGTAATACCAATCCGAAGCCTTGGCTTTTTTCGCTGCTTCTACTGTTGTTTCACTGCTTACTGGCTGTCTCTTTGCAGGTTGACTGTGCAGTTTCTTCATATCGTAGCTACCATCCGTTGGAAGCCCCAGACTTTCAAGGGTCACGTAGTTTTCATCGAGCGTCCCCGCTACGTAAGGGCGCGCTTCGAGAATAGTGGCTGCCTTAAAATCGCCTTGTGCTACGGCTTTTGGTAATTGAACAATGGCTTTGACCAAGTCAGGCTTGCCATCTGCATCGGTATCGTAGTCCGTTTCGACATAGACTGGGAAGCGTACAATTTGGCTGTCTTCATATTTGTAGTCTTGGTCTTCTTTTTCTCCCGTTGTATAAGGGAAAATCGGCTGGGCCCGACCATTTAAAAAGAGCGGACTTTTCTTTTCAACACGATAGGCATCGTAGAGTTTCTTAGCTGTTTCATACATCTTGGCCAATTCTGGCTGACTAACCTTACGAGTCAGATCTTCTGATTTTTCAATCAAGCCTAAACTCTTGGCAAAGCGTTCGCGATCTGCTTGGCTTTGGCCCAATTGACTAGGATCTGTTGCTGCCCATTGAAGCAAGCCATTAACAGCATCTTGGACCGTCAACTCTTTAGAGGCCTGATCCGCTACAAGGGTGCTACCTGTAACCTTTGCCAAATCATTACTTGTTGCCGGAGCTTCTGAACTGGGAGCAGATTGAGGTGCAGCTTCCCTGTTGGTTGCTGCTGGACTTGCTACTGGGACAGTAGGCTCACTCTGTCTTGTGTGTTCTTCTGTAACAGGGGCTACTTGATTGGCACCTGCCGTCCGATCCAGCGATGCCTCATTCGAGCTTGCAGCTTCTTCACTAGTGACAGTACTTGCGTCACTTGTTGTCGGTCTTGCTTCAGTAGATGGAGCATGGACCACTTCTGTCGATGGGGCTAGCTCTTCTGTCTGCTCATCTGCTGCTGCTACTTGATGCAAGACCATCGGCGCGATCAATAAGCTCGATGCGACAATGGAAACCATTGTTTTCTTTTTCATGTCAATCTCCTCACTTTTTGTAATCAACACTCCTATTATACTATGTAAGCGTTTTTAGATCAATTAGATACTCAAATGATCCCACAAAAAACCGAGGCATCAGCCTCGGTTATCGATTCTTATTTAACGTGTTTCTTAAGATCTTCTTGTGCTTTTTTGTTTGACTCTGCTTGTTCTTTTTGCCATTTTTCAAGGGCTTTGTTGTAGTCAGCAGTTGTCACAGCTTTATCTTGGAGTTTCATTCCTTTGTAGATCACGTGGTCTTTTCCTTTACCACCAGTCCATGCAAACGGAGCTGAGAATGGTTCGATACGTGTCAAGAATGGACGTCCAGTTGATGAAGAAGTTGGCATAACAAGGGCACTATCTGTCAACCAAGCTTGCGCTGCCGCATATTTTTCATAGCGTTTGTTGACGTCTTGTGTTTCTGCACCAGCATCTTTGATCATCTTTTCAAAGTCGTACAGACCAACTTTTTTAGCTGCTTCATTGTTTTCACTTGGGTCAAATCCAAGGAAAGTCTTAGTATTTTCACCAGATGAAGCTTTCAAGATATCCATGTAAGTTGATGGGTCTTGGTAGTCAGGGCTCCATCCAACATTATCAGAGAGATCCCAGTCTTCGCCAGCCGCATTTGGTGCAAAGAGGGTCACATTTTGAAGGTCTTCTTTCGAAAGCATTTGGATATCGATGACGACATTTTCTTTACCAAGCGCTTCTTCAACTGATTGTTTGAAAGATTGCACCCGTTGAACTCTTGATGGAGTGGTTTGGTCTACAGGCATATCGATGTGAATTGGGAATTTCACACCATCTGCTTCCAAGGCAGTCTTCGCTTTTGCAAACTCTTCCTTCGCTTTCTTCGCATCGAAGAGACCGTTTTGACCATCATCTAGTTTAGTAGATTTCCACTCATCTCCATAGGTATCCAATTGTGTTTTTACCATTTCACCGAAGGTCTTGCCATCAGCTTGGACAAATGTTGGTGGAATGTAGAGGTTACGGATGATCTTGCTTGCTCCGTCTTTTCCGTTCAATTGAGCAGCATAAACTTCACGGTTGAAGGCAAAGCTGATCGCTTGACGGAAGTCCTTGTTCAAGAGGGCTTTCTTAGTAGATTGTTTTTCTTCATCGGTCTTTTTAGCTGTGTGTTTGTAAGATTGACGGTCTATGTTGGTACCAATGACATAAGAAGCAGCATCTTGAGGAGTGTAGGTGATTTCATCTTTAAATTCTTTGGCTTGCTCTGAGTAACCAGATCCAGTTGGGAAGAGTTTTGCCAAGCTAAGAGCATTTTCACCGAATGATTTCGCCAGTTTACTTTGGTCTTGTCCATCGTAGAATTCCAATTTTACATCTGAGACGTAGACCTTGTCTTTATCCCAGTAGTTTTCATTCTTGGTCATTTCGATAGAAGATTTTGAAGTAAAGCTCTTCAAGATGTAAGGACCATTGTAAAGAAGGGAGCTGGTGTCACTTGCTTGAGCGAATTTATCCCCTTTTGATTTCACGAATTTTTCGTTGACAGGGAAAGTGATCCCAAGAGTCAATTTAGAGTTCCAGTAAGATTCTGGTTGGTTCAAAGTGATTTGAAGGGTATGATCATCAACTGCTTTTACTCCTACAGCTGAGAAATCTTTATTTTTACCACTGACGTAGTCATTCAAGCCTTTGATAGAATCTTGGATGATGTAGAGCATTTCTGATTTGTTATCAGCCGCATATTTGATCCCTGTGACGAAATCTTTAGCTGTTACATCCGCATACTCTTCGCCTTCTGAATCATACCATTTAGCATCGTCACGAAGTTTATAAGTATAAGTCAAGCCATCTTGCGAAACTGTCCAATCTTTTGCAAGAGATGGAATCAAGTTACCGTATTTGTCATTTTCAAACAAGCCATCAATCAAGTTTCCTGTGATATCGTGGGTTGCTGCTTTACCAGATGTGATATAGTTCAAGTTTTCAGGCTCCGTCTCATAGACATATGAGAATTTTTGGCCGTTGCTTGAGCTAGATGATTTAGAACCACCAGAACAAGCCGCTAGGATACCTGCTGAAAGGAGAGCAACTCCCGCAAGTGCAATGACATTTCTTTTTTTCATGTAAAACTCCTTAAGAAATTTTAAGTTTATTTTAAGATTATACCACAAAGATTTTCAGAAGAAAAGAATTTTCAGAAAATTTTAGTTTATAAAAAAACTACTCCGGAGAGTAGTTATCAATTTAACTTTAAGACTTATTTGAGACTTTCCTTAGGTGAGTACGGACGTCAGCGAACTTCTACGAAGTTCCATGACTTAGTTTTGAACCTAAAGTTTCAAAACTCCCGAGT
>CAUCUH010000035.1:0-14196 GCA_958445905.1 uncultured Streptococcus sp.
ACACTTTTACCGTTGTCGGCTCCTATGGCCAATTCAGCAGCGGCTGTCGGAGTAGCAGCTCGTCGGTCTGCTACAAAATCGGCTAGAGTCGTATCTGTCTCATGTCCAACACTGGAGATAATCGGAATCCGCGATTCAAAAATGGCTCGCACCACTGCTTCTTCATTAAAGGCCCAGAGGTCTTCAATCGAACCACCCCCACGACCGATAATCAAGACATCCAAATCATCCCGTTGGTTGGCCCTTTGAATATTAGCAACCACCTCACTAGATGCGCCTTCACCCTGAACCTTGGTCGGGTAGAGCACAATCTCTACACCAGGGAAGCGTCGGCTCACCGTTGTGATAATATCGCGAATCACGGCCCCACTTTGACTGGTGATGACCCCGATCTTTCTTGAAAATTGTGGCAGAGCTTGCTTCCACCGATCCTGAAAGAGACCTTCTTCGGTCAACTTTTTCTTGAGTTGCTCAAATTGGATGGCCAAGGCCCCTACCCCATCTGGTTCAGCCTTTTCAATGACAATGGAATAACTCCCACTTGGCTCATAGAGCTGAATACGACCGATGACGTTGATCTTCATGCCTTCTTCTAGCTCAAAACCAAAGCTTCGATAAACCCCAGCCCAGACCGTCGCCTGAATAACCGCTTTTTCATCCTTTAATGAAAAATACTGGTGGTTGGGACGTTTTCGGAAATTGGAGACCTGCCCTGTCAGATAAACCCTTTCCAAATAGGGATCCTTATCAAATTTTAATTTCAAATATTTGGTCAAACTTGATACGGATAAATAGTTGGACATAGGAACTCCTTTCTGCAGAATATGATCAAGTTTAATTATACCAAAAAACACCAAAAAAGGCTGGCAGACAAAGCGAAATCATGAATTTCCTTTCTCTACAAGCCTCATTTTATTCAAGACACTTTCTATTTGTCTGTTTGACACCCGCTTCCTTATTTTTCACACTTCTCCAACCGTTCAATAAAGGAGCTAAGAAGCGCTTGGGGTTCCCCTTCATTTGGATAGGCATAACTAATATAGAAGACTGTTTTTTCCTCTTCAACCAGCGGAATTTTGACAAGATTTGGATATTCTGGAAAGAGAGTCAGATCGGTCATGAGGCCAATTCCCAAATTTTCTTCGATGAAACTCAAGACCAAGTTGGAATCGGTCAAGACAACAGTAGACTGGGCCAAATCATCAAAGCGAGCATTTAAGCGTTTAAAAGCCGTCATGTGGACATGATGCTCATCTAACAGAATGAAGGTCTCCTCTAACACCTCTTTAAAAGAAATTTCCTTGCGATTTGCTAGTGGATGATCCTTTGAAACAATCACAAAAAATTCTTTTTTATACAGAAGCTGACTGGTCAAATGCGCGTGCGAGATAGGCTCTAAGCTTCCCAATAGACTAAAATCTAAATCACCACGCACCAACAATCGCATCAAATCCCTGGAACCTAATTGCACCAATTGCGATTGACGAAAAATCTCAAGCTCTTCATCATGTGTCCCAAATTTTTTCATGATATCGCTAGTGATCAATGGCGGTAGTCCAATGCGCAACAGATTCTTTTTACTGCGTTCAACAGCTTTTTCTGTCTTTTCGATTTCGATTAAAACTTCTCGCGCGTGATTGGCTAAAACCTTCCCCGGCTGAGTTAGGTGCAAGACACGATTTGAAGACGATTTTTCTACCAACTGGCAAGCATAGTGATCCTCTAAACGCTTGATGGCATAAGTCACAGTCGGTTGACTCACTTGAAAATAATGCGCCACATCTGTATAAGACTTTAATTTCGACAGTTGATAAAAATATTCCAAGTCTCGGATATTCATCTCTATCCCTCTATTTCTACAATTTCCATTTCCTTCATTCTAACACAAAACTCTTACTTATAAAATTTTTTTATAAGGACAAGGGAAGTTGACTATAAGAATTACCGAAGACTATAATGGCTTGCGTGAGAAAAAATCTTACAGATAAATTATTTATGAGGAGTATTTCGCAATGAAATCACATGAAATTTTAAACAATCCTTTCTTAAATAAAGGAACTGCTTTCACAATGGAAGAACGTAAAGAACTTGGCCTGATCGGTCTTCTTCCTCCCTATGTTCAAAGCATCGAAGAACAAGCTGAACAAGCTTATCAACATTTCTTGCGCAAACCATCAGACCTTGAAAAACGTCTTTTCTTGATGGAAATTTTCAATACAAACCGTACTCTTTTCTACTACCTCTTTAACCATCACATCGTTGAGTTCAACCCAATCGTCTATGATCCAGTGATCGCAGACACCATTGAACAATATTCTGAACTATTTGTAGACCCACAATATGCCGCTTACCTTGATATTAACCACCCAGAAAATATCGAAGAAACGTTGAAAAATGCGGCTGGCGATCGCGATATCCGCTTGATCGTTGCAACTGACGCAGAAGGAATCCTCGGTATTGGTGACTGGGGTGTCCAAGGGGTTGACATCTCTGTCGGAAAACTCATGGTCTACACGGCTGCAGCCGGAATTGATCCAGCTTGCGTTATGCCTCTTGTCATCGATGCTGGTACCAACCGTGAAGAATTGTTAAACAATCCAATGTATCTGGGGAACCGTCATGAACGTGTTCGTGGTGAAAAATACGATGCCTTTATCGATCAATTCGTTCAAACAGCTGGAAAACTTTTCCCTAAATTGTACCTTCACTGGGAAGACTTTGGTCGTTCAAATGCGGCTGATATCTTGAACCGTTACAAGAAAGAAATTCCAACTTTCAACGATGATATTCAAGGAACTGGGATCGTTGTCTTGGGTGGTATCTTTGGAGCGATGGATATCACTGGTGAAAAATTGACAGACCAAGTTTACCTTTGCTATGGTGGTGGTTCTGCTGGTGCTGGTATCGCAGACCGTGTTCACGCTGAAATGGTTGCTGAAGGACTTTCTCCAGAAGAAGCTTACAAACGTTTCTTCATGATCGATAAACAAGGTCTTTTGTTTGACGATATGGAAGATTTGACGCCAGCTCAAAAACCATTTGCTAAAAAACGTGCTGACTTCGAAGGTAAAGGCGATATGACCAATCTTCTTGAAGTGATCAAAACAGTGAAACCAACAATCTTGGTCGGAACTTCTACAAACCCAGGTGCCTTCACTAAAGAAGTGGTTGAAGCCATGTGTGAAAACACTGAACGCCCAGTGATCTTCCCAATTTCTAACCCAACCAAGAAATTGGAAGCAACAGCCCAACAAGTCATTGAATGGTCAGACGGTAAAGCCTTTGTCGCTACCGGTGTCCCTTCAGGAACCATCAGCTACAAAGGTGTGGACTACGAAATCGGTCAAGCCAATAACGCTTGGATCTAGCCAGGGCTTGGTCTTGGTATGTTGGCCTCTGAAGCCAAATTGTTGACAGATGAAATGATCGGGGCAGCTGCTCACTCATTGTCAGGCATCGTCAATCCAGGTCAACCAGGTGCTCCAGTCCTTCCACCATTCCAATATGTAGCTGACGTGTCTATCAAGGTAGCAGAAGCTGTTGCCAAGAAAGCTCAAGAACAAGGGCTTGCACAAGCTAAAGAAACAGATATGGCCAAAGCTGTACGTGACCTTAAATGGTATCCTAAATACTAATAAGGAGCTGACTGAACAACCATGAAAAAATTGAATGAAATCAACATTTCCGGTGTCAGTCTTCCTCTATATGCATTCATCGTCATCGTTCTTTCGGTGACGATTGCTATGGGGAAACTCCCACTCAATATGCTTGGACTAACCCTCCTTTTGGTCGTCATGGGGCACTTTCTCTACTTTATCGGTGAAAAACTTCCAATCATGAATTCTTACCTAGGTGGGGGATCCGTCTTCACCCTACTTGGAGCTACTCTTCTAGCGACCTTCCATGTTATTCCAGCAAACATTATCACAGCCACCAAGGGCTTTTTGGGAGATTCCTTTGGCTTTCTTGATTTTTATATCGCAGCCTTGATTTGTGGGGCTATTCTAGGGATGAATCGAAATCTCTTGGTAAAAGCTTCCGCTCGCTTTATTCCTGTTTCCTTGGTCACCATGGTCATTGGGGCTCTCTCTGTTGGGATCATTGGAAGCCTTTTGGGACAAGGATTTGGACATTCGATTCTCTATGTTTCATTCCCACAAATGGTCGGAGGAATGGGAGCTGGAATCCTGCCTCTTTCAAAGATATACGCTGCTAATCTCCATGGAAGCCAAGCAGCCATCTTCTCTCAATTGGCACCCGCTACCACACTTGGTAATATCCTTGCCATCATTGGAGCTGTTTTGATCGTCAAAATCTTTGCAGACAGTCCTTACAATGGTCACGGTGTCTTGATTCCCGTCAATAAAGATGAATTGAAGAAAGAAAAACTCACACTTGATCCGACCCAAATCGGAGTTGGAATGATGTTTGCCTTTAGTATTTTTCTTCTCGGGGTCATCTGCAATGCCTTTGTTCCAAAAATCCACAGTTATGCCTTCATGATTATCATCGTCTTTATCCTGAAAGCTTTCAATGCTGTCCCAAAACCTTTGGAAAACTGTGTGGTCATGTTCAACCAAGTCATTATGACCAACCTCACCCATGCAGTCCTAGCTGGGATCGGTCTTTCCTTGATTGACCTTTCAACTCTCGCTAAGGCGATGACCTGGCAATTCATTCTCCTAAGCTTGACATCTGTTCTAGCTATGGGGCTTGCATCTGCTGTGATCGGAAAACTGGTTGGATTGTATCCAGTGGAGACTGCTATCGGATCTGGTATGATCAATAACTCGATGGGAGGAACCGGAAATATCGCTGTTCTCTCCGCATCTGATCGTATGGAAATGATCGCCTTCGCCCAAATGGCCAACCGACTGAGCGGGGCTATCATCCTCATTCTGGGAGGACTCCTCGCTTCTGTCCTCTCGTAAAGAAAAAAAGACAAGTCATAGAACTTGTCTTTTTTTCTTTAGGAGGCTTTTGTATCCTATTTTTGATAGGTTTTCACGACCCAATCAACCCCTTCATCTGCCGTGAGGGTATAGACGGGATTTTGACTCGTTTCATAAAAAGTCATCGAGAGAGTTTTACCATCCACGAATACTTCGATGGAGTTGGTATCGCGAATGATTGAAAAATGATGATCCTTTTCAGCATCCAACTGAATCCATCTCGATTGAAATGCTGGATCTTCTTTTCCAGAAATGGGGTGCCCAAATTGGTCTCGACTCAAGCTAAAGCGTTTTTGAGAGGCGTCGTAAATCAATTGCAAGACACAATCAGGATCAGTTTCATCACCATATCCAAGGATAAAGGAGCGACCCGGTTTGGCATCTAGTTCAAACAAGGTTTGTTTCTCTCTAGCTGGGATCGTGATCTGATTTCCCTTAACAATGGTTTCTGGAAAATGCTTTACAAGAAAGTGTTCTTTCACTGACTCAGGTAACTCCTGAACCAATCGTCCGTCTTTCAAGGACAATTTTCTTGGAAGAGTCATACTACCTGCCCACCTATGAGCTAAATCATGACTAGGGATGGAACGGTGCCACATTTGCATCCAGGCAACCATGTATCGTTCGCCATTTGGTCCTTGACAAGTTTGAGGGGCATAGAAATCCATACCACCATCCATTTCATCATAGGAATCAACACGAAAGTGCCCCGTTTCCCAATTCATGTCACCGATAAAGGAAACCGTCGAATTTAAGTTCCAGTATTTTTCTTGCTGCCTTTCCATTTCAATGGGAGACAGGATCAAGACCCATTTGCCATCTAAAGGGAAGAAATCAGGACACTCCCACATAATTCCTTGCCCTTTTTCACCTTTTAAAAGAACTGATGTAAAAGTCCAATCTACTAGATTACTTGATGCAAATAGGAGAATTTGACCTCTGTCATCCGGTGTCTTAGAAGCAACGACAGCGTAATAGCTTCCTTGGTATTCAAATACTTTAGGATCACGAAAATCTGCAATATCTGCGATCCCCTCAATATGTTGAGCATGGATCACTGGATTAGTAGGCAACTTTTCAAAGGTAATGCCATCTGTCGAAACCGCAAGACACTGAGTCTCCTCGCGCTTTTCCTCATCGTCTACATGACCAGTATACAGCAAATAGAGCTTGTCATCTTTCACAATAGCACTACCCGAGAAACAACCATCCTTATCATAGCTTTCACTTGGTGCTAAAGCTACTGGCAGTTCTTCCCAATGGAGAAGATCTTTTGATTTGGCATGCCCCCAATGCATGGGCCCCCAAACACTATCATAGGGATAGAATTGGTAAAACAAATGGTATTCCCCACGGAAATAAACAAAGCCATTTGGATCGTTCATCCAGCCGATTGGAGGTAGCAAATGAAATGCTCCTCGATATTGCTGGTTGACCTTCTCCCTGTTTTCATCGATATACTGATTTGCTTTCCGAATGCTTTCCTTCATCTTTTTTACCTATTTTCTATTTTCAGTGCTGATAACCTGATCTTTGTCACTCCACTTCTTCATCCATTTGGGGATTTCTTGGCTGATGGTCGTGGGTAGAACCACATAAAACTCCTTGCTCAAGTCTTCTGCAATGGCTGAATGGAGATAGGTCGCAACCACCACGCGCTCATAGAGACTGACCTGTGGGAATTGACCCGTAAATCCTGCGATCATCCCTGCCAAGGTATCTCCCATACCCCCTGTTGCTTGATAGGGACCACCAACATCTAGCTGATAGCCCTCATCTTGCCCACTTGTCCAAATGCGGGTGTGTGGCCCTTTTTCTACAATGACAGTCCCTTGAGGAAAGTTCTGTTTTGCTCTTCGACTCTTGCCTTCTGTCTGGCTTGCTAGATCAAGCCCTGACAGTTTTTCCCATTCTTTTTGGTGAGGGGTAAAGACCAACTGAGCCTCTGGCAGGTCAAACTGAGAGGCCGCAAAAAGACTAATAGCTCCTCCATCTAATATCAAGACCTGCTGGCTAGAGACTTGCTCAAAAATCATCTGCAAGATTGCTTGGCTTTCTCTTGCTTCCTTTAAGCCTGGACCGACAAGAATCACGCTGGCTTTTTGGAGTTGCTCCCGAAGAAGTTCGTGATCCGCCAGATCAAAGCCCATAGCTTCAGGAAGATGGCTATGAAGGGCTGTCAGATTGTCAGGATCTGTTGCGACAGTAACCAGCCCCGCACCACTATGAACCGCAGCAAGCGCCGCCATAATAATAGCTCCCCCATAGGGGTAAGTCCCCCCAATCAAGAGCAGGCGACCAAAATCGCCCTTATAAGAATTCGCATCTCGCTTCACAATGACTCGCTGGATCTCTTCTTTCTGAACTGTTCTCATACCTTCCTCATTTCTAGCGAAAAAGGAGAAGCCACGACTCCCCCTCCATCTTTTATTTTCCTCTGAATTCTGCAAAGACTTGCAAGATCTTAGCAGCCACAGCTTGTGGTTGATTTTGTTTGGCTACCAATTGATCATCCGCATAAGGCTGAAGGGCTGGAAAATCACCAATTTGAACTGCATAAAGAGCTTTTTCAAAGAGCTCGATATCATTTTGATCATTGCCAAAAGCCACGAAATTCTCTCCACAGAGTTCTTCTACCGTTGTGGCTTTATGCGTGTCTGCTGGATTGAGATAGATGCATTTTTCATGCGCATGATAGCGGATATGGGCCTTTTCTGTCTTTTCGATCCGCTCGATGATCTCATCCACGAGCTCCTCATGACCACCCATATAGATCACGACCTTAATCGGATCTGTCAGCTCCTCTAACGAGCGATACTGGGCTTTCTTGAGGGGATCCACATTAGCAACAAAAGGAATCTTTTCCAAAATCTGTCCGCTATAATCAAAGGTATCATCCACAAAAAATGGTAGATTGTAATGGCGACAAAAGCCAAGGACTTCCCGATACACATCCTTGTCCAATTGTTCCTCATATACTAATTGCCCCTGGCGATAGGCCAATCCACCATTTAAACCAATCACGAGTTGCTGACTCAATGAGTCCCCTAAAAGGCCCAAGCAGTCCCGGTAAGAACGTGCAGAAGCAAAGGCAACTTCATGGCCAAATTCTTCTGCTCTCAATAAGACCTGTTTGATTTCATCATCGATTGTGACACCATCGAATGACAGGGTTCCATCTAAATCAAATACAAACTTCATCTTGTTCACACTTTCATTTTTTTAAGGCACGAACAGCTGCTTCGTAGGTCTGCTCCATCAGCATGGTGACGGTCATAGGCCCAACCCCTCCTGGTACCGGGGTAATATGACTGGCCAAAGGGGCAACGGAGTCAAAATCGACATCCCCACACAATTTGCCATTCTCATCGCGATTCATTCCGACGTCAATAACAACGGCGCCTTCTTTCACGAAGTCTGCTGTTACAAATTTCGCACGACCGATCGCAACAACCAAGATATCTGCTCTTCTAGCAATTTTAGGCAGATGATGGGTCCGGGAATGGGTCAAGGTTACCGTCGCATTTTTGGCGAGGAGCAACTGCGCCATTGGTTTTCCAACGATATTGGAACGACCAATCACGACTGCTCGCTTCCCTTCTAGATCAATCCCGTACTCTTTGAACATCTCCATGATCCCAGCGGGAGTTGAAGGCACCATGAGAGGATTCCCAGCCCACAAGCGTCCCATATTCAATGGATGAAAGCCATCCACATCTTTTGTCGGATCAATGGCTAAAAGGACTGCATCCGCATCGATATGCTTAGGCAGTGGCAACTGCACCAAAATCCCATGCCAAAGGGGATCTTGATTGTAGTGTTCGATCACTTCTAATAATTCAGCTTGGCTGATGCTTTCAGGAAGTCGTCTCACTTCACTCCGAAAGCCTGCCGCAATAGCAGAACGCTCTTTATTTCTTACATAGATTTTGCTAGCTGGATTATCTCCTACCACGATGACAACGAGGCCAGGCACAACTCCTGTCTCTTTTTTTAATCGTGCTGTTTTCTCCGCAATCTCACCCTGTAATTTTGTAGCGAGCGCCTTCCCATCAATGATTGTCGTCATATCAATTCTCTTTCTAGTCAAGTAATGAAAATAGTCCTCTCTATTATAGCAGATTTCAACTCTCAAACCTAACTGTTCCTATTTAGAATTTCTTATAGACGAAAACTATAGCCAGATGGACAAAAAATGAGCTTGAGACCACCCCAAACTCATCCACACAGCTGCTTAGTAAAGCAATTCATAAATTTCCATTGCAATTAAATCAATGCTATCAAATGTATAGGTTTCACGCGCTTCAACATCACGAAGTGTAAAGGTTGAACCCTCTTCTTCATTGTGGTTGTAGGCTACTTCAGCGACAACAACACCGTCACGTTCAAAATTACGTTTCAAGTTTCCACCGTCTTTTGTCATCGTCTCCAAACGGTTGATAATCCGTACTAAATGTGATTCCATTTTATTTCTCCTCTTTACTTTCTACTCTCCTATTTTATCATAAAAGAGAAAGCTCTTCCAATAAAAATTCACATTTTTCCATTGATTTGCTCTCTCCTTCACTCCTTAGCGACATTCCGTAGCAAATTCTTGCAAACTTCTAGAATACTGATATAATGAAACTATAAATCTTTGACTATTTTTGACCTTTTGAAAATAGGCTCGTCTCTTGATGGAAAACCATCAAAAACCTACTGTGAGGTATGTATATGCTTTGTCAAAATTGTAAAATAAATGAATCAACCATCCATTTATATACAAATGTAAATGGACGTCAGCAACAAGTAGACCTCTGTCAAAATTGCTATAAAATTATGAAAACAGACCCAAATAACAGCTTCTTGAAAGGCATGACCCAACGGAGCCAACTGACTGGAGATCCTTTTGAAGATTTCTTCAATAACCTTGGAAACTTCCAAAGTCCGCAAGAACCTCAAACCCCTCCAACTCAATCCGGAGGCAGTTATGGAGGTGGCGGCTACGGCCAAAACAATAACCGTGGTGGTGGTCAAGACCCTCGTCAAGCACGTCCTCAAAAGCCAAAAGGTCTTTTAGAAGAGTTCGGCATCAATGTCACAGAGATTGCCCGCAAAGGGGATATTGACCCTGTCATTGGCCGTGATGAGGAGATTATCCGTGTCATCGAAATTCTCAACCGTCGAACCAAGAACAATCCGGTTCTGATTGGGGAACCTGGTGTCGGAAAGACTGCCGTTGTGGAAGGCCTGGCTCAAAAAATCGTTGATGGCGACGTTCCCCATAAATTGCAAGGAAAAGAAGTCATCCGCCTAGATGTCGTGAGCCTCGTTCAGGGCACAGGCATTCGTGGTCAATTCGAAGAACGCATGCAAAAATTAATGGATGAAATTCGTCAACGCGAAGATGTTATTCTGTTTATCGACGAAATCCATGAAATTGTTGGCGCAGGATCAGCTGGCGAAGGCAATATGGACGCTGGAAATATCCTTAAACCAGCCTTAGCGCGCGGAGAACTCCAATTAGTCGGGGCTACTACCCTCAATGAATACCGTATCATTGAAAAAGATGCGGCCTTGGAACGTCGGATGCAGCCCGTTAAGGTCGATGAACCAACGGTTGAAGAAACCATCACCATCCTCAAGGGCATCCAGAAAAAATACGAAGACTACCACCACGTCCACTATACAGACGGGGCCATCGAAGCGGCAGCTATTCTTTCAAACCGCTATATCCAAGATCGCTTCCTGCCAGACAAGGCCATTGATTTGTTGGATGAAGCGGCGTCTAAGATGAACCTGACCCTAAACTTTGTGGATCCAAAAGTGATCGACCAACGCTTGATTGAAGCGGAAAACCTCAAAGCCCAAGCAACACGTGAAGAAGACTTTGAAAAAGCAGCCTACTTCCGTGACCAAATCGCGAAATACAAGGAAATGCAAGGTCAACATGTCACCGATCAAGAGACCCCTGTCATCAGCGAAAAAACGATTGAACACATCGTTGAACAAAAGACCAATATTCCTGTTGGTGATTTGAAAGAAAAAGAACAGTCTCAATTGATCAATCTGGCTTCTGATTTGAAAGCTCATGTGATTGGTCAAGACGATGCAGTAGATAAAATCGCGAAAGCCATTCGACGCAATCGTGTCGGCCTAGGATCTCCTAACCGTCCGATCGGAAGCTTCCTCTTTGTCGGACCAACCGGTGTCGGAAAGACCGAATTGTCTAAACAATTGGCGATCGAGCTCTTTGGCTCTGCAGACAATATGATCCGCTTTGATATGAGCGAATACATGGAAAAACATAGCGTAGCGAAACTAGTCGGAGCTCCTCCGGGCTATGTGGGCTACGATGAAGCTGGACAACTAACGGAAAAGGTTCGTCGCAATCCTTACTCCCTCGTGTTGTTGGATGAAGTGGAAAAAGCCCATCCAGATGTCATGCACATGTTCTTGCAAGTTTTAGATGATGGCCGTTTGACAGATGGTCAAGGCCGTACCGTCAGCTTTAAAGATACCATTATCATCATGACCTCTAATGCTGGAACCGGCAAGGCTGAGGCCAATGTTGGTTTTGGAGCTGCTCGCGAAGGTCGAACCAACTCTGTACTTGGAGAACTCGGGAACTTCTTTAGCCCTGAATTCATGAACCGTTTTGATGGCATCATTGAATTCCAACCTCTATCAAAAGAAAACCTTCTCCAAATCGTTACCCTCATGCTGGATGAAGTCAGTCAACGTCTCGCACAAAATGAGATTCATCTGGATGTGACAGAGAAGGTCAAAGAAAAATTGGTTGATCTGGGATACGATCCAAAAATGGGGGCCCGCCCACTCCGTCGTACCATCCAAGACCATATCGAAGATGCCATTACCGATTATTACCTGGAACATCCAAGTGAGAAACAACTCAAAGCCGTCATGACCAGCAATGGGAATATTAGTATCAAAGCTGTTCACAAGACGGCTGAAAAGAAGTCAGAATCATAATCAGTAAATGTACATTCAGAGAGTGGGACAGAAATCGGTAATTCGTTAGAATTCGATTTCGTCGTCCCACCTCCGCACAGTTGAGTAGGGCTGTAAAAGCTGATGAAATCAGCGTAGTAGAGCCCACTCAACCACTGCGTCTTGCTCGACAATCCAAAAACAATTGAGAGGCTAGGACTTTTGTCCCAGTCTCTTTCTTTTTTCCCTCCAGATTTTTGCTAAAAAATATGATATAATGATGAAAAAATAAGAAAAGAGAAAACCATGACCATTCCAAGTTTTGGTGAAAAGAAACAAGATGTGACCTACGTCAATCGCTATGGTGTCTACGCTGTTATTCCCAATAAGGACAAGGATCAGATCATCCTCGTTCAAGCTCCTAATGGAGCCTGGTTCTTGCCTGGCGGGGAAATCGAGGCAGGTGAAGATCACTTGCAAGCTCTGAAACGGGAACTGATCGAAGAATTAGGCTTTACTGCTATTTTAGGGCAATACTATGGCCAAGCAGATGAGTATTTCTATTCTAGCCACCGCGATACCTACTACTACAATCCTGCCTATATTTATGAAGTGGTAGACTATACAGAGGCTCAAAAACCACTGGAAGATTTTAACAATCTTGCTTGGTTTCCTGTAGATGAAGCTATTGAAAAACTCAAACGTGGCAGTCACAAATGGGGCATTGAACAGTGGAAAAATACCCACAAAAAATAAAGGAATTCTTTCACAAAAAATAAAAAAGTGCTATAATAAATGAAGATAGAGGTTAGGAGGAACTCATATGAAGCTCATTAATACCACAAATAGTCATGCTGCACTGGTCAAAAGCCAACTTGCCAGCACTGACGCCTTGCTTGTCGAGGTTTATTCCGCGGGCAATACCGATGTCGTTTTTACACAGGCCCCAACACACTATGAATTATTGATCAGTAACAAACACCGAGCTATTCGTGAAACTGAAGTAGAAAAAATTCGTGAGTTCTTTTTAAAACGTAAGATTGATCTTCAAATCATTGACCAATCCGCTATTAAAACCCTCTACTCCGATAAACTAATTGAAATTTCCTTTCCAATTACAAAGTAAGGCCAATTTGCCTTACTTTTTTTATTTCCTTAATGGATGAACCTATACACCATTCTAGCCATTAAAAAAGAAGTTCCTTTATGGAACTTCTTTTAATGGCTTTTATTTAGCTTCAAATCCTTCTGCGACTGCGTCCGCAAAGTTCTCTTCGACGATGCGTGCACAGTGATCACAGATGGTTGCGTGGTAGTGACGTTCAGCCGTTGTTGGATCGATGCGACGGCAACGGTCACAAACTTCACCAGCTGCACGTTCAACCGTGAAGGCTACATCTTCAAAAGTCACTGCACCTTCTGGAGCTGGTCCTTCTGCGATGGTCAACTCGGAAACAATCAAGAGTTGAGCAACATTACTATCAACAGCTCCAAGAAGTGTTTTCACAACTTCATTTGGATAAACCGTCAAATGAGCTTCAAGTGATTTACCGATCACTTTTTCATTCCGCGCTTCTTCCAAGGCTTTTTGAGCTTGACCACGGAAGTCCATGAAGGCTGACCAAGTATCCAAGATTTCTTCTTGGTTGGCAAACGTTTCTGCTTCTGGCAATTCTGACAATTGAACGAAGTCTTCTGCTTCAAACTCAAGATAGGACCAGATTTCTTCAGCAGTGTGAGGAAGAATTGGCGTCAAGAGTTTCGTGATTTTCACAAGGATATCATAGAAGACTGTTTGCATTTGACGGCGTTCGAGGGATTTAGCTCCTTCGATGTAAACAACATCCTTGGCAAAATCCAGGTAGAAGGCTGACAAGTCAACGTTGATAAAGTTAACAAGCGCCTTGTAGATCGTCAAGAACTCAAAGTTTTCATAAGCATCACGAATGGTCTTGACAAGCTGGTTAAAGCGAATGGTCATGTACTTGTCCACTGAACGAAGCTCGTCATAAGCAACTGCATCCTCAGCTGGGTTAAAGTCAGAAGTATTGGCAATCAAGAAACGAAGAGTATTCCGGATCTTACGGTAAGTCTCAGACACTTGGCTCAAGATATCCATTGAGATACGCACGTCATTACTTGAGTCTACACTGGTTACCCAGAGACGCAAGATTTCAGCACCAAATTGTTTTTCAACATCGCTTGGAGCAATGGTGTTCCCAAGAGATTTAGACATCTTCTCACCTTTCCCATCCAAAGCAAAACCTTGAGACAAGATTTGTTTGTATGGTGCGACACCATGGTTGGCCACAGA
>CAUCUH010000036.1:0-13886 GCA_958445905.1 uncultured Streptococcus sp.
GGTCTAGGTTTAGCGCGTTGTGATTTCTTCTATACCGATAAAGGAGAGATCTTCTTAAACGAACTCAATACCATGCCAGGATTTACCCAATGGTCTATGTATCCTTTGCTTTGGGACAATATGGGACTCAACTATACAGATTTGATCACCAAGTTAGTAGAGCTTGGAAAAGAAGTCTTCCAAAAACACGAAGCGCATTTGTTGTAAGAAAAGAGAGAGTGGGACAGAAATCGGTAATTCGTTAGAATTCGATTTCGTCGTCCCACCTCCGCACAGTTGAGTAGGGCTGTAAAAGCTGATGAAATCAGCGTAGTAGAGCCCACTCAACCACTGCGTCTTGCTCGACAATCCAAAAACAATCAAGAGGCTAGGACTTCTGTCCCAGCCACTTTTTTTGTGGTCTAGAATATGGTATAATGAGAAGAATTTGATAGGAGCGTCCAAATTTTTGAGGACGTTACGGAGAACTGAGGAGTCGGATATGAATCTCACATTACATGAAGTTGCTCATCTAGTACATGCAAAAAATGATATCAGCCTATTTGAAGATGTGGCCCTCGTCAAGCCGGAATTTGACAGCCGTTTGATTGGGCCTGGAGACCTGTTTGTTCCTTTAAAGGGAGCGCGTGATGGTCACGACTTTATTGAGACTGCTTTTGAAAATGGAGCCGTAGCCACTTTTTCAGAGAAAGTGGTAGAAGGCCACCCTTATATTTTGGTGGAAGATGTGCTGAGCGCTTTTCAAACACTAGCTGCAGCCTATCTTCAAAAGACAAAAGTAGATGTTTTTGCAGTAACGGGGTCAAATGGTAAAACCACCACAAAAGATATGTTGGCACAGCTTTTGTCCACCACCTACCTGACCTATAAAACACAAGGAAACTATAATAACGAAATTGGTCTTCCTTATACGGTTTTGCATATGCCAGAAGGGACGGACAAACTCGTCCTTGAAATGGGGCAAGACCATCTAGGAGATATCCATCTCTTGTCAGAACTGGCGCATCCAAAAGCTGCTATTGTCACCTTGATTGGAGAAGCCCATTTGGAATTCTTTAAAGATCGAAGTGAGATCGCAAAAGGAAAACTCCAGATTGCGGATGGCATGCCAGAAGGTGGCCTTCTGGTGGTTCCAGCTGATCCGATCGTCAATGCCTACCTCCCTGAAAAACAAAAAGTGGTCCGCTTTGGTCCAGACGAGGAGATTTTTATTACCGAGTTGGTAGAGCGAAAGGATAGCTTAACTTTCCGTGCTAATTTCTTAGAAGAGGCGATTGATCTACCAGTAACAGGAAAATACAATGCGACCAATGCCATGATTGCAGCTTATGTTGCCTTGAAAGAAGGAGTGAGTGAAGCGGCGATTCGTGATAGTTTTGCTACTTTGCAATTGACGCGCAACCGCACGGAATGGAAAAAGGCAGGTAATGGAGCAGATATCCTATCTGATGTCTACAATGCTAATCCGACGGCTATGCGCTTGATTTTAGAAACTTTCTCGACTATTCCTGCGAATCCAAATGGCCGAAAATTAGCCGTCCTTGCAGATATGAAAGAACTAGGGGAGCAATCTGTAGATCTGCACAACCAAATGATCCTCAGCCTCTCACCAGATGTCTTGGATACGGTTATTTTCTATGGCCAAGACATTGAGGGCTTGGCTCAGTTAGCGAGTCAGATGTTTCCACTCGGACATGTCTATTATTTCAAAAAGACCGCTGAGGAAGACCAGTTTGAGGACATGGTCAAACAAGTCAAGGAAAGCTTAAAAGAACAAGACCAAATCCTCATCAAGGGAAGCAATTCCATGAATTTGGCTAAATTGGTAGAGGAGTTGGAGACAGCCTAGCAAAAAGTGCAGGACATTCTCTCCAAAGATAGGCTTAAATAAACTAAAGGAATATGAAAATGACACTTTGGGATTTATTGTTTACGAACCAAAAATCAGCCCCGCCTGAATTTGGGCTCTGGTATTTCATTCTACCAGCTTCTTTGTTGGTAGTTGGCTACTTTTCCATCAAATATGCGCAGTTCAAAAGCTACCAACGCTTTTGGTACTGGGCGCAGTTGATTCAAGTCTTGACCATTAATGCTTGGTATATTCTCGCCCACATGCCTTTGACGGATAATTTGCCTTTCTATCATTGCCGTTTGGCTATGCTGGTGCTTCTCTTTGCACCTAGAGGGACCTATATCAAGCAATATTTTGCTCTCTTGGGAGTTCTAGGATCGATTGCGGCCTTGGTTTACCCAGCCTTTGATCCCTTCCCTTTCCCTCATATCACCGTTCTGAATCTCATATTTAGCCACTGGGCCTTGCTTGCTAATAGTTTGATTTACCTACAGGATCATTATCAATCTGAAAAACAAGACAGTTTGAGAATTTTCAAGATTACTTTTGGCATGAATGCCTTGATTTTCTTAGTCAACCTTTTGACGAAAGGAGATTATGGCTTCTTACGGCGTCCACCCATCATTGGGGACCACGGTGCTCTCCTAAACTACCTCTTGGTTAGCTTTGTGATGGTAGCTGGAATTTTCTTAGTCAACCAACGTTATAAGTACAAATACAAGATGGTTGAAGAGACTGTTGGTTCACGTTCAGAATAGAAAATAGATGAGCTGAGGTTAGGAAATCATGCCACTTTGGGATTTATTTTTCACTAGTCAACCAACGGCTCCTCCTCAATTGGGGGTCTGGTATTTCTTATTGCCGACTTCTTTGGTAGTGGTGGGAGTTCTGTCCGTTCGATTTGCTCACTCCAAAAGCTACCAAACCTTTTGGTATTGGGGACAGTTGATCCAGTTGCTCATCATCAACTCTTGGTATTTAGCAGCTCGCTTGCCTTTTTCAGAGAGTCTTCCCTTCTATCATAGCCGGATGGCCATGTGGATGATCCTTTTGGCCCCCAAGGGAAGCTTCAAGCAATATTTTGCCCTCGTGGGAGTCTTTGGCTCCATTATGGCCTTGGTTCATCCTGTTTTTTATCCCTACCCTTTTCCTCACGTTTCCTCGATCAACAATGTCTTTGGTCACTGGGCCCTCTTGGCCAACTGCCTAATTTATCTGGTTCAATCCTACCAGGTGGAAGAAGGGGCTGTTTGGAAGATCTGTCAGATGACGTTTGGAGTCAATGCCATTATTGTTCTAGCCAACCTTGTAACGGGCGGAAACTATGGCTTTCTGCGTCGACCACCTGTGCTAGGTGACCATGGCCTTGTGCTCAACTATTTCATCGTGACAGTTCTAATGACGGGGACACTGATCCTCATCAATACTATCGTTCAGTACAGTAAGAAAAGAAGAATACCTGAATCTGTTTAAACAAGGAGATTTTATGCATCATTTTTTCACTACAGAATCAACAGCACCACCAGCAATCTCAGCACTTTGGTATAGTGTGATGGTCTTGTTAATTGTGACAGCGATCGTGATGTCACTTCGATATTATCAGAATGAGCAATTTCGCAAATGCTTTCAATACTTACAGGGCTTCCAGTTAATTTGCTTGTATCTTTGGTATTTTTCCTACCACATTCCTTGGTCCAACAGTTTACCTTTTTATCATTGTCGCTTGGCCATGTTTGCGGTCTTGTTTTTACCAGACAGATGGAAAAGCAAACAGTTCTTTGCCTTGATGGGGGTGAGTGGAGCCATCTTTGCTTTGGGCTATCCAGTCTTTGACCCCTACACTTTCCCTCATATTACGAGCTTTTCTTTCCTCCTCGGACATTACTGTCTCCTGATTAATTCCTTGATTTATCTCTTGAGATGCTATGATTCGAGACTCTTAAAAAATCGAGAGATTGTTCTCTATACCTTCGTTTTGGATCTATTTCTAGTTGGCGTCAACCAAGTCACTGGAGGGAATTATGGACTCATGGCCCGACCTCCGATTATGAGAGGGGATAGGATCTGGCTCAACTATCTAGTTGTATCTAGCATTTTAGCCCTTGCCTTATTACTCTTTAATCAGATCTTCAATCGCAGAAGTGAGCGGGTGAAAGTGAGAAAATAACAAGTGGAAGGGTTGGGACATCTCTGTCTCAACCCTGTTTTTTATCAAAGGAGAAATATATGAAGCGATTCTTGCTAATGATTACCCTCGTTTGGAGTATGTTTTGTGCCATAACGATGGTACATGCAGATGATGACGTTCGCTACACGATTGAATCCTATGTGGGTCGCCTCCACTTGCAGGAAGATAGCCAGGCAACATTTACACAAGAGATCACCTATCAGTTTCAGACAGGCTATCATGGTCAATATGTGACTCTAGGAAGCGCAGATCCTCTTCCAAAAGGGTTTAAGATTCATCGTAATCCTGAGGTGGAGTCTTATGTGGATGGGGAAAAACGAGAGATTCGTGTAGAGGAAACAGACCTGGAAGATGGCCGTCAATTAAAAATATACAATGCCCGTATCGTCGGAGGAACGGTCAAGATCAAAGTAAAATGGAAGATTGATCATCTCTTGACTTTCTACAAGGATATTGCAGAACTGAATTGGTTTCCTATTTCAGATGGAGATGAGAAAGTCGCGAAATTAGATTTTTATGTGGATGGCTTGGATGCCAAGCAGGGAAAACTGTATGCCCATACTGGTTACTTTAATCCACCAGCCCAAGTCGAACGGACTGCAACTGGTTATCATATTTGGACAAAGGATTTTCCAAAAAATGGCAAGCTCGAACTGCATGCCTATTGGCCAATGACAGAGGCCCTGCGTCGAGACCAAGCAAATGAGATTAACAAGGGAAATGGAAAAGAGAAATTTCTCAAAAAAGAAAAATCCATTGAACAAAAAACATTCTTTTATCGGACCCTTCTACTCAAGGTTGTTCCAATTGTATCGATTCTTTTATTTATCTTAGCTTTCATTCCCTGGATCCGGTATTTTATCAGTACCAGAACTCGTCGGATTGCAAAAGGAGTACGATTATACGAACCACCACAGAATTTACCTCCTCTTGTCCTAGCTAAGGCACTGTATCAACTAGATTTTGAACGGATGGTGATGTCTAGAGAGAAGGGGCAACTAAAATTTAATCATCTCATCCAGGCAACCATATTAGATCTCATTGACCGAGGAAATATTCGGTTGACTAGGGATGAAAGTGGAGGGACCTTGACCTGCCTTCACCATGAAGGCTTGGCTGATTTTGAATTGAAGTTTATTGAAATGATCTTTGATCAAGAAACTGAAATCAGGATCAGTGAGGTGTTCTCGAAATATAAAATTAATCAAGCAGCCCTAAAAAAAGATTTCCGAGCTGCTAAAACAGACACCCAAAGAGACCGTATTCGAAAGATCGGAAATGAGGTTCAATCCCTTTTAAAAAAGGATGCCCAGCAATTGTCAAAAGGTGTCGATAAGGAGATTGCGAAATTAGGATTGCCTTCTTATTTTAGAGACTTATCTGAGAAAGAAGAAGCTCTTTCAAAAACAGGCTGTGCCTTACATTTTTGGCTCTTACTGATCTTATTTGTGAGCATGTGTTTCTTATCTTTTGGATTCGGTTCACACCTATCTTCCTTCTATTTTTGGATGATTGTATTGTTGGTCGTCTTCTTCATTCCATTTTATATTCTTGTGAAAATTCGCGAAGAACATCTCCAATCCTTAGAGAACTTGGATGCACAATTTGAATGGATGGCCTTTCGAAATATGATCGAAAGTATTCCAAATTTCAACCAAGCAGAACTGGAGAGTGTTGTCCTATGGAATCGTATCCTAGTCTATGCAACTATGTATGGTCAAGCTAAAAAAGTGAGTCAGGTACTCAAAAATCATCAGATTTCCTTGCCATACGAAAACTGGGACACTGTTGTTTGGCTAACGACCTCTTCAAATTCCTTCCTAGACGGCTCTACCTTGATGAGTTATGCTGATGATTCCTATAGCGTTTCAAGCTTTTCTACTAACTCCTCAGATGGCAGTGGCGGCTTTGACGGCGGTGGCTTTTCTGATGGTGGCGGTGGCGGAGGATTTGGAGCCTTCTAACAGTCATGATAAGAGGACTAGAATCTACGGATTTTAGTCTTTCTTTTTGCTCTCAAAGAAGAATCATCGTTGAAAAAAGTGCCTATTTTCGCTATAATAGGACAGATAGAGAAATTGAGGAGAAATCCGATGTAGAGATGAATTTGTAAATTTATCAAAAAATAAGAAGAGAAAGAATTAGGAACATGAACGTACAAGAAGAAATTAAAAAACGCCGTACTTTTGCCATCATCTCCCACCCGGATGCTGGTAAAACGACGATTACTGAGCAGTTGCTCTACTTTGGGGGGGAGATTCGGGAAGCCGGTACTGTTAAAGGGAAGAAAACAGGAAACTTTGCTAAATCTGACTGGATGGATATCGAGAAACAACGTGGGATTTCGGTAACCTCATCTGTCATGCAGTTTGACTACGATGGAAAACGGGTCAATATCCTAGATACACCAGGGCACGAGGACTTCTCAGAAGATACTTATCGGACCTTGATGGCAGTGGATGCGGCGGTTATGGTCGTAGACTCTGCCAAGGGTATCGAGGCTCAAACCAAGAAATTGTTTGAGGTTGTGAAACACCGTGGGATTCCAGTCTTCACCTTTATGAACAAGCTGGACCGTGATGGACGTGAGCCACTGGATCTCTTGCAAGAATTGGAAGAAGTCTTGGGCATCGCTAGTTACCCAATGAACTGGCCGATTGGGATGGGGAAAGCCTTTGAGGGTCTTTACGACCTTTATAACCAACGTTTGGAACTCTATAAAGGAGACGAGCGTTTTGCTAGTCTAGAAGACGGAGACAAGCTTTTTGCCAACAACCCTTTCTACGAGCAAGTAAAAGACGATATCGAACTCTTGCAAGAAGCAGGAAATGACTTTTCAGAAGAAGCCATCCTTGCGGGTGAATTGACTCCCGTCTTCTTCGGCTCAGCCTTAACCAATTTTGGAGTACAGACTTTCTTGGAAACCTTCCTCAAGTTTGCTCCGGAGCCACACGGCCACAAGAAGACAGATGGCGAACTTGTCGATCCTTATGATAAGGATTTCTCAGGCTTTGTCTTTAAAATCCAAGCCAATATGGACCCTCGTCACCGCGACCGGATCGCCTTTGTGCGGATCGTATCTGGCGAATTTGAGCGTGGGATGAGCGTCAACCTGCCTCGTACTGGTAAGGGTGCTAAGTTATCTAACGTGACTCAATTTATGGCCGAAAGCCGTGAAAATGTCAGCAATGCTGTAGCAGGAGACATCATCGGGGTTTACGATACCGGTACTTATCAGGTTGGAGATACTTTGACAGTGGGCAAAAACAAGTTTGAATTTGAACCACTGCCAACCTTTACGCCTGAAATCTTCATGAAAGTGTCAGCTAAGAACGTCATGAAGCAAAAATCCTTCCACAAAGGGATTGAGCAATTGGTGCAAGAAGGAGCTATTCAGCTCTATACCAACTACCAAACAGGTGAATACATGCTTGGTGCTGTTGGTCAACTTCAGTTTGAAGTCTTTAAGCACCGGATGGAAAATGAATACAATGCCGAAGTGGTCATGAGCCCAATGGGTAAAAAGACCGTTCGCTGGATCAAACCAGAAGACTTAGATGAGCGCATGTCTTCAAGCCGAAATATCTTGGCGAAGGACCGCTTTGACCAACCTGTCTTCCTCTTTGAAAACGACTTTGCCCTCCGCTGGTTTGCGGACAAGTATCCAGACGTTGAGCTAGAAGAAAAGATGGGATAAGGAACGTTTTCAAAACCGATCCATAACAATAGAAATAAGAAAACGGAAGCTTATCCGTTTTCGCTTTTAAAGGAGAAATGATGGGATTATTAAGTGGTTTGATGGGCAATGCTTCTCAAAAAAATGTTGATAAAGTAGAAAGAGATCTGGAAGATATCTTGGTGCCGGGAGAGCAAGTCACACTTGCTTTTAGCTTGATTCGTGATTTAATCGTCTTTACAGAGTTTCGTTTGATCTTGGTGGATAAGCAAGGAGTAACAGGAAAGAAAACGTCCTACAAATCCCTTCCTTATCGCTCGATCTCTCGATTTTCAGTCGAAACTTCCGGTCATTTTGATTTGGATGCCGAATTAAAAATCTGGGTCTCTTCTGCAGTCGAGCCTTCAGAAGTTTTACAATTCAAGAGTGACAGCAGCGTCATTGAAATCCAGCAAGCATTAGCCAGTGCAGTTTTTAAATAAAAATATCATTTTGATAGAGAACAGTTGAGAAAGGAGACGGAATGTTTATCGAAAAACAATTGGGTCAAGATCGGAAATGGATCAATATCGACTCGGATATGATTGCTGAAAACTCATATCTTTATAAAAAATACGAGATTGACAAAGAAACCATTGAGTACGCGATGGATAAGAACGAACGTGCCCATATGGATTATAATCGAGAAAACGGTACGATCACATTTATCTACAATGTATTGGATTTAGAAAAGGACAAGGAATACTACGAAACCATCCCTATGACCTTTATCGTTCAAGATACGCGACTCGTGACCATCAGTAACCAGGACAATGCCTATATCATTGAACAAATGGTTTGCTATTTGGAAAGCCATGGGGAGTTGTCGATCTATAAGTTGCTTTTTGCAGGTCTTGAAATGATCAGTAATGCTTATTATCCGATTATTGATCGCTTAGATAAGCACAAGGATGAACTCAATCGTTTGCTTCGAAAGACAACGACGACCAAGAATCTTTATGCCCTGTCTGACCTTGAGACCGGTATGGTGTATCTGGTCGCAGCAGCCAAGCAAAATCGGATGTTGCTAGAACATATTAAAGCGCATGCCATTTATCGCAGGATGAATGATGTTGAAAAAGAGCAGTTTGATGATGCCATGATCGAAGCGCGTCAGTTGGTTTCGATGACTGAGTTGATTTCCAATGTCTTGCAACAGTTGTCAGGATCATACAACAATATCCTAAACAACAACTTGAATGACAACTTGACAACCCTAACCATCTTTGAAGCCTTGTTGGCGGTTTTAGCCGTTATCACCGGTTTCTTTGGAATGAATATCCCTCTTCCTATGACAAAGGATCCCAATGCTTGGATTTATGTATCCGTATGTAGCTTTATATTATGGCTCATTTTGGGAAAGGTTATGCGGTGGATTGTGAAACAAAGATAAAAAAGAGGCTTGGAGAAATCCGAGCCTCTTCGTATCTAGAATAATCTGAGAAATAGGAACCATCTAGACACCTGCCCTCCTCTCCAAAGAAGGGGCAGTATGAATAGTTCATTGACTGTACAAAATCTTCTTGGAAATAGTAGGAGTAGATTTAATAGTACTGAGTGGTTCTAAATAAATCAGAACGTAGAATAAATCGTTGAATCAGATAAAATGATCCTATTTCTTTATACAGAAATATTTTAGATACTAACTGTATTATACATATTTATTTGTAAAAACGCAAGAACTACCAAAAAAAGTTTTTCCGAAGTTTTTATACTCCTATTTAAAGGGATTCTTGAACGGTGTCAGAAAAAAGTCAGCTAAATCTAGGGTAAACAGCCCTCTATACTATTTTCAAGCGATTAAATATTTTTCCTAAAAAATAAAAATATTCTCCTTTGACTATCATTTGCTTGCACATTGTGTTATACTAGATAAGTTGCAAACTTGTATGAGAGAAATGCTGGTGAGAGGAAACAACTCAAAAAGTGCTGTTGGTTAATCTCCCGCAAGGAGGATCTTGGTGACTCTTCGTTTGAAAAACGACTCTAGTCAACCGAATTCGCTAGTGCGAAAACATTTTTCGCCAAAGGGAATTCTATCAAAGAAGTGATTGGATTTTCCTTTAGATGAGTCTTGCGACAGGTAACCGGGAAGGAGACTTCCTACGCAATCAGTGCGTTTTCGCATTGAAAAGAAGTGTGATAAAGTGGCTTCGCACCACTTTTTAGAAAGAAGAATCAATTGAAATTCAATGAATTTAACTTATCTGCTGAATTATTAGCAGAAATTGAAAAAGCTGGCTTTGTAGAAGCGAGCCCGATCCAAGAACAAACCATTCCGTTGGCCCTTGAAGGCAAAGATGTCATTGGACAAGCGCAAACAGGGACTGGTAAAACAGCCGCTTTCGGTCTTCCGACTTTGGAGAAGATTGATGTGGATCATACAGTGATTCAAGCCCTTGTTATTGCCCCTACGCGTGAATTGGCGGTTCAAAGTCAGGAAGAATTGTTCCGCTTTGGACGTAGCAAGGGTGTAAAAGTTCGCTCTGTCTATGGTGGTTCAAGCATCGAAAAACAAATCAAGGCTTTGAAGTCAGGCGCTCACATCGTTGTAGGAACACCTGGCCGTTTGCTTGATTTGATCAAGCGCAAGGCTTTAAAACTCGATCAGATTGAAACTTTGATCTTGGATGAAGCAGATGAAATGCTCAACATGGGCTTCTTGGAAGACATCGAAGCCATTATCAGCCGTGTCCCAGAAACACGCCAAACCTTACTCTTTTCAGCAACCATGCCAGAAGCGATCAAGCATATCGGTGTTCAGTTTATGAAAGACCCCGAGCACGTGAAGATTGCAGCTAAAGAATTGACAACTGACTTGGTCGATCAATACTATATCCGTGTCAAAGAGGGTGAAAAATTTGATACCATGACCCGATTGATGGATGTCGAGCAGCCTGAACTTGCCATTGTCTTTGGTCGGACCAAGCGCCGGGTCGATGAATTGACCCGTGGCTTGAAGATCCGTGGTTTCCGAGCAGAAGGGATTCACGGAGATTTAGATCAAAACAAACGTCTTCGTGTCCTTCGTGACTTTAAAAATGGGAACTTGGACGTCTTGGTGGCAACAGACGTTGCGGCACGTGGTTTGGACATTTCAGGTGTGACCCATGTCTATAACTACGACATTCCGCAAGATCCAGAAAGTTATGTTCACCGGATCGGACGGACAGGTCGTGCTGGGAAAACAGGACAATCCATTACCTTTGTATCGCCAAATGAAATGGGCTACTTGCAAATCATTGAGAACTTGACGAAAAAGCGGATGAAGGGAATGAAACCTGCAACAGCAGCAGAAGCCTTCCAAGCGAAAAAACAAGTAGCGCTGAAGAAAATTGAGCGAGACTTTGAGGATGAAAAAATCCGAACTAACTTTGAGAAGTTTGGTAAGGATGCTCGCAAATTGGCTGCAGAATTCACTCCTGAAGAACTGGCTATGTATATCTTGAGCTTGACCGTTCAAGATCCAGACAGCCTTCCAGAAGTTGAAATTGCGCGTGAAAAACCATTGCCATTTAAACCATCCGGTGGTGGCTTTGGTGGAAAAGGCAAAGGTGGCCGTGGAAATGGCCGTCGTGGAGACCAACGTCGTGACCGCAATCGCAGAGATGACCGTGAAGGTGGACGCCGTGATTTCAAACGCAAGTCCAATAAAAATAGCCGAGACTTTGAAGGCAAAGGCAACAAACGTCCTCATCGTACTTCCAATGAAAAGAAAAATGGATTTGTCATCCGCAACAAAGGGGATAAATAAGCCCTAAGGACGGTCTAGCAATAGGCCGTTTTTTATATGAAAATCAAAAATACAAGGGTTAACCAGCTGTTAACCCTTGTATATTTATAAGGAGACCTAAATGATAACTGACTCTTTTAGAAAAATGTATCATGATAAGGAGCATCCTAAAAAAGTCAGAAAACAGAAAGAACGGATTCCTAAAACGGAATGTTTCTGTTAACATATTAAGTTTACAATTATTTCTAAGCTTTGTCAAGTTTTTTTTCTTATATTTTTAAAAATTTTTAACTAAAAAGATAAAAATTGACAATCTTAGCTAAAAGGTTATAATGAATATAATAACTATATCAATTATAAAGAGGTGGCGTCCATGGTGATTGCATTAAAAAACGATGATCTAGAAGTACAATGTAAGACATTTGGAGGGGAATTGAGCTCCATTCGTAATAAAGAAGGCGTAGAATATCTCTGGCAAGGGGATCCAGAGTATTGGTCGGGACAAGCGCCTGTTTTGTTTCCAATTTGCGGAAGCGTTCGTAATGGCCAAGTGCAGTATCATCTAAAAGATGGAGTGAAGACAGGTCAGCTACCAAGACACGGTCTTATTCGCAAGAGAGAGTTTGAACTCAAAGAACAAACAGACCATCGTCTTGTCTTTGAAATCACCTCTAACGAAGAGAGTCTGCAAAATTATCCCTACCATTTTCGAGTTGAAATCGTTTATGAATTACAAGGGAAAGAAATCACCATCACCTATCGCGTGCAAAATTTAGAGTCTGATCAAGTCATGCCTTATTTTATTGGAGGGCATCCAGCCTTTCATTGTCCCCTTTTAGCAGATGAAGACTATGAAGACTACGAGTTGATTTTTGAAAAAGAAGAAACTTGCAGCGTCCCTCTCTTGTTCACAGAAACCGGTTTGGTCGATCGCCTGCAGCGGACACCATTTTTTGATCATAAGCGTAGCCTACCTTTGCGACATGAACTGTTTGAAAAAGATGCCATTATTTTAGATCAATTAGCCTCCAAATCTGTGCAGCTCCTCTCGAAAAAATCCGGTAAAGGTTTGGAATTTGCCTTTGCAGATTTTGAGAATCTCGTCCTTTGGTCTACCAATAACAAGGGCCCTTTCATTGCTTTAGAGCCTTGGACGGGTATTTCCACATCTGCAGAAGAGGGAGATTTCTTCGAAGATAAAAAGGGTGTGATCCAGTTGGCTCCTCAAGAGACACGGAGTCACCAGTACCGTATCACCATTTTGTAAATGAAAAACCGTTGGACTATGGAGTCCGACGGTTCTTTTTGATATAGTTTAGCTTTGCTTGGCGTGATTTCTTTTTAAAGAGAGCCTCGGCAGACATAGCAGAGGGTTTATCTGGATAGGATTCTTGGTAAAGAAGTTTAACGGGGAGGCGAGCCCGTGTGTATTTGGCGCCTTTTCCAGCATTGTGCGTCTTCAGGCGTTTTTCGACATCCGTGGTGTAGCCAGTGTAGAGGGAGCCATCCGCACACTCTAGGACATACATGTAAGCCTTAGTTTCCATAGTAGATCTCATGAATCTCGTCTGTATAGCTGCCGTCTTCATTGTGAATAAAGAGGGGAGGTAGAATTTTTAAACCATCCAGTGAGCCATCCTTGATCGCCTCAATCAATAACATATTCGCCTCTTTGGTCATTTTGGGATAGACAAACTGGATCCGCTTGGGTGCAAGATTGTATCGTTTCATAGTTTCGATGATATCTAAAAAGCGATCTGGACGATGGACCATCGCTAAGCGACCATTTGATTTGAGAACCCGCTGAGCCACATGACAAATCTCATCTAAATTGGTGGTAATTTCATGTCGAGCTAAGAGGTAGTGTTCACTCTCATTGAGATTGGAATGCTCATCCACCTTGAAATAAGGAGGATTGCAGAGGATAATATCCACCTTACTCCCCTTGATATGTTGAGGCAAATGCTTAAGGTCATCGGTGATCATGGACATTTGCTGGTTCAAGCCATTGAGAGCAATGGAGCGGGTTGCCATATCCGCTAGACGTTCCTGTATTTCGACACCAATGATCTGGGCCTCTGTACGAGTACTCGCAAAAAGTCCCACGGCCCCATTTCCGGCGCAGAGATCTACGATCAATCCCCGCTTGGGCAATTTTGGAAAGCGCGAGAGCAGGACGCTATCCACGGAGTAACTAAAGACTTCCCGATTTTGTATGATTTTCACATCACTTGAAAAGAGTTGATTGACGCGCTCGCCGTCTTTTAATTCGATATCTGTCATGGCTCTATTATAGCATGAAAAGAGGCTTGGGGAAAGATCGATAGAACATAAAAAGAGAGTGAGACAGAAATCGGTAATTCGTAAGAATTCGATTTCGTCGTCCCACCTCCGCACA
>CAUCUH010000037.1:0-13657 GCA_958445905.1 uncultured Streptococcus sp.
ACTCACCACAAATCGACTTTATTGATTGCCGGTATGTTCTCGTTTATGAATGCGCGCATTAGCAGGAAGTTTATCTGCTTGTGCTTCTTGGATCGATCGCGGAGAATCCATCACTGCTGTCGGATCGACTGCCTTACAACCCTTGGTTGAAGGAGTAGTAGATCGCTACATTGAAGAACATCCTGGTAAGATTGTAAATGTACAAGGAGGAGGTTCTGGTACAGGACTTTCACAAGTTCAATCAGGCGCTGTGGACATCGGAAATAGTGACCTCTTTGCAGAGGAAAAATCTGGGATTGATGCCTCTAGTCTGGTCGATCATCAGGTAGCCGTAGCAGGGACAGCCATCATTGCCAATAAAAATATCTCAATCGACAATTTGACAACAGAGCAATTGCGAAAGATCTTTACGGGTGAATATACCAACTGGAAGCAATTGGGAGGTCCAGATCTTGAAATCACGATTGTGAACCGGGCGGTTGGTTCTGGTAGCCGTGCTGTCTTTGATGCCATTATCATGGATGGCAAACAACCCAAGCAGGCCCAAGAGCAAGACTCTAATGGAATGGTGAAAAACATCGTTTCTCAAACGCCAGGAGCCATCTCTTATCTAGCCTTTACCTACTTGGATAGCAGTGTCAAAACCATGAAGCTCAATGGCTATCAACCAACCAAAGCCAATGTCGTCAATAATAACTGGCCGATCTGGTCTTACGAACACATGTATACGAAAGGGAAACCCAATGAGTTGTCTAAAAAATTCATTGACTACATGATGACCGATGAGGTTCAGCAAAAAGTTGTTGGCAAGATGGGTTATATCCCGATCAATGACATGAAAGTCACCCGTGATTTAAAAGGGAATATGACAAAAAAATAAAAGAATTAGGTAAAAAATGAACGAAGTAGCAAAAAAAATGCTGACGAAATCAAAAAACTCCCGCCTAGAAAAATTTGGGAAAACCATTACTTTTTTATGTATGAGTTTGATTGTTGTCGTCGTTGCCATGATTTTGATTTTCGTGGCCCAAAAAGGTTTATCGACTTTCTTTGTCAATAAAGTCAATATCTTTAGTTTTCTATTTGGGAGCTCTTGGAATCCTGCTGCAAAGGAATTCGGAGCCCTACCAATGATTCTAGGTTCCTTTATTGTAACCTTGCTTTCTGCCCTCTTGGCAACGCCGTTTGCCATTGGTGCAGCAGTTTTCATGACAGAAGTCTCTCCTAAAGGAGCTCGTTTCTTGCAACCAGCCATTGAGCTCCTAGTGGGGATTCCTTCAGTTGTTTATGGATTCATTGGTCTTCAAGTCGTTGTCCCTTTCACCCGTAGTCTCTTTGGAGGGACTGGTTTTGGGATCCTCTCAGGGGTTTTTGTCCTCTTTGTTATGATCCTGCCAACTGTCACCTTTATGACGACCGATAGCCTCCGAGCTGTGCCCCGTCATTACCGGGAAGCTAGTATGGCCATGGGTGCGACACGCTGGCAAACGATTTGGCATGTCACGCTCAAGGCAGCCCGCTCAGGAATCTTTACAGCGGTTGTCTTTGGTATGGCGCGTGCTTTCGGGGAAGCCTTGGCTATCCAGATGGTAGTCGGAAACTCGGCAGTGGTACCAACCTCGCTCACAACACCAGCTTCCACCCTCACCTCTATTTTGACCATGGGAATCGGAAATACCGTCATGGGTACGGTCAATAACAATGTCCTTTGGTCACTCGCCTTGGTATTGCTCCTCATGAGTCTTGCCTTTAACAGTGTGATTAAACTGATTACGAAAGAAAGAGGTAAGAAGAACTATGCACGCTAAACGAATGGATAAAATTGCCACAGGAGTGCTGTATGCTATTTCAGGGATCATCGTTGCGATTCTTGCCTCATTGATCCTTTATATCTTGGTCCGTGGCTTGCCCCATGTATCTTGGCACTTCTTGACTGGGAAATCTTCTTCTTATCAAGCAGGAGGAGGGATCGGAATTCAATTGTATAATTCCTTCTTCCTCTTGGTTATTACCTTGGTGATTTCCTTCCCACTTTCTCTTGGAGCTGGGATTTACCTCTCTGAGTATGCTAAAAAAGGTCGCTTGACCAATTTGGTTCGTACCTGTATTGAAATCTTGTCTTCTTTGCCATCTGTCGTTGTAGGTCTCTTTGGTTACTTGGTTTTCGTTGTCCAGTTCAAATACGGATTTTCGATCATTTCAGGGGCCTTGGCCTTGACCGTCTTTAACCTGCCACAGATGACTCGCAATATCGAAGATAGCTTGCAACACGTCCACCATACGCAGCGCGAAGCAGGTCTAGCTCTGGGCTTGTCTCGCTGGGAAACTGTGATCCATGTCGTGGTACCAGAAGCTCTTCCAAGTATTATCACCGGGGTCGTCTTGGCCTCTGGACGGATCTTTGGGGAAGCCGCTGCCTTGATCTATACTGCAGGTCAATCGGCTCCAGCCCTTGATTGGTCAAACTGGAATATCTTTAGTGTGACCAGTCCGATTTCGATCTTCCGTCAGGCTGAAACCTTGGCCGTCCATATCTGGAAGGTCAACAGTGAAGGAACTATTCCAGACTCGATCGAAGTCTCAGCCGGTTCTGCCGCAGTTCTTTTGATCTTTATCTTGATCTTTAACTTTGGAGCGCGCAAACTCGGAAGTTACCTCCATAAAAAACTAACATCTGCTTAAAGGAGAAGAAATGTCAAAATACAATTGGGATGAGAGACACATCATTACTTTTCCTGAAGAAAAGGTGGTCCTATCGACCAAAGATTTGCATGTCTATTATGGAACGAACGAGTCCATTAAAGGCGTCGACATGCAGTTTGAAAAGAATAAGATTACAGCCTTGATCGGTCCTTCAGGATCTGGGAAATCCACCTACCTTCGTAGTTTGAACCGGATGAATGATACCATCGATATTGCGCGTGTTACGGGTGAAATTTGGTATGAAGGAATCGATGTCAATCGTCCAGATATCAATGTTTATGAAATGCGCAAGCACATTGGGATGGTTTTCCAACGGCCCAATCCTTTTGCCAAATCGATTTATAAAAACATCACCTTCCCGCATGAACGCGCTGGAGTCAAAGACAAGAAGATCTTAGACGAATTGGTCGAAACTTCTTTGAAACAGGCAGCCCTATGGGATCAGGTCAAGGATGACCTTCATAAATCAGCCTTGACACTTTCAGGTGGCCAACAGCAACGACTTTGTATCGCACGTGCCATCTCTGTGAAGCCAGATATCTTACTCATGGATGAGCCAGCTTCAGCGCTTGATCCGATCGCGACAGCGCAATTAGAAGAAACCATGCTTGAGTTGAAGAAGGATTACACGATTGTCATCGTGACCCACAGCATGCAACAAGCAGCCCGTGCTAGCGATTATACCGGTTTCTTCTACTTAGGAAACCTCATTGAGTACGATAAGACTTCGAATATTTTCCAAAATGCGAAATTGCAATCGACTAACGATTATGTATCGGGTCACTTTGGATAAAGTAAAATGACAACAAAAAGGAAAATAGAATGACAGAACCAATTTTGCAAGTCAAGGACTTGTCGGTTTATTACAATAAAAAGAAGGCTCTAAATAGCGTCTCCTTGGACTTTGCTCCAAAGGAGATTACAGCCTTGATTGGTCCTTCAGGATCAGGGAAATCTACCCTTTTAAAAGCCATTAACCGCATGGGCGACCTCAACCATGAGGTCACCACAACAGGAACCATCCTCTACAATGGACATAATATCTACGGACCACGGACCGATACGGTCGAATTGCGTAAGGAAATCGGAATGGTCTTCCAACAGCCCAATCCTTTCCCAATGTCCATTTATGATAATGTGACCTATGGATTGATGATTAATGGTGTCAAGGACAAGGCTGTCTTGGATGAAGCAGTTGAAACCTCTTTGAAACGCGCGTCCATCTGGGATGAAGTCAAGGATCGCTTGCATGATTCAGCTATCGGGCTTTCCGGTGGTCAGCAGCAGCGGGTCTGTGTGGCGCGGGTTCTTGCGACCAGTCCAAAGATTATTCTTTTGGATGAGCCTACTTCAGCGCTAGACCCGATTTCAGCTGGGAAGATTGAAGAAACCTTGTATGGACTAAAAGACCGTTACACCATGCTCTTGGTGACGCGCTCCATGCAACAAGCGAGTCGGATTTCCGATAAAACTGCCTTTTTCTTGGATGGCGATTTGATCGAGTACAATGACACCAATGAAATGTTCTTGAACCCAGCTAAGAAAGAAACAGAAGACTATGTCTCTGGTAAATTTGGATAGGAAGAAAATAAAATGTTACGAGTTCAATTTGAAGAAGATTTAGAAAAGTTGCATAACCAGTTTTATGCAATGGGAAATGAAGTGTTGAGTCAGATCAACCGTACGGTTCGTGCTTTCGTGACCCATGACCGTGAATTGGCCCGTCAGGTTATCGAAGATGATGCGGAGATCAACGAATACGAAGTGAAGCTAGAGCGCAAGTCTTTTGAGATTATCGCCCTTCAACAGCCGGTTTCACAAGACCTTCGTGTCGTGATGACCGTCTTAAAAGCAGTTTCTGACTTGGAGCGGATGGGGGACCACGCAGTATCGATTGCCAAGGCAACGATTCGCATGAAAGGGGAAGTCCGTATCCAATCTGTTGAGGAAGAAATCAGCAAGATGGGCCGTGAAGTCAAAGATTTTGTCGAAGCGACACTAGATGTTTACCTCAAAGGCGATGTGGATTTGGCCTATGAAGTTGCTTCACGAGATGAAGTCATCAACCATTATTTTGATAGTATCCAAGAATTAGCAACAGAAGAAATTCGGAAAAATCCAGAGTCCATCGTGACGGGTCGTGATTATTTCCAAGTGATCAACTTCTTGGAACGCATCGGAGATTATGCAAAAAATATCTGTGAATGGGTAGTTTACTTTGAAACAGGTAAAATTATCGAAATGTAAGATCATGGAGTCTTTTCGATATCAGACAGGCATTGTCATGCTTGTCTTTTCTTTTATCCCAACTTTGTGATAAAATAGTTTTATTAGGGCTTTTGATTGGAAAAGCGTGAAACATTTAAAGGAGGAAATTATGCAAGCAGTTGCACATTTTGTAGAAACATTCGTTCCAGAACATTATGAAGTATTTTTGGATTTAAGTCGTAAAACCAAGACCTTTAGCGGTCGTGTGGTGATTACAGGTCAAGCCAAGGAGGACAAGATCTCGCTTCACCAAAAGGATTTGACCATCGAAACAGTAGAAGTAGCAGGTCAAGCTCGTCCATTTACGGTTGATGATGCCAATGAAGCGGTTTATGTTGAATTGGAAGGCACAGGTCAAGTGACAGTTACCCTGACCTATTCTGGTAAGATCACAGACAATATGACAGGGATTTACCCATCTTACTACAGTATTGATGGTGTGAAGAAGGAAGTCCTCTCTACTCAGTTTGAGAGCCATTTTGCGCGTGAAGCCTTCCCAAGTGTGGATGAGCCAGAAGCTAAAGCAACATTTGATCTTTCTTTGAAATTTGACCAAGAAGAAGGTGAAATTGCCCTATCAAACATGCCTGAAATTGATGTGGAAAACCGTAAAGAAACAGGTATTTGGAAATTTGCTACGACTCCACGGATGTCTTCTTACCTCCTTGCCTTTGCTGCTGGAGATCTTCAAGGGATCACGGCCAAAACAAAAAATGGCACTCTCGTAGGTATCTATTCAACCAAGGCCCATCCGTTGAAAAACTTAGAATTTTCTCTTGATGTCGCTGTACGAGTCATCGAATTTTATGAAGACTATTATGGTGTGAAGTATCCAATTCCTCAATCCCTTCATGTAGCGCTTCCTGACTTCTCAGCTGGAGCCATGGAAAACTGGGGCTTGGTGACTTACCGTGAAGTCTATCTCCTCGTAGATGAAAACTCAACTGCAGTTAGCCGTCAACAAGTCGCTCTTGTAGTTGCTCACGAATTGGCTCACCAATGGTTTGGTAACCTGGTAACCATGAAGTGGTGGGATGACCTCTGGTTGAACGAAAGTTTTGCCAACATGATGGAATATGTATCTGTCAATGCCATTGAACCAAGCTGGAATATCTTTGAAGACTTCCAAACAACTGGTGTTCCATTGGCTTTGAAACGCGATGCAACCGATGGGGTTCAATCTGTCCATGTGGAAGTCAAACACCCTGATGAAATCAATACTCTTTTCGACCCAGCCATCGTCTACGCGAAAGGTAGCCGTCTCATGCATATGCTTCGTCGCTGGTTAGGGGATGATGCTTTCCGTAAAGGACTCAAAGCTTACTTTGAAAAGCACCAATACGGCAATACCATCGGTCGTGACCTTTGGAATGCTCTAGGTGATGCATCTGGCCGTGATGTAGCAGCCTTCATGGATTCTTGGTTGGAACAACCTGGTTATCCAGTCCTTACAGCAGTGGTGGAAAATGATACCTTGAAGATCACTCAAAAACAATTCTTCATTGGGGAACATGAAGACCAAGGCCGCCAATGGGTTGTGCCATTGAACAGCAACTGGTCTGGTATTCCAGACACACTTGAAACAGAAACGCTTGAAATCCCAGGTTATGCTGCCCTTGCTACTGAAAATAGTGAACCGCTTCGTTTCAATACGGAAAATACAGCCCACTACATTACAGATTACCAAGGAGAGCTCTTGGATGCGATTGTAGACAACATGGCTTCCTTGGATAACTTGAGCAAGCAACAAATCCTTCAAGAACGTCGTCTCTTGGCAGAAAGTGGTGTCATCTCTTATGCAAGTCTCTTGCCAGTCATCGAGAAATTGACCCAAGAAACGTCTTATTTGGTTGTATCAGCAGTTTCATCAATCCTTCAAGGTCTCAGCCTCTTTGTGGATGAAGGAACTGAAGTAGAAGCAGCTTATAAGAAATTGCTCGTAACCTTCAACCAATTCAACTTTGAACGCCTTGGTTTTGAACCAAAAGCCGGAGAAGCCGATGAAGATGAAATGGTTCGTCAATTGGTTATTTCAAATATGATCAAGGGAGACGATGCCAAAGCAAGCGCCAAAGCAAGTGAAATCTATGTAGCCCATGCAGAGGATATCAGCAAGCTTCCAGCCGCTATTCGTTTGCAAATCTTGATTAACCAAATCAAACACCATGAAAGCAAAGAATTGACTGATTTGTACTTGAACACTTATGCTCAAGCGACAGATGGCAACTTCAAGCGTCAATTGTCTACAGCTCTGGCTTATACAACCGATGCAGACACAGTTGAAAAGATTTTGACAGAGTGGAAGAACAAGGATGTTGTGAAACCACAAGACTTGGCAATGAGTTGGTATTTCACCTTCTTACACCATGAGTTCACTCAAGAATCTGCCTGGACTTGGGCGCGTGAAAATTGGGAATGGGTCAAAGCAGCTCTTGGCGGAGACATGAGCTTTGACAAGTTTGTCATCTACCCAGCCAATACCTTCAAAACAGCAGAGCGCTTAGCAGAATTCAAAGCCTTCTTTGAACCACAATTGTCTGATATGGCTATCAGCCGAAACATCAGCATGGGAATCAAGGAAATCGCAGCGCGTGTGGATTTAATCCAACGGGAAAAAGCAGCAGTAGAAGCTGCTATCCTTGCGACAAAATAGATTTAAAAAAATCGATACAGAAATTTCTGTATCGATTTTTTAGTGGAATTTGTATCTTATTTGAAGTACCAGTGGTGTTTGAGGCTAGCAAAAATCGCCTTGCTAGTGATAGTGATAATGATCAGTTTGATGAGGTCAGCAAGGATAAAGGGAGCAACGACCAAAGTAAATGCTTTTTGGAGATCAGTATGCGTGACCAGCATAAAGCCGATAGCTCCTGACACAAAGAGGAGAGCACTACTGAGGAGATTGGCCAAAAAGATAGTGAAAATGCTGGATTTAGCATTGGTAAATAGAGACGTGATCCATGCTCGGAATGGGAAGAAGAGGAGGAAACCAGCAGTAGGACCAAGGAAATGCGAAGCGCCACCAGCACCGCCTGCAAATACTGGAAAGCCTAAGAAGCCTAAAAGCAGGTAGAGGCAGACTGTGACAAAGGCATGGCTGGGTTTATAGATGGTCCCGATGATCCCGATCATGAGTGTCTGTAGGGTCAAAGGAATTGGACCAAATGGAATGGTGAATTGAGATAGGACGGAGATCATGGCTACTCCAATGGAGATGAGAACTAAGGGAAAGATTTTTTTCATAACAGTTAACCTCGTATTTATTTTATGGTAACTATTCTACAATAAGGGGCTCAACCTGTCAATCCCTCACGGATGTTTTAGGATTTTTTAAGTAAAAATTTAGGCAGGCTTAAGACTCCTGAAGTATAATCGCCTTACTAAAGGATCGAGCTCCCTTTAAATTTTAAAAGACAAGTACTTGTACAAAAAGATAAAAGGTAAAAAGATGAATCAAAAAGAAACAAAACAAGTAGTAGAAACGCAAGAATCCAAAGAAAAAATGGTTGTCCTAAAACGAAGTCCTAAGTGGTGGATTGGCATGGCAGCAGTTGGTGGATTGTTGGTCGGTGCTGGAAGTGGCTTTGGTGTCGGAGTCATCGCCTCTCAATCCTCCAATAACCAACAATTTTCTCAACCGGTCCAAACGGGTCAGAACCAAGGATCCAATCAGCAACAAAATAGTCAAAATAGCCATTTTTCACAAGGAAACCAGCAAAATGGTGGCCCACAGGATGGCGGTCCTCAAAGCGGTGGTCCTCAAGGTGGTGGTCAAGGACAAGGCGGCCCACAAGGTGGCGGTCCGGGTCAAATGCCACAAGAAGGCAATGGTGGCCCACAAGGGAATGGTCCAGATAATGGCATGAACCAATCTGGCGGACAAGAAGGGAACCAGGGTTCCTCTAAAAAGTCCAATAAGAAGAATTCAAAAAATAAAAATAAGACGAGTGATAGTCAAAGTAACAAAGAAAACACGACAAACTCATAGGATTAGCCTTCCTCAGGCAGGCTGAATTTGATCATAAAACCAAGTTCTAAACTATAGGAAATGAAGGGAAGTCGTGTTATAATGGTTAAGAATAGATTAGAAAGACTCACTCACGAAAGAGAAGAGGATACGACAATGATTAAAATTCTATTGGTCGAAGATGACCTTGGTTTGTCAAATTCAGTATTTGATTTTTTAGATGATTTTGCGGATGTCATGCAGGTCTTTGACGGAGAAGAAGGTCTTTACGAAGCAGAAAGCGGGATCTATGATTTGATTTTGCTGGACCTCATGCTTCCTGAAAAAGACGGTTTCCATGTCTTGAAAGAATTGCGTGAAAAAGGCGTGACAACCCCTGTTCTGATCATGACAGCCAAAGAAAGTCTGGATGACAAGGGACACGGCTTTGAGCTGGGGGCAGACGATTACCTCACCAAGCCTTTCTACCTAGAAGAGCTTAAGATGCGGATTCAAGCCCTCTTGAAGCGCTCAGGAAAGGTCAATGAAAACACCCTTAATTATGGCAATTTGAAGGTCAACTTATCTACCAATTCGACTTATGTGGATGGGAAAGAAGTGGAACTTCTTGGGAAGGAATTTGATCTTCTGGTCTACTTCCTTCAAAACCAAAATGTCATCCTTCCAAAAACACAGATTTTCGATCGCCTTTGGGGCTTTGACAGTGATACGACCATCTCTGTTGTTGAGGTCTATGTTTCAAAAATCCGTAAAAAATTAAAAGGTACCGATTTCGTTGAGAGCTTGCAAACATTGCGCAGTGTGGGGTATATCTTAAAAGATGCTAACCAGAATTAAGAAAACCGTCGGAGAAGATGATTTTTCCTACTTCATCCGATATTTTGGGCTCTTTACTTTGATATTCTCAGCCATGACCTTGATTATCATTCAGGTCATGCGCTCGAGTCTTTATACAACTGTTGATGAGAACCTCAAGACTCTCAGTCAGGATCCATACTCGCTTGTAGCGATTGCTTATCGAGACCAGCGACAGTCAAATACCAAAGGAGATGATAATGATCATGAGATGATGATCCCAGATCATGATAAATCAGAACCTAAAGGGGATGTCACATCCAATACCACTGTTGTTTTGCTTAATAAAAAATATGAAAACTTGACAACCGGTAATGGGTTTTTAAACTTCAAAACGGTGACGTTTGGTCGGAAGCTCCTCAACAAGGTTTCCCAGCTTCAAATTACAAATAGCTATGGGAAAAAAGAAAGTTACCGGGCCTATATGGCAGAGTTGAGTTTATCTGATGATGAAAGTGATAGTGACATCAAGTATGCGGTTGTCATGACCAATATCAGTCAACTAGAGCAGACCAGTGAAGAGCACGAAAGTCAAATCGCCCTCATCATGATCTGCTTCTGGGGAATCTCCTTATTCGCTAGCCTCTTCTTAGCACGTCTCAGCGTCAAGCCCCTTCTTGAGAGTATGCAAAAGCAAAAGGCTTTCGTGGAAAATGCTTCCCATGAGTTGCGGACGCCTTTAGCAGTTCTGCAAAATCGCCTCGAAACGCTTTTTAGAAAGCCTGAAGCGACCATTATGGAATCGAGTGAGAATATTGCATCCAGCTTGGATGAAGTTCGAAATATGAAGCTTTTGACTACCAACCTTCTCAATATTGCCCGAAGAGATGACGGCTTGAAGCCAGAGATGGAAGATATCGAACCAAGCTTTTTCGATCAGACCTTCTCGAATTTTGAGATCATTGCAGAAGAAAATGGCAAAATCTTCCGAGGAGACAATCAGGTGGACAAAGTCATTTGTTCTGATAGAACGCTCCTCAAGCAATTGATGACCATTCTCTATGACAATGCCTTGAAGTATACCGATGAAGATGGTGAGATCCAGTTTGAAGTTCAATTGAAGGATAAAAATCTTCTTTTGAGAGTGCTGGATAATGGTCCAGGGATTCGAGATGAGGATAAGAAACGGATCTTTGATCGTTTTTACCGGGTCGACAAGGCCAGAACCCGTCAAAAAGGTGGATTTGGCTTGGGATTATCCCTCGCTAAGCAGATCGTAGAAGCCTTTAAAGGGACTATTCAAGTCAAAGATAATAAACCAAAAGGGACTATCTTTGAAGTGAAATTATCCATTAAGACGGAAAGTCGTAAAAAAAATCGTTCATAATCTTTAAAAGATAGAAAAGAGGAAAACCTATGAGTTCAAAAATGTTGCACACTTGCCTTCGTGTGGAAAACTTAGAAAAATCAATCGCTTTTTACCAAGATGCTTTTGGTTTTGAAGAAAAACGTCGGAAAGATTTCCCAGACTACAAGTTCACGATTGTTTATTTGGCCTTGCCTGGAGATGACTATGAGCTGGAATTGACTTACAATTATGATCATGGTCCATATGTCATCGGAGATGGCTATGCTCACGTTGCCTTGAGTTCTCCTGATCTAGAAGGTTTGAATGCGGAACACAAGGCTAAAGGCTATGAAGTGACAGAACCAAAAGGTCTTCCAGGGACGCAACCGAATTACTATTTCGTTGTAGATCCGGATGGGTATAAAGTAGAAGTCATTCGCGAAAAATAAGAGGGATTAACAATAAGGGCCGCTGTCGGCTACGACAGTCGCCCTCTTTTTTATGAAACCATTTACAAAAAAGGAATGTTTTTTCGAGAGAAATTTGCTATAATAAAGTTATGAGATTCAAACACACGAAAACTATTTTATTAATCATTACAAATCTCCTTTTATTGAGTCTTTTGTATATCGGCTATCAAAAGATTCAAAGGGTTCGTGAACAAAAAGCCTATCAGGATCAGTTTGCTAAGGTTACCCAATTAGAGAAAAGCTCTGAAAAAGGGAAAGATGTTCAAGTTCAGGAAGGGATTTTAGGAACTTCTTATGTGACAGCTTATTATCCTACTAAGGATGGACAGCCTGTTGAGATTATTAAAGAGAAGATCCAAGAAGACCTTCAGCGTCTAGGATCCGATGAAAAAACCAAAGAACCAAAGCATTTGACCTTCTACCATAGTGAAGAAGCAGAAGCGCCTTTTGTTGGTTATCACCCTATCCAAATCAAACGGGCTGAATACCAGTACAAAAAAGGGAAATTCATCAAAGATGAGACGGTGAAGTTGCCCCTCTTTTACTTGGATGATGAGAACAATCCTCTGACCCTGAGCCAAGTTTTTGCGGATCCAGATGGAGCCAAGCAGATCTTTTTGGAGGAATTACGGGGAAATCTAGCCTTTCGTCAGCTGGACGAGGAAAGCATTGATCAAATGGTTGCCCACTTCTCAGAGTTGGATTTGAGCCAATGGGAATTCCAATATGAAAAAGGAAATTTCACCATTCCATTTCCAACCAAGGTTAAGGGAGATGATACCTTCACTGTTCCCTTGTCTAAATTCTATGATGTGATCGATTCAGAGCGCTTGCTTCCTGATGATCTAGCTTCTTACGAATCCTATATAGAAGAACGCCACCGTAAGATGATTGCTCTGACTTTTGATGATGGACCAGATCCAACCACGACTCCTCAGGCGCTGGCCATCTTAAAGAAATACAATGCTAAAGCTACCTTCTTTATGGTTGGAAAAAATGTCAGCGCGAATCCGGATATTGCTAAGCAAGTCCGCAAAGAAGGTCATCAAATCGGGAACCATACCTGGGATCATCCTCAGTTGCCAAAATTGAGCTTGGATAATGCTAAAAAAGAGATCTTGGATACCCAAGAAGCTATTCAAAAAGCGACAGGTGTGCAGACCAAGATTACCCGTCCTCCGTATGGAGCCATCAATAGTGCCATCCAATACGGTGTCGACCAATCCTTCATCATGTGGGATGTGGATAGCCTAGATTGGAAGACGCATAATACGACGGCTATTCTCAATGAAGTGAAAAAAGAAGTCAAACCGGGTTCGATTATCCTCATGCATGATATCCATCAAACCACGATTGATGCTCTACCGACCGTCCTTGACTACCTCAAATCACAAGGCTATACCTTTGTAACGGTGGATGAATTGTTGGATTATCAACTTGAAAGTCATCGCATTTATTACAATGGAAATTAACGTAAAAATCCTCTGCAGTTCATTCACTAGCAGAGGATTTTCTTATTCATTTAAAAAGAGTTCGGAATTTTTTAAAACCAGTTCACGTACAGAAGCGTATTTTTTTAAGGATTTGAGTTCTTCTGGGTGGGTGATAAAGGTGATTACATAGCCATCACGCCCCATTCGTCCTGTTCGACCGGCACGGTGGGTATAGGTCTCCACATCACGAGGAATATCGTAGTTAATCACACACTCAAGATGTTCAATGTCGATTCCACGAGCGACTAAATCGGTGGCCAGCAAGAGGGTCAGCTGATGGTCTTTGAAGCGTTCCAGAATGACCTTGCGGTATTTGACATTGACATCGCTTGCGAGCGATACGGCCTCAACACCACGGTATTGTAGTTTTTCTTCAGCACTACCCAGATCAGACAGGCTATTGAAAAAAGCCAGACCACGAAAATCTTCGACGTAGGCGAGTTTGCGGAGCAATTCAACCTTGTCCCGCTTATCCACTTGCATATAAAAATGTTGGATATTGTCCAAAGAAACTCCATCAACCGTAACACGAAGAGTATTTTCCTCTAGCTGGTCTGGATCGCCCTTGGCTGTGGCGCTCATGTAGATATATTGGTGGTCACGGGGAGCATAG
>CAUCUH010000038.1:0-13359 GCA_958445905.1 uncultured Streptococcus sp.
CCTGGCAAACCAAAAATATGGTCTCCGTGTAAATGAGTGATAAAGATCTTGCTAACCTTTCGCGGACGAATGGTCGTTTCTAAAATTTGATTCTGTGTCGCTTCGCCACAATCAAAGAGCCAGACTTCATTGATCTCGTCCAGCAATTTGAGCGCTAGGCTCGATACATTACGGGCTTTTGAGGGTTGCCCAGCTCCCGTTCCTAAAAATTGAATGTCCATTGTCTACTTTCTATCTATATAAATCATGGCCGTCCGGTTCTCTGAACGGAAAGAAAGGTCGCCAGGGTAGGCTTGCGCTAACTCGAGGAGCTCTTCTTGGTTATATCCTGACAGTTTCAAGCGTCCATCTTCCAAGGTCATCAAGTCAGTCAGGGCTGAGAGGGCTTCTGTTTTAGTGACCACTTCTGGTTCAGCCTCTTGCAAGCAGATCTTACCATCTTTTTCGAAGACCAAACAATGCGGAAAGATCTCTGCAATTTCGAATAAAATCGAAGAGGTGATATCCTCTGCTGGATGTTCAGCAAAGACACAGGCTAGCTCTTCATTTACGTAAGCCAATCCATAAGACTTACCTGATAAGTTGAGGCGGATAAAGGGCTTGCGTTCATCAAAGCTTTGCTCAACGGTGAACAGGTCAAATGCCCGGCTTAAGTCTAAGAAATAATCCATAGCCACTTTTGGGCTCTTCTTTTGGTAGAGCTCAGCGAAATAAGCGTTGATCACACTTGGTGGAGGCGTAATCATCCGGAGTCGCAAGTCCTCAGGGATGGTGCTTAATAGATTGTTCAGATAGACCCGATCGAGACTGGTATAGCCCCCATATTTTATTGCTAAATCAACGTAATCCGTCATAAAATTCTTCCAACTTCCACTTATTTTTCTCTGCGATATAGCCTTGAATGACCTCGACGTCTTCTTCAAATTCTCGCTGATCAATGATCGCGACCGTCTCTAGGTCATGGGTCCGATAGGCTTTTGAAAAGGGAACGCGAATGGTAAAGGGAACAAAGAGTTCTCTCAGTTTTTCTAGGAACAAAGCCTGCAGATCGTCACGGGCTGTTTCAGAGCGAGCTGAGACTAGGCGGTAAGGTGTCTGGGTTGGGGTAAAGTCCGCTACTTTATCCGCTTTGTTGTAGAGGGTTAAGCGAGGAATCTCTAGCATATCTAAGTCTTTCATGATAGAGAGCACTGTCTTTTCATGCTCTTCATGATTGGGATCAGAAGCATCGATGACATGGACCAGAAGGTCTACATTCTTACTTTCTTCCAAGGTCGACTTAAAGCTTGATACCAACTCTGTTGGCAGATCTTGGATAAAGCCAACCGTATCGGTCAGCGTTACTTGCAGATTGCCTGTTAGATGGATGCTCTTGGTTGTGGCGTCCAAAGTCGCAAAGAGTTCATCGGCTTCATACTGGCTCTTACTGGTCAACTGATTCATAATGGTCGACTTTCCTGCATTGGTATAGCCGATCAAACCAATCTTAAAGACAGGTGATTCCAAGCGTTTTTCACGAAGGGTTTCCCGGTTCTTTTCAACTGCCTTGAGCTGACGCTCGATATCGGTGATTTGATTGCGAACGCTCCGGCGGTTCAACTCCAACTGACTTTCCCCTGGTCCACGAGAACCAATTCCCCCAGCCTGACGGCTGAGCATGATTCCTTGACCGACAAGGCGTGGCAAGAGGTATTTGAGCTGGGCCAAGTGCACCTGCAACTTGCCTTCATGACTCCTAGCCCGCATGGCAAAGATATCTAAAATCAACTGCATCCGGTCAATGACCTTAACCCCAAGGATTTCTTCTAAGTTGACATTTTGACGGGGGGTCAGGCGGTTATTGACCACCACGGTCGTAATCTCATCTGCTTCGACCATTTGAGCGATTTCTTCTAGTTTTCCTGAGCCGACAAAGGTCTTGGTATCGTATTTCTCCCGCTTTTGTGTATAAGAGCCCCGTACATCTCCACCAGCTGTTTTAGCCAGGCTCGCCAACTCCTCCATAGACATGTCAAAATTGTCCATACCTTGAAGTTCCACACCGACCAAAAGGATGCGTTCTTGTTTTTTTTCTGTTTCAATCATGCTGTAAAAACTCCTTTACATCTGCAAGAACCTGCTCCTTGAAGTGGGGGGCAGAAATGGCGTAAAATTTTACTTCCATCCGATTTCGAAACCAGGTCAACTGCCGTTTGGCAAAGCGCCGCGTATTGCGCTTGAGGATCTCACTGGCTTCCTCAAGGCTCTGCTCTCCCTTAAAGTAAGGAAAGAGTTCCTTGTAACCAATCCCTTTAGCTGCCTGAACCTCCAGATGGTCATCATAGAGCCACCGAGCTTCATCCAGCAAGCCTTCCTCTAGCATGCGATCTACTCGGCGATTGATGCGCTCATAGATCAAGGATCGATCATCATCTAGACAGATGAGATAGGGTTCATAATCGGTCTCTTCGTTTGCGAGGTCCTGCCCAAAATGCCCAATTTCAAGAGCCCGCATGGCCCGACGGCGATTGATCTGAGGAATCACAAGTCCTTGCTCCGCTACCCTTTGGTACAAGTCTTCATCCGACAACAAATCCAATTGAGCGCGATAGGCCAGAATCTCTTCATGAGGAACTTCACCACCTAGATGATAACCTTCGAGCAAACTTTGGATGTAAAGGCCCGTCCCACCTGCAATGATAGGAAGCTTGCCTCGAGCTGTGATCTCTTCAATCGCAGTCTTAGCTTCTCTTACAAAATCAAAAGCTGAGTAAGACTCGGTCACCTCCCGCACATCGATCAAATGATGGGGAGCTGCAGCTTGCTCTTCTGGTGTCGCCTTAGCTGTTCCTATATCTAGCTTACGATAGACTTGTTGACTATCGCCACTGATAATTTCACCATTGAGGGCTTGCGCTAAATCGATCGCAAGAGCTGTTTTTCCAACAGCAGTCGGTCCCACAATCACAATTATCTTGGTTTTCATCGTTTTTCCTTGCAAAATTCACGTTTTTTCGTTACCATATATTATAACATAAATATTTAAAGTTCAGAAAAGGAGAAATTCTCATGGCTAAAGGATTTGGTAAAGGTTTTGTTACTGGTGTTGCTGGTACAGTTGCTGCTGTTGCAGGTGCAGTTTACACATTCAAGAAGAAAGTAATCGAACCAGAAGAACAAAAAGCAGCTTTCATCGAAGAAAACCGCAAAAAAGCAGCACGTCGCCGTGTCTCACACTAATCATTCAAAAAGCTCCGGGAAACCGGAGCTTTTTTTGTGTGGTTGTTAGTTGCTTTTACATTTTAATAAGTCAGTCGAAATATCCAATGAATTAGTCAAGTAATCCTACAATTCACTATGTCATCATTTATATATTTTTCTTTCCGCAGTGACAAAAGTACCTGAAACAGGAGCTGTTTCAGGTACTCGGAATTATTGAGAGTAAAACAGTTCGGGGAACTGTTTTAGCCTGAGCTAAGAATTTCAAGAGCGAAGGGGCTCAATAATTAGCTATGGAACTTCGTAGAAGTTCGCTAGCGTCCGCTGTCACCTAAGGAAAGATAAAATATAAATAAAGATTTCACCGTTCTTTGATCATTTTCGTTGCGATCTCCAAGAGTTCGACCCCCATCTGAAAATGCTCGTCTAACAAATCATAGACGGCATCTTCGGACAAGACACCACAAGGTAGATCTGCAGGAAAGTCAGCTTGATTAGACAAGTCCAAATCATCAAAATAGGCCTGACTACTATAATAATCGCGCAGTTGGATATAGCTTTCTTGATGCTCTCTTAGCTGATCCACTGCTTTTTTAGTTTCTTCCAAAGTTTTGGCATAGTCGTTCAAATAACCTTCCATTCTTTGGATCCGTTCGATGTTTTTCTGTGCAATTGCCATGATTTACTCCACTTTCACCACTTCTAGATGGGGGCTACCTAGAAGCACGAGGTATTTTTCTACTTGTTCTTGGCCATAAGAACGACGAAGAGCTTCTGCATAGAGATCGAGCTGATCCCGGTAGCGTTCGACCAATTGACTAGGAACCTTGTAGTGATCCGTCTTGTAATCAAAAAGTAGGATCCGGTCTTCTAGCACCAAGTAACCATCCAAGATCCCCCGCACGACGAAGTCCTCTCCACTTGCTGGATCTTTCTTCAGCATGGCAAAGGGAGCTTCGCGACGGACTCGAGAGGCTTCTTTTTGAAGCAAGGTCCCCAAAGGCGTCTCATAGAAAGCAAGGATGGTCTCTAGCTTGATGCGGGCTTTGACCGCTGGCTCTGCTTGAACTTGCTCTAAAGCTTGATGCAGTGTATCCAGCGTGATTTCTTCTTCAAGAGGCACGCGCTGCATGAGTTCATGGACAGCACTACCGACTTGGGCTCCTGTCACAGCTTTTTCTTGCCCAAAAGTAGGAAGCTCAAAGTCAGGCGTTACAATCTTAGCATCCATGATCTGGACGCCATTGGCATCCATGACCGGCTCATAGAATTTCTTGATCTGACTAGGGGTACGGACACTTGGTAAATGAATGGCCGGAGCATAGAGCTGATTGAGGCGATCAACATTTTCCAAGATATCCAAGGCCCGACGAATATCCTCTGACTGACGGATATCCTTGAGCTGATCAAGCCGAGAATCCTTCTCCTTCTCTAGTGGCTCCAGTTGGTCCGGTGTCAGGTCTTCGTCTGTCACAAAACGTGTGTCATAGGCCAGAGTATTCTTGGTAAACACATCTTGAATGGCAAAGAGCCAGTCCTGATAAGAGGTCCATTCTTTTCGCTTCTCTGGATCTAGCTTGCCATTGCGACTGGTCCCCCAATCGGCATCACGCAGTTTGTCCTCACGGCCTTTTCCGACCAGATAGAGCTTGAGCTCGGCCCGTGTCATAGCGACATAAAGAAGACGCATCTGCTCAGAAATTGTGGCCAATTTTGTTTCTTCCACATTGCGTTGGTAGCAAGGCGTTTCGATCTGCAGGCGAATGGTTTCTGGAGCAGCAGGATTCTCTGTCTCAACCGGCAGGTTCGCAACATATTTAAAGCCAATCCCTTTTTGACGACTGAGAATAATTGGCCCCGATTGATCCTTACGGTTAAAAGCCTTGTCCATATTGAGAATAAAGACGTACTTGAATTCCAGCCCCTTACTCTTATGGACGGTCATGAGCTGAACAGCATCTTTTGGTGCTGCAAGAGGGACGCTGGCCAAATCGTGTTCATTTTCGATCACCTTGTCGATCATGGCAATGAAGCGCGACAAGCCCTTAAAGCTGGCTTTTTCATAATCATTGGCCCGAAGCGTCAAAGCGTAGAGATTGGCCTGGCGCTGGGCTCCATTTGGAAGGGCGCCGACATAGTCATAGTAATAGCGATCCTCATAGATTTTCCACAGCAAATCATAGAGCGAAGAGGTCTTGGCAGCAGCCCGCCAAGTGGATAAAACCTTGAGGAAGTTCTCAATTTTAGCAAAGAGCTTGGCATCGATCAGCTTTGCATGCTCTGCAGTCTTTTCAAGGGCTAACTGGACCTTGTGGTAGAAGGCCACTTGCTTTTGCTCTGGAAGGGTCTGCAAGGAAATCCGTGCCAAATCATCTTCATCAAAGTCAAACATGGGGGATTTCATGAGAGCAACCAAGGGATAATCATGCAAGGGATTGTTAATGGTCCGCAAGGTATCCAACATGACCATCACTTCCAGTGACTCAAGATAATGCGCCTGTCCGCTATCTGCCACAATCGGAATATGGTACTGGTCAAAGGCTTCCAGAATCGCATCATTTCGCGTTCGAGTCGCCGTTAAGAGCGTGATCTCTTTAAAAGGCACTTTTTCCACCCGATGGAGGCGTAAAATTTCTTTGATGACAAGGAGAATCTCTCCCTTGGAAACCGTCTCGAGTCCAGAAGTAGTTTCCTCGTCTTCGGCCTTTTCTTCCTGGTCTTGGCTACCATCATAGAGCAAAAATTCTGCCCGATGTTGTGGCAAGGCTATCCGCTGCTTGTCGCTTCCTGCAACCAGATAATGGGTTTGATTGTAGTCAATCTCGCCCACTTCTTCGTCCATCAAATGGCGAAAGACATCATTGGTCGCGTCCAATACTTCCACATGACTCCGGAAATTTTCCTTGAGGAGGATCAACCGCCCTTTCGCCCCTTCTTCTTGGTAGGCTTTAAATTTATCATTGAAAATCTGTGGATCTGCCTGACGGAAGCGGTAAATGGATTGCTTGATATCTCCCACCATGAAGCGATTGTGGCCATTTGACAGCAAATCCAACATCCGCTCTTGGGTGTGGTTGGTATCCTGGTACTCATCGACCATGACCTCATGATAACGCTCTTGAAAGGCTTGTCTCACCTCTGGGAATTGCTCTAAAATTTGAATCGCAAAATGACTGATATCCCCAAATTCATAAGTTTTTTCTTGGATTTTTCGCTCCAAGTAAGCGCGAGCAAAGTCTCTGATAAAGTCCCGCAACAAGGAGAGCATGGGGCCTTCTTCTTGGTGGAAGGTTTGTTGAAATTCCAGCTGATAGAGCTGATTTTCCAAGTCTCTGAGGCGATTGATATGTATGGTTTTATCTTGGTTATAGGCTGTGACTAGGTCTTTTAGCTCTTCTTTTCGGGCTCTGTTGGTCAAGGCTCCCCCATTTGAAGCCCGACTAATCGCAACGACTGCCTTTAGGACAGAGGTCACTTGCTCTTTATTGGTGCGACCTGTCAGGCTTCCAATCTGATCGAGCACCTCTTCGACAGCTTCCAAATATTTGGCCTTGCCAAATGCTTGTCCCTCATTGGACAAATGAAAGGCAAAAAAGCTTTCTGCTTCATAAAGGGCCTGCTGGATGTTCTCCATCAGATCGCCTTCAACCTGCTCAAAATCGGTCTCCTCGTAGCCTTTTAGGAAATGCTCCTCCAGCCATTTTTCCGGATCACTGGTCGACTGAAGAAAGTCATAGATCTGGTAGACCTGTTCTTTAAACAAGGTCAAATTTTTGCGCTGTCCCGTGAAATTCTTGACCATCTGCACAAAGGCTTCTTGGTTTTCCCTCTGGTAATAGCGGTCAAAAACAGCTTGAAAAACTTCATTTTGTAAGAGGCGTTGCTCACTGGTGTTTTGTAAAATGCGAAACTGAGGCGCCAACCCAAGCAAATAGCCATAACGCGTTAGGACCTTTTGGGTAAAAGAGTCCATGGTTCCGATATCGCTGGTGGCGACATCTGCGATTTGACGGGCCAGGTGTTGCTTGAGCTCTGGGTCATCGCTCGCTTGCAGGGCTTTTCCAAGTTCACTTTCTAAACGCTCCTTGAGCTCTCCTGCTGCCTTGACCGTAAAGGTCGAGATAAAGAGCTCCTTAATCGAGATGCCTCGCTGCATCTGATCCAGTATCCGCTGCACCATGACAAAGGTCTTTCCTGATCCAGCAGAGGCTGACACCAAGATATTGGTCCCCGAACTATAGATGGCATCGATCTGTTCTGGTGTCCGCTTTTGCTCTTTGGTAGAAGCTGCCTCTTGGGCCTGAAGGGCCTTGATTTCTTCTCTTGTCAAAAATGCTTGTTTGATCATTTGTTCAAGACCTCCTTCATCTTCTCGATCCAAGCGGCTTTCACCTTTTCACCGCGTATGCCTTTTTGGTCTAGTTTGGTCAAGAACCGTGCCTGACCTAGGTGACGATCGGCTTCAAATCCTGTGATGGATTTAAACTGCTCCACGAATGGTGCGATATTGCGCCCATTTTCACTATAGGGATTGATAGCAAATTGCCCCTTGAGAATCCCTTCTGCTGCTGTTTTATAAAGATAAGCGTTGTACAAGAGGAGCAAGTCCAGCTCTTCCTTACTCAGCATCATGGCCTTGTTCTTATCATAGGCCTCGCCCAGATAAGGCGCCTGATCTGCCATAAAGAGCCCCTTGTACTGTTGACTTTTCATGGTTTGGTTGATAGCATCATCGACCGTCTTTGTCTTTTTCAGATCCACTATGGGATCTCCCATTTCCAAATACATGGCTCCAAAAATCCCTTGCTCCTCTTGGTATTCCTTCAAATCCTGAATCGCAGAAAGATAGGTCGGCAATTGAGAATTTAGTCCATTAAAGAACTTGTCATAGTGGAACTGCGTCAGACTGGACTTGTAGTCCACGACTCCGAGGGCTCCCCGATCCCTCAATTGATCAATGCGATCCACCTTGCCTCGTAGCTGCAGGAGACGGCCATCGGACAATGGATAAGAGGTGTGGGGGCTTCCCCCAAAGAGGGTCTCCTCACCGATGGTCTCGATGCCATTCTGCTGGGCGAGGACACGCCCTGTTGTTTTCGCGGTATCAAGAAGCAAGTTGCGAATAAACTCGGTCTCTCCATTTTCTCCATACAATTGCTGGAACTCCGCTTCTTGGCTGGTTTCTCGAATCGTCTCGTTTAAACGCTGATCAAACGCTTGATCGGAGCTATCTTTTAAGACTCTTTCAAAGATCCGGTGCAGGAAATTCCCATGACTGCGAGCGTCTGGACGGATCGTTTCATCCTCTTGTAAGCCCAAGACATAGCGCAGATAAAAAGCATACTGGTGCTTGTAGTATTCATTCAAGGCAGAAGCAGATAAGGTCAAGGCTTTGCCCTCAGGGTAGAGCGCTTGAAGCGTATCCGACTGAAGCTGACGGCTCTTTAATTCCGTTGAAATCTGAGGAATCTGGATGCCTTCAGCGGCTAATTTCTTGCGCAAGACCCGTACGGCCACACCCCAAAAACTGGCTTCTTCAGGAGACAACTCACTCGTAATTTCTTCTTGATGGAGTTCGATCACGCGCGCTAAGAGGGCTCGGTAGGTCCCGATATCATCACTCGAGGCTTGGGCTTGTTTGGTCGTCCACTCGATGGCAATAGGTTCCTTGGCCAATTCTACAAGATAAGGAGAGACACTATCTTCCATTTCATTGACCAAGCTAGGGGCCGATAGGACCAGTTGGTTGGTGGCCGCATTGAGGAGAGAAACCGCCACAAAGCGATTCTTCTTGAGATTTTCGCTGGTCACCACCTGGAGCTCTGCTCCTTCTTGGGTGGCCTCATTCAGCTGCTGGCGCTCTTCTTCACTGAGTAGAGAGGTGTTCTGAGCAATCTTTGGAAAACGCTCCTGGGTCAGCCCGATCGCGTAGACATACGGCGCTGTCAAGGGTTCAATCAAGTCATAGGACTGAACCATCACCACATCGACCGTAGCAGGAATTGTCCGGTATTGAGACAATTGCATCCCCGATAAGAGGAGAGCTAGAAAGTCATCTACGGTCAGCTCTTGGTCCTCAAAGACCACATTCAACTCCTCTAAGACATGAAGGAAGGCCTTCCAGACCTGGTCATAGCGCTCCTGCTCCTCCAAGGCTAGATCCTTGATCAAAGCTTGGAGATTCTGAGAAAGTTGAGCCTCTTGCAGAAACTCTGTAAAGGCGGTTAAGAGATGGGTAACCTTTTGTTTGCGCTGTGAAAAGAAGAGGGCTAGAGGTTCGACGACGCGTTCCCGGAGAGTATTGAGCTTTTCCAAATTAAACTTGCCCTGACGATTGCTAGTAAAAGGCTTGTGAAATTTTGTAGCACCCTTTACTTCCGCAAAGCCAAGGTATTGCTCAAAAGCATCAACTTCTGCTTGCGTCAGATCACTATACAGACCCGTTTTTAACAAGTTGATGACATCTTCTGTCTGGTAATTGAACTGCTTGATCCGGCCTAGCGATTCAATGACCTGAATCAAGGGATGATGGACCATAGCTTCACTTCGTCCCAAGTAAAAGGGAATCTGATACTGGTCAAAAATGGTCTTGAGCTGTAGTTGATAAGCTTCTACATCGCCTAACAAGACCCGAATATCCCGATAGCGGGCCCCATCATGAAGACGCTGACGGATGGATTTAGCAACAAATTCCAACTCTTCTTTTTGCGTATTGGTTTGCCAGAGTTGGACAGCTGTTCGATCTTGGTCCTCCAGCTCATTTTCCACTTGTGAAAAATCGTAGCGCGCTTCTAGCATGCGGGTAATACGACTAAAGGAGTCTTCGATCGCTTGCCCACAATACTGAGGCTGTACCTCAAAAGTCTTTGCCAGCTGGAGGAGAAAGTCAACACTGGCTTGGTAAAGATTTCCCTCTCTAAAGGTTGCCCGATAGGCTTTTTCACTGGCATAGACTCCGATGACAATCTCCACTCCTTTTCTGTGAAGGAGACCAATCAATGCCTCTTCTTCCGCAGAAAAACGCGTGAAGCCATCGACAACGATCGCTACATCCTGTAATTGCTCTTCCAGCTGCCCTTCTTCGACCTGATTGAGGAAAAAGGCAATCTTGGACTGGGATTCATACCGGTGCTGGACCAGCATCTCAGAGACCGCTTCAAAAATCGCCAAGAGGTCCTCTCTTTTTTCAGCTTCCTCGAGCAACTCCAAATCGGTAAAATCCATCTGGGCTGTCTGCAATTCATGATAGAGCTGGACCAGTTGCTGAATAAACTGAGGATCCTTGCGCAGGGCCCCGTAAACTTTGAGATCCTGCTCCTTCATCTGGGAAAGAGCTTTAAAAAATAGCATGCCTAGACCGATGTCATCCAAGGGTTGCTCCTCAAAAACCTGATTCAGGATGAAATAACGGGCCATTTGCGCAAAGCGCGTGACGGTAATGGCAAAAGAAGCCTGACCTTCTAAATAGGACAAGACCTTGGCTTCTTTTTCAAAGGAAAGAGAGTTGGGCGCAATGTAAAACACACGCTTGCCATCTTCTACTAACCCTACGGCTTCTTGTGTCAGGATCTGGGTCAAGGGGGTCCGAACATCCGTATAGAGTAATTTCATCCGATCCGTTCTCCTTTTGGCATTTTCTTGAGAGCTTGTTATCTTCTTATTATATCATTTTCACAGGAGGGACTAAAGCAAGAAGTCATGCTCCTCTTGGCCCAATTTTAGAAGATTTGTGCTACAATAAAAGTTGAAGAGACAGAAAGGATACCACCTATGACTAGCATTTATGATTTTTCTATAGAAAACCAGAATGGGGAGGAGATTCCCCTTTCTCACTACCAAGGTAAGGTCCTCATCGTGGTCAATACAGCAACAGGCTGTGGCTTGACCCCGCAATACCAAGGACTGCAAGATCTCTACCAGCGCTACCAGGAAAAGGGGCTGGAAATCCTAGACATCCCCTGTAACCAATTCATGGGGCAGGCACCAGGAACGGCAGAAGAAATCAATAGCTTCTGCAGCCTCAACTACCAGACCACCTTCCCACGATTCGCTAAAGCCAAGGTCAATGGTAAAGAAGCCCTTCCTCTCTATGACTGGCTCAAAAGCCAAGCAGCTGGGCCACTGGGCAAACGCATCGAATGGAACTTCGCAAAATTTGTCATCGATCGACAAGGCCAAGTCGCCCAACGCTTCTCCTCCAAAACAGAACCAGCTGCCATGGAAGACTTGATCCAAGAATTACTTGAGAAATAAGCAAAAGCCTGAGCGTGAACTCAAGCTTTCTGATGAATGAATATTTATTTTCGAGACTTTCCGCTGTGAGAAAAGTGCCTGAAACAATAACGTTTCAGGCACTCAGGAATTTTGAGAGTAAAACAGTTTGGGAAACTGTTTTAGCCTGAGCCCAGAAATTAAAGAGCGAAGGGGCTCAATAATTAGTCATGGAACTTCTTCGAAGTTCGCTGACGTCCGTACTCACCTAAGGAAAGTTTCTAAGAAGTCATTATCCATAAGCCAAAAAAGCCTGAGCCAACGCTCAAGCTTTTTTATTATTAATCAATTTCAAGTCCACCGGTGTACAAGCGGTAATAGGTGCCACGTTCTGCCATCAAGGAAGCATGGTTGCCTCGTTCGATGATACGTCCGTGGTCCATCACCATGATGACATCGGAATTGACAATCGTCGATAGACGGTGGGCGATAACAAAGACAGTCCGACCTTCCATCAGGCGATCCATCCCTTCTTGCACCATTTTCTCTGTCCGTGAGTCAATGGAAGACGTCGCTTCGTCCAGAATCAAGACAGGCGCATTGGCAAGGGCTGCACGGGCAATGGCGATCAATTGTCGTTGACCATTTGATAGGCCAGCCCCATCATCTGTCAAGACTGTCTCATAGCCCTGATCCAAGTGCTTAACAAAGGAATCCACATTGGCAATCCTAGCCGCTTCAAGAATCTCTTCCCGTGTTGCATCAGCACGGCCGTAAGCGATGTTTTCCGCAATCGTACCAGTGAATAAGTGGGTATCTTGAAGAACAATTCCGAGGGAACGACGAAGAGAATCTTTCTCGATCAATTTAATATCGATCCCATCATAGGTGATCATTCCTGACTGGATATCATAGAAGCGGTTGATCAAGTTGGTGATGGTTGTCTTTCCTGCACCAGTCGCTCCGACAAAGGCCACTTTTTGTCCCTTATCCGCGTACAAATTGATGCCATGAAGAATTTGTTTCTTCCCATCATATGAGAAATCAACATCATCAAAGACCACATTTCCGACCATCTTGACAAGCTGGTAATCTCCATTTGGACGTGGGTGTTTCCAAGCCCATTTGTTGGTTTTCTGATCGGTTTCGACCATTTCTCCATCGACCAGTTCATAATTGACCAGCGTCACTTTTCCTTGGTCGACTTCTTCTTCTTCATCCAAAAGATCAAAGACACGATCTCCACCAGCCAAGGCCATAAGGACAAAGTTCAATTGTTGAGAGACCTGGGCAATGGGACCTGTGAAGGAACGGTTCAATTGCAGAAAGGCCATAAGACCACCAATGGTTAAACCACCGACGCCGTTTAGCGCAAAGAGGCCCCCGATCAAGGCTGTTAGAACAAAGGAAACATTTCCCAAGTTCCCAAGAATCGGCATGAGGACGTTGGCATAGCGGTTAGCCTGGTAGGAAGACTCAAAGAGTTGATCATTGATCCGGTCAAAATCCTCAATGCTTTCTCTTTCATGCACAAAGGCCTTGACCACTTTTTGACCAGACATCATTTCTTCAATAAAGCCGTTCTCAATCCCCAAGTTCTTTTGTTGGGCCCCAAAGTAACGACCTGATTTACCAGAAACATCCTTGATGATAAAGACCATGACGATAACCATGAAAAGAACAATCAAGAACAGGAGTGGACTAACCGTCAGCATGGTAATCGTTACCCCAAGGATGGTAATCGCTGAGGATAAGAGTTGAGGAATGGATTGTTCAACCGCTTGGCGAAGAGCATCAATATCATTGGTATAGATAGACATGATGTCCCCGTGTTGGTGGGTATCAAAGTAACGAACGGGCAGTTTTTGCATGCGAGCAAACAACTGATTTCGAAGACTTCTAAGTGAGTCTTGTGAAACAGTCGCCATAATCAAGGTAAAGCCATAGTTA
>CAUCUH010000039.1:0-13144 GCA_958445905.1 uncultured Streptococcus sp.
CTGGTCAATTCTTGATCTGCTGTAGCAATCACTTGCTCCAAAAACCAGTTTGATTTTTCATACTTATCCCAAAAGAAAGTATGTGCTTGAGACAATTCAAAATCCTCCAATTGGAAGCTTGAAATCATCTTGTGACGGAAGGTATTTAAAGCCGCAAACATCCAACAACGTCCAGATGCTTTTTGGTTTGTCACCTTATCCTTGGTCAAATCAAGTGAAAAAACTGGTGTATTTTCTACTGCACTCTTGCGCGTTTCAAGCGATGCATGGATCCCATTGTGGGTAACAGCATTTTCAAGAGCCGCATATTTCACATTTGCTTCATAATTAGCATAGAGCTGGTCTGTAAATTCTTTCGTTAATTCTGACATAGCAATCTCCTTTTTTCATTATTTACTATTATAATCCTTTGAGCAGAATCTTCAAGTAAAAATCACCCTATAGAGAGGGATTCTGTTTAGAATAGATGATTTTATCCCCGCAATATCCTTTGCGTTGAATGGCATGAGGGATGGTTTCTACATACTGCATTCCTGCCTTTTCCATGACTTTCCCTGAAGCAGGATTTAAACTGACATAAGTGGCTTTGATTTCTTTAAATCCGACTTTGTTCAATAAGAAATCCAAAACAGCTATGACGGCTTCTGTCATGAATCCCCGCCCCCAGAATTTCTTGCCAAGGATATAACCTAGCTCGCATGATTGACTTTCCTGGTCTTGAGAAACCACACTAATATCTCCAATTACCTGATCCAGTGATGTTTTCAAACAAAGCGCCCATTTATAAGTATCTGGTTTACGATACTGTTCGATCCATCTTTTGATCGATTCTCTGGTTCTCTCAGTAGATGCATGGGCATCCCAAGTGACATATTTCAGGGTTTCAGGATCCGAAGCCCAATTTTCAAACATCGCTGGTGCATCTTCCAAAACGAAAGGCCTCAAGTATAAATGCTCTGTCTCTATGACAAGACTTCCAAGATGATTCATAGATTGTCTCCCTTCATTTTTTCATGCAACTTGAACGTTGCAAGTTGGTTACTTTAATCTAGAAGAAAAGGACGGATGAAATCGCCCTTCTTTTTGATGCTTTTCACAATATTGTATGGTGAGACTACGAAATAGAACTCTACGAGTTACCGATTTCTGTCTCGTTTTCCTATTTTAAGACTCGGGCTAAAAAGGTCCAGTGGACCTTTTTACTCCCAGAAATGATCAAATACTGTGATTGGCAGGTGGCGTTTGTGTTGGCCTTTGTACCACCATTTTTCAATAGTGGCTTGAGCTTCTGGGCTCACTTGTTTGCCTTCTAGGTAATCATCGATTTCATTATAGGTGACACCCAGCGCTACTTCGTCTGCTATTCCTGGTTTTTCTTCTTCCAAATCTGCAGTTGGGATTTTCTCATAGAGAGCAGGATCAGCTCCCAAGGCTTTAAGCAATTGTTTTCCTTGGCGCTTGTTCAAACGGAAAAGGGGTAAAATATCTGCACCACCATCTCCAAATTTTGTGAAGAAACCTGTAATATTTTCCGCTGCATGGTCCGTCCCAATAACGGCTCCACTCCGCGCACCTGCTAAAGCATACTGAGCAATCATGCGACTGCGAGCCTTGATATTGCCCTTGTTGAAGTCGGAGATATCCGTTCCTGTTGCTTCGACAGCGCGTTCCATGGCATCAACTGATTCCTTGATGTTAACGACTAGGCTGACATCTGGCTGGATAAAGGTCAAAGCTTTTTGAGCATCTTCTTCATCTGTCTGTACCCCATAAGGAAGGCGAACAGCAATAAATTGATAGGAGGCATCTCCTGTCTCTGAGCGCATTTCTTCCATGGCTAATTGAGCTAATCGCCCAGCAAGAGTCGAATCTTGTCCTCCTGAGATCCCTAATACAAATGTTTTCAAGAAGGGATGTTTTTTTAGATATCTTTTTAAGAAATCAACCGAGCGGCGAATCTCTTCCTGAGGATCAATGCTAGACTTGACACCCAATTGTTGGATAATCTCTTCTTGCAAACTCATTTTGCTTCTCCTTCTCCATTGGCCTTGTTACGCATTTCCTCGATCAGATCCATCTTATCCTGCCAAATATCTTTGGCCAAGTCAACTGGGTAATGCTGTGGATTGAGGACGCGCTTGTATTCATCCCATAATTGATCGTAATTTTTACGAGCATATTCTTGAATTTCTGATAATGTTGGCAGTTGATAAACCAATTGACCCTCTTTAAAAATATCCACTAAAAGAGGAATGGCCTCAAAGTTTTGGACCGTTTTATTGATGTAGGTATAAGTCGGATGGAACATTTTAAGTTCAGTCAGTTGTGAAACATCTACTCCATCATAAGTGATGTAGTCCCCTTCTGATTTACCTTTTTCACGGCTGGTAATCCGCCAGACTTGCTTTTTACCTGGAGTAGAAACTTTCTCCGCATTATTGGAAAGCTTGATGGTATTGATCATCTCTCCTGCTTCGTTTTCAACAGAGACAATTTTGTATACCGCTCCAAGCGCTGGTTGATCGTAAGCTGTAATTAACTTGGTTCCTACACCCCAAACATCAATTTTTGCTTTTTGCATTTTTAAGTTGAGGATGGTATTTTCATCCAAGTCATTAGAAGCGTAGATTTTAGCATTTGTAAAACCAGCCTCATCTAATTGCTGGCGAACCTTTTTAGAAATATAAGCAATATCTCCTGAGTCAATCCGGACGCCTAGGAAATTGATTTTATCTCCCATTTCACGCGCTACCTGAATAGCTGCAGGGACTCCAATACGAAGAGTATCATAGGTATCGACGAGGAAGACACAATCTTTATGGGTTTCCGCATAAGCCTTAAAGGCCTGGTAGTCATTTCCATAAACCTGTACAAGAGAATGGGCATGAGTTCCTAAAACTGGGATTCCAAAGAGTTTTCCTGCACGAACATTACTAGTTCCATTGGCACCTCCGATGACTGCTGCACGAGTTCCCCAAATGGCAGCATCCATTTCTTGCGCACGACGTGTTCCAAATTCCATCAAAGGCTCATCTTCAATGACTGAACGAATACGAGCAGCTTTTGTTGCTATCAAGGTTTGAAAGTTGACGATATTCAAAAGGGCTGTTTCCACCAATTGACACTGAGCCAGAGGACCCTCTACCTGAACAATTGGTTCATTGGCAAAGACTAAATCTCCTTCTTGAGCAGAACGTACCGTCAATTCCAACTTGAGATCACGAAGATATTCCAAGAAGGCCCCATGATAACCAAGTGACTCTAAATAGGCAATATCGCTCTCAGAAAAACTCAAGTTTTCCAAGTATTTCACAATTCTTTCTAAGCCAGCAAATACTGCGTAGCCGTTTTTAAAAGGCTGTTGACGAAAATAGACTTCAAATACGGCATGTTTATTGTGGATACCTTGATCAAAATAGACTTGCATCATGTTGATTTGGTATAAATCAGTATGCAAGGTTAAACTGTCATCCGGATACATATGAATACCTCTTTTTTATAGATTTGTTCTATGAATTCCTACCATAAAATTAGTACCATTATAGCACATTTCAGCTCTATTGAATACTGAAAGGAAAGCATGAAAAAAATCTGAGACAGGAAGCTCAGATTTTTTTGGATTAAAAGTTTTCTGTGATATATTTATAAACTTCTTGGCCAGCAATCGCACCGTCTCCGACGGCTGTCGTCACTTGACGTAGATCTTTTTGACGAACATCGCCAACTGCAAAAACACCTGGGACTGTGGTTCTCATATGATCATCCGTCACCACCCAGCCATTTTCATCTAAAATACCAAGTTCCGTCGCAAAATCACTGACAGGATCTAAACCGACATAGATAAAGACACCACCAAAGGCCTGCTCTCTAACCTCTCCTGTCTTCACATCTTTTAAAAGGACAGACGTTACTTTTGGTTCCCCCTTAATTTCTTCAACAACCGTATTCCAAGCAAAGTGAATTTTATCATTGGCAAAGGCACGGTCTTGAAGAACTTTTTGGGCACGCAACTGATCACGACGATGGGCAATGGTCACTGTTTTTGCAAACTGAGTCAAAAAGACAGCTTCTTCTACCGCAGAATCGCCACCACCAACGACCAAGAGATCCTCGTCTCTAAAGAAAGCACCATCACAAACAGCACAGTAGGAAACCCCTCTACTATTCAGCTCCTCTTCGCCAGGGACATTCAATGGACGGTGGTTAGACCCTGTTGCAATCACCACGGTTTTAGCTTCAAATTCCCCATCATCTGTGACAATCTTTTTGGTTGCTCCGAGGTCTTCGATGCGCTCTACCTGACCAAACAAATGTTCCACACCAAGATTTTCTAAAGGCTCAAACATTTTTTCAGCCAAGTCTGGGCCACTAATATTCGCATAGCCAGGATAGTTTTCAATGTCAGACGTATTGTTCATTTGACCGCCTGGAATTCCTCTCTCAATCAATGCGACCTTTAAATTGCTTCGTGCTGCATAAAGGGCAGCAGTCATCCCTGCAGGACCTGCTCCAATAATCACTGTATCAAACATACTCAACCTCTTTCTGTTTTGTTGTAACCATTATAATTCTAACACGGTCTTTTTGCAATTATCGTGCTTGAAAGATAAACAAAATCCCTATGACCGCAAAGGTTAAAATAGGAATCGTCATGATATCAATTAAGAGGATATCATACAAATGGGCTTGTCGTTGCTTGGCTGTTTTATCTTTCTTCTTAAGGGCACGGTAGCCAATCCAAATACAAGAAGCGATCCCAACTAAAATCGTTGTCGTCACTAAACTTTGTAAATATAAGGACAATAATTTATTTAACATCACGACTCCAAATATTTTTACATTTTCAGAAAACAAACCCAGCTAGCATCGCCAGCTGAGTCTTACCTCTCCTCTATTATATCAAACATAGGTCCGTTTGTAACTAGCAAAGAATTCTTTTGTCCGTTCTTCTTTTGGATGTTGCATGATTTCCTCTGGTGTTCCAGATTCAATAATCCGTCCTTTATCCAAAAATAGGACCTTATCTGCTACTTGCGCTACAAAAGACATATCATGGCTGACCAGTACCATGGTTTGTCCTGATTTTGCTGCATTGGCAATGGATTTTTCAACTTCTCCAACCAATTCTGGATCCAAGGCCGAAGTCGGTTCATCCAGCAAAAGAACCTCTGGTTTCATGGCCAAGGCACGGGCCAAAGCCACCCGTTGTTTTTGTCCACCTGAGAGGTGACGAGGATAGTGATTTTCACGATCCGATAAGCCGACTTTTGCCAGTTCTTCTCGAGCAATTTTCGTTGCTTCTTGGTCGGATAAGCCCTTCACAACAATGAGCCCTTCTTTAACATTTTCAAGGGCTGTTTTTCTACCAAACAAATTAAACTGTTGGAACACCATGGCCAATTTTCTTCTTAAGGTTAAGATTTGATCTTGGGTAATGTGCTCAAAATCAACTTCGAAATCATCAATCTTAATTCTACCACTATCTGGTGCTTCCAAATAGTTTAAACTGCGTAAGAAGGTTGATTTACCAGCTCCCGAAGACCCGATTAGGGCCACGACTTCCCCTTTTTGAATTTCCAAACTTAGATTATTTAAAACCTTTTGACCTGAAAATGTCTTTGATAATTCTGAAATATAAATCATTAGATCCGGACCTCCTGATCTGGTAAATCAATTGCTACGGGAGTCTCAATATCCAGTCGACGTTCAATGTGACGGCCTAGTATTTCAATGAGAATGTTCACAATCCAGTAAACAATCGATACCGTGATAAAGCGTTCAAAGTACTTCAAATCGCTCCCCCCAATAATCCGTGCTTGAGCAAAAATTTCAACCACACTGGCACTAAAGGCGAGCGAGGTCCCCTTGGTCAAGCCAATGAGAGAGTTGATTAAAGTAGGAGTTGCAACGACTGCTGCATTGTGAATAATAATCCGGCGATAAACTTGACGGTTGGTCATCCCAAGACTACGTGCTGCCTCAATTTCACCAGGATCCACTGATAAAATGGCTGCTCGGATGGTCTCACTCGCATAAGCCGCCTCATTAAAGGCAAGAGCCACAATTGCAAATAACTCAGCTGGAATGGCATTAATATTAAAAGCTGTTCCATAGGACTGATTGATCGCTTTTAAAATAAGAGGAATCCCATAATAGGTCAACATCAACTGAACCAACAAAGGAGTCCCACGTAAAAAACTGACAAAAACAGCTTGAATCGGGTAAAGAATTCGTACACGATTAATTTTGACCAGAGCAAAAATCATGGCAAAAATAATCCCAAAAAATGCGCCTCCTAGGGCTAATAAAATCGTCACAGGCAATTTCCCAATGACTGCCGGAAATGCATCCAATACGGCTCTCAAACTAAACAGCTTGCTATCTGGAACGTGTTTTAAAAAGTCAGCATACCAGTTGGCAGCTAAAAGATTAGTTGTAAACATTTTTGTTACTTCCTTTCTCGAACATAAACATTCTATCACATTCACTATCGGAATTCCAAAAATTGCTACAGAAATAGAAAAATGATAGACTACTCAAATTTAGTCTATCATAATTTTAGACAAGTTCCTAATAGATTTTCTTTATGGAGTTCATAAAGAAAATCTATGTTTTCTTCTGAACATGTGAAAGAAGGGGTTAGAAAGTTTGACGTTTGTCCTTTCGTTCCGCCCGACCACGCGCACGGTTTTCAGCTCGCTTAGCTTTTCTCCTCTTTTCATCAACTGCCCATTTGATTTTTTTCTTGTAGCCTGGTTTGATTTTTTTCTTTTTCTTCTTCACCAGACCAATCATTTCGATATCGAGTTTCTCTTGCTTTTTCTCACGATTGGCCCGTCTATCCCGATCATAAGTATCTTCAATAACCCCATTTTTCAACACTTTCGGTACGAAACGAATGCCCATTTTTTCTAGTTCACGGATATCTGAATCATCACTCGGTTGATAAAGAGTAATAGCGACACCTGGTAGACCATTGCGCCCTGTCCGACCGACACGGTGGACAAAGAAAGAAAGATCTTGTGGAATAGCATCGTTGATGACATGACTCACCCCTTCGATATCAATTCCACGAGCCGCTAAATCTGTGGCCACAATATACTCAAAATCAAGATTTTTAACCTGATTCATGATCCGTTTCCGTTCACGTGGTGGGATATCTCCGTGAATCTTTGCCACTTTCAATCCCTGAGCCACCAAATAGGCATGGAGATCATCTGCTCTCGTTTTGGTATTAACGAAAATCATGGCCAAATAAGGTTGCAAGGTCTTGGTCAATTGGTAAATTTGCTCATTTTTATCCCGACCCTTGGTGGAAACCAGCCAATTATCGATGGTATCTGAAATCACCGTCTTAGTCTTAATTTGCTCCATGACTGGGTTTGAGAGATATTTTTTCAAGAAAGGCTGCAATTTTTGCGGAATGGTGGCTGAAAAAACTAAAAATTGCAGTTGTTGCGGAAGACTTGAAGCAATCTTATCCACAGTAGACAAGAATCCCATGTCCAGTGTCATATCTGCCTCATCCACCACAAAAGTATGGGCCTTATGAATAGCCAGATCACCCGATGCAACCAGATCATAAATCCGGCCTGGAGTTCCAATCACGATATGTGGTTGTTTGACCTGCAGTTTTTCAATCTGACGGCTTTTATCCGTTCCTCCAACATAATTTACAATCCGAATCTCTTTTTCAGAATGACTAGCGATTTGACGAGCAGCTTGGTAAATTTGCGTCGCCAACTCCCGACTAGGAGCCGTGATGACCGCTTCTACTTGCTCACTGTCTTCATTTAAGGTTTGAAAAATCGGCAAGAGGAAAGTATGGGTTTTCCCAGAACCTGTCTTTGACTCTCCTACCAAATCATTTCCAGCTAGGACAATCGGAATTAGTTTTTCCTGTACTTCGGTTGCTTCTCTAAAATTGATTTCTTTCAGTGCCTCTTGAATATAGGGCTTAAAATTAAACTCTGTAAATTTCATTTTCTCAGTTCCTTTCATGATCTCTATTATTATATCAGAAAAGCTGTCTTCTTGCCTCTCTTATGGGTCATTTTTCCTAACCAGCGAAGTCTCTCTGAGTCAGCAAAAAAACGATGGGCAAGCCCACCGTCGTTTTATAGGTAGAGAAGGACTAGAGTCACGACACTTGTCACCAAGGCAATGCTCCACATAAAGGCATCCACTTTCCATTCTGACCAGTTTTGCCCATTGCCAGAAAGGCCACCCAGTTCTAAATGATGGTGGAAAGGAGTCATTCGGAAAATCCGACGTCCTTCCCCGTAACGTTTCTTGGTCCATTTGAAATAGGTCACTTGTAGCATCACTGAACCTGTTTCAATGACATAGACCAGACCAATCAAGAGCAGCGTCCACTCGACATGCAAAGCCATTGACAAGGCTGCAAGCATCCCTCCAAGAGCTAGACTACCGACATCTCCCATAAAGATTTTAGCTGGCTTGTGGTTGAAGACAAAGAATCCAAGCAAGGCCCCAATCATACTTAAGGTGACAAAGAGAATATCCCATTTTCCTTGCATATAGGCAATAAAGGAATAGGCACTCAGGCTAATGGCAACGGAGATGCTGGCTAATCCATCAATCCCGTCTGTCAAATTGACCGCGTTTGAAAAACCAACCAACCAAAATAAAGCAAAGAGAATGTAGAAATGGCCCAAGTAAAGATCGTAACCAAAGACATTCAAAAGGCTTCCTGCACCGTGGCGTTCAGAAAAAATATAGAAGATGATTCCACCAACAAGTTGAAGGGCCAATTTTTGCTTTGGATTGAGACCTTCATTAATCTTACGAAAAACTTTTAAAAAGTCATCCAAAAATCCAACAATTCCATAAAGAATCAAGATAAATAGAATCAGTTGAACAGGGCGCGTGAAATTTCCAGTCAATACGGTAACGACAAAACTAACTAGAACGGCTGTAATGAGAAATACAACTCCACCCATTGTCGGAGTGCCAGCTTTCGCTTTGTGTTGTTTCACATCTTCGTGCATTTGTTGCCCGGAAATATGAGCACGATGGTAAAATCGAATAAAGGCTGGAATAGCAGCCACTGTTAATAGAAACGATACAAGGATCGTAGCAATATACATCTTAGTCTCCTAATGTTAACGTAATCTTTTTAGTTTTATTGAGTGAGGTGTTCATTTTGACACTTTGTTTGGTTACTTTCTTTCCACTACCTTTATAGGTAATCTCAATTCCAGTCCATTCTCCATAGATGTCCGCATTTTTCTTTGTCCAACCATACATATCCGGAACCGCATCAAAGTCTTCTGTCAATAACAATACTTGCTGATTGGCTTTGACTTTAGAGCCTACATCCACAGACATCTTGCGGATATTTTTCCCAGTTCCTAGGACAATTGGTTGCACCAAATTGCGACGCAATTCCTCTGAATAAGCACCTGGGCTCAGATTTTGTTTCAGATTCAACTCCTTAGAGAGAGTTTCTACTGAAGGGATTTTGTAGGTCGTTTCTTTGGTCACATCATCCAAAGTTGGTGCCTCTGATGTCAAATGCAATTCGTCTTTTAAAGCAACTGCATCTTCCAAAATAGGATTAACCAGCTCTTCCCAGCTGGTCGCTGAGAATTTCACTTCTGGTTGTTGGACCGTCACATACATAATGAATTCAGGATCTTCTGCAGGTGTCATGGCTACAACCGAGTTGATATAATCATTTTCTCCTTGCAAGTATCCTTGATCTGTCGCCATTTGGGCAGTCCCTGATTTCACCGCAACGTTTTGACCGGGTACCTGAATGATGGGTCCATCACTGTACAAGGTTCCATACTCTGGATCTGTTCCGACGGTGATCATATAGTTCCGTGTCTGTTGTGCAGCTGATCCTGAAACTGGTTTTCCAACAACTTCTTTTTTTGATTTGCGGGCTGTGTCTGATTTTTTATCGTAAATAGCACTAATAAACTTCGGCTCCAACATTTGCCCATCATTAGCGATGGCACTAAAGGCCCGCAACATCTGCGTTTGGGTGACAGATATCCCTTGTCCAAAGGCAGACATAGCTTGAGTAACATAGTTATCACCCGGAAGGCTTCCAAAACTCTCATCGCCCATGCCAAAACGGGTAGAGAGACCAAATTTGAAGCGGTGGAGGTAATTCATCCAGACGTTATTTCCCATCTTCTGCTCTAGCTTGGTCATCCCAATATTACTAGAATAGGCAAAGCCCTGAGCAATGTTCATATAGCGTCCATCCATCAAGCCCATATTGACATCCCAGTCACGAATCGTCGCATCTTTTACTTGTAGTTCGTTACTGTAGTATACTTCATTATAGGCTGGGAAGGTTCCATGATCAATCGCCGAAGCTAATAACATGACCTTCATCGTTGAACCCGGTTCATATTGACCTTGATAAAGGATGGTATTCCAGGTTTTCAAGTTTTTCAGATCCAACCCTTGTTTGGTATCCGCATTATAGGATGGACGTTGCGTTGTCGCCAGGATTTCTCCAGTTTTTGCACTCACAAGAGTCGCACTAACATACTTTCCTTTTACTTTTTCTTGGAAAACATCCATTCGGGTTTCGAGATAGGTTTGAAGTTCCGCAGAAAGGGTTGTGTATACATCCTTCCCATCTTCTGTTTTGACAGAAACCTTATCTGAACCAGGAACGATATTCCCGTTTCGGTCTTTGTCATAGGTGATAACCCCATTTTGACCAGCGAGAATGCGATCGAGGGATTTCTCCATTCCTGATTGCCCCTTCAAGGTTTTATTCCCCTCTTTATCTTCTTGAAGAGAGGCCTGCCCTATAAATTGAGAGGCAAAAACTCCATTTTTATAGCTTCGATTTGGACTAGTTGTAAAGGCAATCCCTTCAATCTTCGCCGCTTCCATGGCCTCACGGATGGCTGTCATATTACTATAAGTGATGCCGTTTCCGTTCGAGCCAAAAGAAACCTGTTTCAATTTCTTTTGCGACAACTGTTGAATGACGTAATCTTCATCCATCCCTAAGTACTGCTTAAAGATTTCTGCTACTTTTTTAAATTGGCTCTCTTCTACATAGAGGATTTTTCCAGTTGCTGATTTGTACTTTTTATCAATAACAGCATAAACGTTATAGGTCGTCGCATCTTCAGCGATTACTGCTCCATTTCGGTCATAGATCGTTCCACGTTTTGCAGGAACAATAACCGTCTGCTCATGCACTTTTTTTGCTTGATCCGATAAGGTCACACCGAATTTTTTGTCAGTCCCAATAATCATTGCAAAATTAATCAGAAAGAGAAAAAAGAGGAAAATCGCCAGTACACTGAGATTTTTCCCAACTTGTTTTCGATTCTGATCCGGCAAGCGACGTTTCTTTATCGAATACCCGATTAAAAATTTTTTAAATTTATTCATCACTACTTGCACTCACTGTTTTTCGATTTTCTTTTTGCAGCTTCATTCCTTGGGAGCTAGCCAACTGTGATAAGCGGTCATAACGTGTTAATTCATTTACCTCTTGACGAACATCTGCCAATTCCGTCTTTTTGGCTTCTAGTTCCGTATTCAAATCAGTCAACTCACTCTGTACTTGTAAAATTCGTGTCTGCATAAAGACGATACTAATGGCTAAAATCACAGCTGTTAGGACAATCGACCCATAAAAAGCCTTTTCTACTCTAGAGAAACGGCGAAAGTGGTCTTGCAATACCTGTGTTCTTGTTCTATCATCTCTTGCTGCCATATCAATTCCTCTTACTTGTGTATTTTTCGAGCAACCCGTAATTTTGCTGAATGAGATCGATTATTTTCCTCAAGCTCTTCTTCACTTGGCAAAATAGGTTTCCGGTTGACTAACTCCATCTTTGGTTTCAAATCATCTGGAATAAAGGGAAGCCCCTTTGGAACCTCAACCGTCGAAGCTTCTTTAAACAATTGTTTGGTCAATCGATCCTCTAACGAATGAAAGGTAATCACAGAAATACGACCATCGAGGGCCAACAAATCCATGGCTTGCTGAATCGATTCATCCGCCGCTCCCAGTTCATCATTGACTTCGATACGAATGGCTTGGAAGATCTGTTTAGCAGGATGACCCTTTTTCTTGAGCTCCTTAGCTGGTTTAGCAGATTTAATAATCTCTGCTAATTCAGTCGTCGTTTCAATCGGTTTAATTGCTCGTGCTTGCTCAATTTTCCGCGCAATTTGCTTGGAAAATTTGTCCTCTCCATATTTGAAAAAAATACGGACTAGATCATGGTAATCGTAGCTATTTACGACCTCATAGGCGGTCAAAGAAGCTTCTTGATTCATCCGCATGTCCAGTGGCGCATCTTTCTTGTAAGAAAATCCGCGTTCCCGTTCATCTAACTGAGGACTAGAGACACCTAGGTCATAACAGATTCCATCAATTTCAGTCACACCCAATTCGTTTAGACGTTCCTTCAAATGACGAAAGTTATCCTTAATGAAGGTCACCATGCCTTTCTCAATGAAAGGTGCCAATCGAATCTTAGCATTCTCAATTGCATGCTGATCTTGGTCAAAGGCATAAAGATGACCCGATTCATTTAATTTTGTTAACAAATATTCGCTGTGGCCTGCCCCACCCAATGTGGCGTCTACATAGATCCCATCTGGCTTAACATCCAGCATATCGATCGTTTCATGAAGCAAAACCGTTACATGATGAAATTCTTTACTCATATCTTTACTATTTTACCACAAATGGGACCAAGATGCACTCCTAAAAGAAAATTCACTAACTAACCCTATCGGACCTTTTCAGATCCTACAAAATACCTAGAAAGGCTTGATTTTATTTGTTTCCTCTAGGATTTATGATACAATACTCTTATGAAAATAAGAAAACAGATTCTCATCCCACTTTTATTGGTCGATGCTATCGCTCTCTACTTTTTTCTAACCACTATTGAGGCTTGGATTTTTTGGCTTGCTGCCCTGATCCTAGTCGGCTCACTTTGGTGGCTCAAAAAAGCCATTCAAGGACAAAAAACAGAGATGGAAGAAAAATAATTTCTTCCATCTCTGTTTTTCTTTTATTCCCTCCAAGTAATTCCTTAAAAGAAAGCAAACTAGCTCTGAAATAATAAAGAGGCTGGGACAAAAGTCCTAGCCTCTCAATTATTTTTGGATTGTCGAGCAA
>CAUCUH010000040.1:0-13079 GCA_958445905.1 uncultured Streptococcus sp.
ACGACGAAATCGAATTCTAACGAATGACCGATTTCTGTCCCACTCTCTTTTCTTTCGCTGTTTGAAGCTTAATTTTTGGGCAAAGATTTGGTATAATGGAAGGTATGAAACATTCGGAAAAAGAATCACAATACCAGCTCTTGCTGGCTCAATTAGATGCTCTCTTAATGGGAGAAACCAATGCCTTGGCTAATCTTTCCAATGCCAGTGCTCTTTTAAATCAAGCCCTGCCTCGTTCGGTCTTTGCGGGTTTTTATTTGTATGATCAAACGGAATTGATCTTGGGACCTTTTCAGGGAGGTGTTTCTTGTGTCCATATCGCTCTTGGAAAGGGTGTCTGTGGAGAAGCAGCTCAAAAGCAGGAAACCATGATTGTCGATGATGTGCGCCAGCATGCCAACTATATTTCCTGTGATAGTCGGGCTATGAGTGAGATTGTGGTGCCTATGATCAAGGACGGTCAGCTCCTTGGGGTTTTAGATCTAGATTCAGAGTGTGTCTCTGACTATGATCAGCTGGATCAAGAGTATTTGGAAAAGTTTGTCGCTCTCTTGATCGAAAAGACGACCTGGGACTTTAAGATGTTTGGGGTTAAGAACTGATGTATCAAGCTTTATATCGGAAATACCGTAGCCAGACCTTTGGCCAATTGGTCGGCCAGCAAGTAGTGGCACGGACATTGAGACAGGCCGTCGAGCAAGAGAAGATCAGCCATGCCTATCTCTTTTCTGGTCCTCGTGGTACTGGGAAAACCAGTGTGGCCAAGATCTTTGCTAAGGCTATGAACTGTCCTAATCAAGTCAATGGGGAGCCTTGTAACGACTGCTATATCTGTGAATCCATCACCAATGGGAGCTTAGAAGATGTCATCGAGATCGATGCGGCATCCAACAATGGGGTCGATGAAATTCGGGATATTCGCGACAAATCCACCTATGCTCCGAGTTTAGCCAAGCACAAGGTCTATATTATCGATGAGGTCCATATGCTTTCAACAGGGGCCTTTAATGCCTTGTTGAAGACGCTGGAAGAGCCGACGGAAAACGTAGTCTTTATCCTTGCAACAACGGAGTTACACAAGATTCCTGCGACCATTCTGTCACGGGTGCAACGCTTTGAATTCAAATCCATCAAACTACCGGATATCGTTCACCATTTGGAAAGCATCCTAGCTACTGAAGAGATTGCCTATGAAGCAGATGCGGTGCAGATCATCGCTCGGCGCGCTGAAGGTGGGATGCGGGATGCCTTGTCCATTTTGGACCAAGCCCTGAGTCTGACTGCGGGTAGTGAGTTGACGACAGCAATCGCCGAAGAGATTACAGGCTCCATCAGTCTAGCTGCGCTCGATCAGTACGTGGCTGCCATCCTGGCTCATGATGCGACAGCGGCGCTGGATCAGCTGGCAATTATCTTTGATAATGGGAAGAATATGGCCCGTTTCGTCACGGACTTACTTCAATACCTGAGAGATCTCTTGATTGTTCAGACAGGCGGAGAGAACACTCATGCTAGTGATTTATTTGCGGCGAATCTTGAAGCCGATCAAGCCCGTCTTTTTGCCCTGATTGACCAGGCGACGACCAGTCTAGCGGATATCAAAAATAGTCTGCAACCGCGTATCTACACTGAAATGATGACCATTAAATTGGCTGAAAGCACAGGCCAAGTTTCTAACTCAGCTGCTGTGGAGGTTCCTTCCAATGTGCTAGCTCAGCTGGAAGACTTGAAGAAGGAAGTCGCTCAGCTCAAGCAACAGTTAGCGCAATCAGGTAGCAGTCTTCCTGCTTCAAAACCAGCAGTAGCTCGTCCAACCAAGTCGAGCAAGGGCTACCGTGCGGATCGAAACAAAGTCAACGCCATTTTGCAAGAGGCGGTCGAAAACCCAGAGTTGGCACGGACCAACTTGATCCGTCTTCAGAACGCTTGGGGGGAAATCATCGAGAGCTTGGCAGGTGCGGATAAGGCCCTCTTAATCGGATCCCAGCCGGTCGCTGCCAATGAAAATCACGCTATTTTAGCCTTTGAGTCTGCCTTTAATGCTGAACAGACCATGAAGCGGGACAACCTCAATACCATGTTTGGAAATATCCTCAGCAATGCTGCGGGCTTCTCGCCAGAAATTTTAGCTGTTTCGATGGAAGAATGGACTCAAATTCGGGCAGAGTTTTCGGCTAAGGCGCGTGGGCAAAAGGCGGAAGTGGTAGAAGAAGAGGAAAGCGTCATCCCTGAGGAATTTCACTTTTTATCCGATAAAATCACCCTGCAAGACGATTAATACATGAATTTTTTACCGAATCATGGTAAAATAATTTTATGAATAGAAAACAATTTGCAGTGATAGCAGTCTTTACTGCTATGGAGACATATTTTTTCAATGAAGCGACCATGGCGGGTCAAATGCTCTTTGCATGTTTTTGGGCTCTCTTGATCTTGCGCAATCTCCAGATGGCCTATATGGTGGAGAAGATTGCTAGTGCGATTGAAAAAGAAATTAAGAAGAAAAGAAAATGAAACCTTTGAAAAGAAATCCTTTTTCAAAGGTTTTTTTCTATGGCTATAGATGAAGTGACTCTGAACAACTGCTTACTTTTCCTAGATTTTTCTAGGAAACTTTTTCTATTTCATAAACATTTCACATTTCTTTTCTATAATAACTATAACAAATGATGAAAGCGTCCACATTGCATTGCTGTGGACCTTGAAATGGAGGGTAAGATCATGCTCTTACAACAGGCAATTGCCTATATTTCTCGAAAAAGAACGAGGAATCTGGTTCTCTTTCTGATTCTCCTCTTGATCCTCTCTTGCTTGTATTTCTGTTTTTCACTGATGCAAGTAGGAGGAAGGCTGGAGGACCACATCAAGCAGTCGGCTGGGACCAGTTTTGCCCTGACCAGTAAGCAGGGGGCTACTCCCTTTGCGCTGAAGGAGGCTGAAAAGGTGAAAGAGCTTTCTGGGGTGGGAGCCATGGTTCCCCAATATGAAAGTCCCGTTCGCATTCTTGGAAAAGAAGCGGTGACGGGACAGCAGTCGGTGGAGCGAGACGATTTGGGTCAGGAAGCCAAGCAAGCGCTAGGCGCTGTCTTTAACCAGAAGACAGACCAGCACCTGGATTTCCGCAGTGGCAGTTTCCAACTGGTGCAAGGCAAGCACTTATCCGACAAGGCTCGCGGCCAGATCTTGATCCACCAAGAGTTGGCTAAGAAGAACAAGCTTAAGGTCGGAGATTCCTTGACCTTATCCAGCTTTCAGATGGGAGAGACTCCTGCCAAAGAGCAAACCTTTAAAATCGTAGGGATCTTTTCAGGTAAGAAACAGGAAAAATTCACAGGAATGACCTCTGATTTGAGTGAAAACCAAGTCTACCTCCCTTATGAGGATGCGACCAAGCTCCTAGGTCTCAGTCAGCAAGAAGTGACCCAGGTCACCTTTGGCGTCAAAGATCCTGAGAAAATCGATGCGCTCTTGAAGCAAGTCAAAAGCTTGGATCTGGATTGGCAGTCTCTACGCGTGATCGAAGATCGGAAGGCCTTTGACCAGATGAAGGAATCCTCTCAGACCCTAGAAGGCCTGGTACGAATCATGATGATCGTCCTCCTGGTGACGGGAGCAGGTGCCCTTTCGCTCTTACTGAGTCTCTGGACACGGGAGCGGATCCACGAAATCGGAGTCCTCTTATCTATTGGGAAGAGCAAGGGACGGATCTTTAGACAGTTCCTCTTGGAAGTGGTGCTGGTATCCTTACTAGCGGTGCTCCCAGCCTTTCTGATCGGGCGGATGGTCAGCCATCGTTTCTTAGAGCAGTTTGTCGGACAGACCGGTCAACAGCAGACCCTAGACTTGCTCAAGCAAATCCCTCAAGGCCTTTCCTTAGGAATCGCCTATGCTAGCCTCTTGTGCTTGATCCTTCTGTCGCTGGGTGTAACTACCAGCATGATCTGGCGCAAGACCCCAAAAGAAATATTAACAAAAATGAGTTAAGGAGAAATGACACATATGTTAGAACTCAAACATGTAGCCTATAGTTACCAAAGTTACCAAGAAGAGATTTTCTCAGACGTGAACTATCAGTTCAAAAATGGGACATTTTACAGCATTATCGGTCAGTCTGGAGCTGGGAAATCGACCCTCCTCTCTCTCTTAGCTGGACTGGATAATCCCAAGAAGGGACAGGTTCTCTTTGATGGGGAGGACATCCAGACTAAAGGGTCTAGCTACCACCGCAAGCACCATGTTTCACTGGTCTTTCAGAATTACAATCTGATTGATTATTTGACGCCACTTGAAAATGTCCGCCTGGTCAACAAGCAAGCTGGAAAAGAGATTCTCTTGGAATTGGGGCTGGACGAAACGCAAATCAAACGCAATGTTTTGCAACTATCCGGAGGGCAGCAACAGCGGGTGGCCATTGCGCGTGCGCTCGTTTCAGAAGCACCTGTCATCTTGGCAGATGAGCCGACAGGAAACTTAGACGAACAGACAGCTGGTGACATCATTGCCATTTTAAAGAAACTGGCCAAGGAACGCCAAAAATGTGTCATCGTTGTCACTCACAGTAAGGAAGTGGCAGAGGCCTCCGATGTGGTCTTGGAATTGAGTCGCCGTAGCCTCGTTGAGAAGAGCAAGTAAGGAGGGAATACTATGTTACGCAATGCTTTTGCTTATATCACACGTAAATGGCCCAAGTCTCTCTTGCTCTTTGCCATCATTCTCCTCATGGGGACCTTGAGTTTGATCGGACTCTCCATGAAGGGAGCGACCCAAAAAGCTTCATCGGAAAGCCTGGGATCCATTACCAATAGCTTCTCCATGCAGATCAATCGACGGACCAATCCGGGAACCCCTCGGGGAGCTGGGAATCTCAGAGGAGAAGATATCGAAAAAATCAGCCAGGTAGAGGGGATCACCTCCTCCATCAAGCGGATCAATTCCATTGCGGATATCCTAGATCACGAGATCATTGAGACCGAAGAAACCCTGCAAAATCAATCTCCAGAGCGGGCCAAGCACTTTAAGAATACCTTGATGGTGACGGGGGTCAATGACTCTTCAAAAGAAGATAAGTTTGTCTCTGGAGCCTACAAGCTGGTCCAAGGGGAGCATCTGACAGACAAGGACAAAAACCAAATCCTCATGCACGAAGATTTGGCGAAGAAGAATGGCCTCAAGGTGGGCGATAAGGTGCGTCTCAAGTCTAATCTCTACGATGCTGACAATGAAAAAGGGGCTAATGAAACTGTCGAAGTGACCATTAAGGGTCTGTTCTCAGGGAAGAACCAAGCTCCTCTAACTTACGCCCAAGAATTGTATGAAGATACCCTCATTTCTGACCTAGATACAGCTGCCAAACTCTACGGCAATACTGTTCAAACAGCTACCTATGAGGATGCGACCTTCTTTGCCAAAGGGGATCAGGACCTGGATAAATTGATCGAAAAAATCAAAGCCTTGGATATCCCATGGAATTACTTTGACTTGGTTAAGAGCTCTTCCAACTACCCAGCCTTGCAAAAATCGATCAGCAGCATGTTCCAAGTGGCGGACTACTTGTTTATCGGTAGCCTCGTATTTGCTAGCTTGCTTCTCACCCTTCTCCTCGTCTTGTGGCTCAATGCCCGTCGCAGAGAAGTGGGAATCTTACTGGCTTTAGGACTTTCTAAGGTACAGATTGCGGGGCAATTCGTGGCAGAATTAGTCATGATTTCCATCCCAGCCTTCCTCCTCTCCTATGGAGTCGCAGGGCTTCTTGCTAAAGCAGTGGGAGATACGGTGCTTAAGAACGTAACCAGTGGCATTGCCAAACAAATGGCTCAAGAATCCTCTGCAGCTAACCTTGGTGGAGGAGCTGAGGCAGAAAGCTTCAGTAAGACCCTGACGGAACTCCATATGGACATCCAACCGAGCCAATTGCTGGTGATTGTTTTGGTTGGCGGCCTCCTCTTGATTTTCGTATCCATCCTTTCTTCACAATGGCTCTTGCATAAGAAACCAAAGGAACTCTTGGTGGATGTCGAATAAGAGATTGTTTCCTAAAATAGAAATAGGGTATAATAGGAGGTAGAAGAAGTTTCTTAGATAAAGGAAAATGTATGAAGATACTAATCGTAGAAGATGAAGTCCTGATTCGCGAAGGGATGAGCGACTATCTCATGGAATGTGGCTATGAGGTCTTTGAAGCAGGTGATGGGCAGGAGGCCCTGGACCTCTTTCACAAAGAAGCGCCGGATCTGGTCTTGCTGGATATCCAGCTCCCTATCCTCAATGGCTTGGAAGTGCTCAAGACCATCCGGAAGACCAGCTCAGTCCCTGTCCTCATGCTGACGGCCTTCCATGACGAGGACTATAAGTTAACGGCCTTTGGAGAGTTGGCGGATGGCTACCTGGAAAAACCCTTCTCCTTGTCCCTCTTGAAGGTCCGTATCGAAGCAATTTTTAAAAAGCTCCAGCCTTCCCGGGTCTTCACCTATGGAGAGGCACGGGTGGATTTTGAGAGCTACACAGCCAGCCTAGCAGGGCAAGCCATCTCCATGAACGCCAAGGAGTTGGAAATCTTGGAATACTTGCTCCAGCATGAGGGCAAGGCCCGGACCCGCTCTCAGATTCTCGATGCCGTCTGGAAGGAGACGGAGGAGATTCCTTTTGACCGAGTGATCGATGTCTATATCAAGGAACTACGAAAAAAACTAGAGCTGGACTGTATCGTTACAGTGCGCAATGTCGGCTATAAATTGGAGAGACCATGACCAAACGGAGTATCTTTGCAAAGATCTTTCTGATCACCTTTGCCCTTTTTAGTGGCTTAGTCATCCTTCTACATGCTTCGGTTTACTTTATTTTCCCGTCGACCTATATCGAGTCCCAGCGCCAGACGATTTTGAAGAAATCCCAGGCTCTGGCCAAGAGTTTCCAAGGCCAGGAAGAAGGAACCATTGAGTCCGTCATCGACCTTTATTCCAAAACCAATGATATCAAGGTGTCTATCAAAGGAAAGGAAAAACAAAATGCCCTAGAGGTCAAGGATGACCTGCTCGTGAACCCGGACAGCCAGAACAATTCTCTGGTCATTGAGGAGCGAAAAATTCAGACCAAAGAGGGGAAGGACTTGACCTTGCAATTCTTAGCAACTGTCGATTCCCAAAAGGAAGCGCGGGACATCAGTCTAGGCTTCCTTCCCTATAGTCTTCTGGCTTCCTTTGTCCTGTCACTGCTTGCCTCCTATCTCTATGCCCGCCTGATTTCTGCTCCGATCTTGGAGATCAAGCAGATGACCAAGCGGATGAAGCGCTTGGATCGAACAGCCAATCTCCCCATTCATTCGCAGGATGAGATCGGTGTTCTCAAGCAACAGATCAACGACCTTTATCACCATCTCCTAGAAGTAATCGACAATCTGGAGCAGCAGAAACAGGAAAATCTGAAGTTAGAGCAGATGAAGGTCGAATTCCTACGGGGAGCCTCGCATGAGCTCAAGACGCCTCTAGCTAGCTTGAAGATTATCCTAGAAAATATGCGGGATAAGATCGGCCGCTACAAGGATCGAGACCGCTATCTGTCAGTCTCCCTCGATATCGTCGATGAGATGAACCAGATCGTCCTAGAAATCCTATCCCTGTCCTCTGTTCAAGAATTAGCCGGTGACAAGGAGTGGATCCAACTGGACCAAGTCGTAGAGCAGATCCTCGACCAGTACAAGGTCTTGGCTCAATCCCGCGCGCTCACAATTGACAATCAGATCCCAGCTAAACCAATCTATATGGACCCAGCGATTCTAAAATTGGTCCTCTCAAACGTCATCAGTAATGCCGTCAAGCATTCGGATGCCGGTGGAGAGATCCAGCTCCGTCTCGAAGAAGGGACGCATTTGGCTATTGAAAATACCAGCCAGGAAATGGTAGAGACCGTTGAGCTGCCAATGACCGCTAGCCGTCAGAAGAAGGAAGGTGGCTTGGGACTCTTCGTGGTCCAACACTTGCTAGACCATGAAGAACTGGCCTACCAATTTGATAAAACAGCTATGGGCTTACGCTTCCGTATGGAACTGCCCAAAGAGCCTCAAGAATAACCCAAAAGTGAAACCAAGACTTTTCCTAATAGAAAAGAAGAGGCTGGGACAAAAGTCCTAGCCTCTCAATTATTTTTGGATTGTCGAGCAAGACGCAGTGGTTGAGTGGGCTCTACTACGCTGATTTCATCAGCTTTTACAGCCCTACTCAACTGTGCGGAGGTGGGACGACGAAATCGAATTCTAACGAATTACCGATTTCTGTCCCACTCTCGAAAAGGAGCGAAATAGTCCGTATTTTGTATGAAATGCGGGCTATTTCGCTCCTTTATTTTTGAATAAGTTCACAAAGCTTTTCAATCGTCTCCCATCTTTATTGGTGAAAGATTTGGTAAGTATCATCTTACTTATAAAATGAAGAAAGAAACTCGGTCTATCATATTTTTCACTTACCATCGGAAAGAATCTAAAAGATACTTTTGCAAAGCATGTAAGTGGTAATTTCCACCTAATTCCGTCCATTCAAGGTTATGATAAAACCACCAAACCTTGCGATATTCTTGATCATTTTGAACTCTCCATGGTTCTTCAAGAGGTAAATAGGAAATCATTCCTGGAAAATCTTGGCCTGTCGGTAAGGGATGATCTACCTCGCATGTAGGATGATCAAGGTCGTTGTAGTCAACATCTAGCTCCAACCAATTCGATTTAGATAGACAATTGAAATCGTTTTGACCATCCCCTTCCAATTTCAATGACCTGTCACCTAGTCTCCCCATCATCGTCTGAGAGGTATTTTCCTTTTTACAAGCAGGAACATTTATGAAGAAAACCTGCGGAGTAACGGTTTCATGTTTCCATGAAGCATAAGGAATTTTTACAGTGGCGATTGGATAGCCTTTTAAATCGATGCTAAATAAGCCCTCCAAATTTTTTGTAATAAGGATATTTTGGTCGAGGTACAGGGCTTTCTCTTCCTCCACAAAATCAACGATTAAAGAATGAAAACGATCAAAATCATCAAATGTTAAAGGGGTATTTTCAGATAGACGACAATCGATAATATCTGAATCAAACTCCTCTAATCGTCTTTTCATTTGTTGAAACCATTCATACGGGAAATCATGATGAATGAGATAAAAACGAATGGAGCGGTTATGAAAACAAATCGATTTTATGACCGTATGAATGTTGTTCACATCATCAAAGTTACAGGCTAAAATGATTGCTTTTTTCTTTTCTTGATGAATGTGGGAAAAATTGTTTAGTAACTCTCTTTTTTCCTTCATTTGATAAAAAATAGGAGATTTTGGTAATCCACGATTTTCAATTTCTGAAATAAAGAAATTTAAGGAATCCCGATATCCTTTTTTATAGGCTTTTAGTGGATATCCTAGAGTCGCCAACATTGATAATCGTTCCTCTTGAATTAAAAGACTCTCATTAAACCAGTCAAGCGTCCAATTTCGTGATAAACTTTCTCCCCGATGTCGATAAATATAAGATCCTTTGTGGATGTAGACTATTTTTTCTGCTTTTAGGAAAACTTTCAAATTAAATACGGCATCTTCCCCCATCCTTCCCAATGGAAAGTGAAGATTATTAAGAATTTCTTTTCGATAAATTTTTGCCCAAGGAACAATTAAAGCAGAATTTTTTGACTCACTAGAATCGTTTAATAAGTTCATCACGGAATAATTGTCAAAAATTTCTTCATAATAGTCATTTGACATATGGAAGTAAAAATTGGAATCTTCATCGTTGAAACTGGTATAATTTTGAAAAACAATGTCTGCTTGATATTCTTCAATTTTTTCATATAAGACTTCAACATAAGTCGGTTCAATCCAATCATCAGAGTCTATAAAGAGAACATAATCAGAAGTGACAGCATCTAATCCGACATTCCGCGCATCTGAAACACCGCCGTTTTCTTTTTTTAGAACAATTCGCTCATCTATTTTTGCATATTCTTGGCAAATGGTATCCGAACCATCCGTCGAACCATCATTCACAAGAATAATCTCTAACGGACGAAAAGTCTGTCTTAAAATACTATCCAAACATTGTCTTAAGTATTTTTCCACGTTATAAATCGGTACGATAATACTAACTAGTTTTTCCATTCATTTCTCTCTCTTATTTCTCCACTCATCCTTCTGTGGAGATACTTTTTGTCGTTTCTTACTTACAGACCTTAAAACCTTGCAGATCACCCCTTCAAATAGAATAGGGGGGCTTCATCGCATTTAATCTATTTATTACTTCCCTCACCATTCCGTCAAAGAGATTTCTCCGCTATTGAGCCAGATTTCTTCCTGATTGTCCAATTGGACCAAGAGTTGGCCGGTATCAGAGATATCTTTGGCGATGCCTTGATAGGTTTGCTGATTTTGCTCGAAAGTGATAGTTCGTCCTAGGACCAGAGAGCGCTCTTTATACAGGTAGACCAGTTCATCGATATCCGTTTTGAAAAATTCCTTCCAGATTTCGCTGATGAGGTCATTGCGGGTGATGGGACAAGGTCCTTCAAATAATGAACCAGCCTTGCTTTCTAGCTCTTCTGGGAAAGTAGGGATGGCTAAATTGAGACCGACTCCGATAATAACATCCGTGACGAGACCAGTCTCGATGGACGTGATAGCTTCGGTGAGGATTCCCCCAATTTTTTTATGGCGGTAGTAAATATCATTGACCCACTTGATATCGATATCGATCAGGGTCAGGTTTTTAATAGCCTTGTAGATAGCCCCAGCGACCATGAGGGTATATGGGGGGAGCTCCGCAGGGGGCAGTTGAGGCTTGAGATGAAGGGACATGTAGATACCGCCCTGATCGGGAGAGTAGTAGTCACGACCAAAGCGGCCCTTTCCAGCGGACTGCGACTTGGCTAGGTAGAGCGCCTTGCCTTCTTGATGGCTTTCTATGCCTAATTTGGCATCCAATTGGGTGGAACCACAGTCTTCATTCAAGGACACGGTCAACTGAGTATTTTTTGCGATAACCTCAGGAAGCAGAATATCGCCTGAGACCAGTTTGTAGCCCTTCTTTTTTAGGGATTCGATGACGACCCTATCTTTTTCTAGACGTTGGATAGCCTTCCAGATAGAGGTGCGGGAAACACCTAGTTCTTTTGCCAGCTGCTCCCCATTGACATAATCATCTGCCTGAGAAAGGGTCTGAAAGAGGATTTCGTGTGTTTTCATAAGACCTCCTAACGACTGCTGTCTCGAATCGTGAGTTTGGTGGCTAATTTGACCATATAGGGAACACTTGGTTGAGCCCCTTGAAAGGTCTGCCGCAACATCTGAATAGCTTGCTTGCCCATTTCTTCTGTGTAGACGGTTACTGTAGAGAGAGCGGGAAAAACATACTTAGCAATCGATGTATCATTGAAGGAAATGAGACTGACGCGATCAGGAACTGCGATTTGGTGCTCCTGAAGAGACCGCAGGGCTCCAACAGCTAAGGCATCACTAGCCATGAAAAAGGCAGTTGGCAAGACGTCGCCCAAGTCTTGAATCAGCTGCTCCATCATCTGATAACCTGACTCAGTTGAGAATTGACCAACAGAGACAAAGCGCTCCTCATAAAGTCCTTTTTCCGTGAGAAACTGTTGAAAGGTCCGTTGACGGGGATCCATCTGTAGCGGTGTCGCATCTGCCGTCTCTTCCTGCCCGACCAAGAGCCCGATCTCCTTGTGGCCATGATCAAGGAAATATTCGAGAGCCGTGATGACAGAATCTTCTAGATCGGTCGTCACACAGGAATGCCCTAGATAGAGGGTGTTGCTATCGACAAAAATAAGGGGTTTGCCGTAGCTTTCTAGATCTCGAATGGTCTTGGGACTGAATTTCCCAAGAGCGATAATGCCGTCTGCCTCTTGAATCAAGGACCAATCGTCATTATTAAAGATACGAAAGATCTCATAGCCTAATTCCTGGGCTTGTTTTTCTAACCCCATCCGAATGGCATAGTAGTAGAGGTCATCTAATTCTTCTTCGCGCGTGTACCATTCAAAGATGACGATTTTATGAAAATCCTCAACTGGTTGAGGCGCTGTTTTGCGGCTTTTCTTTTGGTAATGCAGGTCCTCAGCGATGCGAAGAATCCGACTGCGCGTGTCTTCCCCAACCGATAAGGTCGCATCCTGGTTGAGAACGCGAGAGACCGTAGCCTGAGAAACGCCTGCTTTTTCCGCAATGTCTTTAATCGTTGCCATAGTTCATCCTTTATTGATTTCTACTTCCAGTATACTCTAAAAACTAGTAAAAAGAAATAAAATTTTACTAAATTTTATGTTTGCTGCGATATTGGCTAGGAGTCAGTAGGCTATAGGCCTTAAATGCCTTTGAAAAATAGAGGGGATCTGAAAAGCCCACCGAGTAAGCTACAATCTTAATGCTTTCGTCCGTATTGGTCAGTAACTGCTGGGCACGCTGCATGCGGACCGAGTGCAAGAATTCCTTGGGAGAGATCTGGTGAAACTCCTTAAAGACAGTTGTCAGATAGGAGCGATGGACATTGAGGTCATCAGCGATCTCTTGAATACTCAAGTGTTCTTTATTGTAATGCGTCTCAATCACATGCTTGCAGGTCAGGTAGAGTTGATAGGTCGGAGAGAGATAGCTCTTTTGTACGTTGGGTGCTACTTCCCCAATGAGATAAAGCAGTTCATAGATCTGCGAGAGAAGGTGGAGTTGGTAATGTGAAGTCATTTTCGAAGCCTCTGCCTTGTGGACGAGCTGCTCCATAAACTGGCCGATCTTTTCTGTTTCCACCTCTGTTTTCTTTAAAAAGCCTTTTTCATGCAAGGTTGAAAAACGCATGAAATCACTCACCTTGGTGCCACTGATGCCAATCCAGTAGTAGGACCAAGGTTCTTCGGCATCGGCCTTGTAGTAGGTCACCATATTTTTAGGGAGGAGAAAGAGATCCCCAGCCTCTAGGTGGATTTCTTTCTTATTGAAGTGAAAGACTCCCTTTCCTTCTGTAATAAAATGCAGAACAAAATTATCAAAACAAACATTTCTGATTATTTGCGAAGGAGTTAATACCGAACCTGATTATTTCA
>CAUCUH010000041.1:0-12876 GCA_958445905.1 uncultured Streptococcus sp.
GAGTACTTGGTTTGGGACCAAGGTGTCGCAGGTTCGAATCCTGTCTTCCCGATAGTGTATTGAAAAAGTCTAATGGTTGTCATTAGGCTTTTTTTGTGGGTGATTTTCTTATTGCATTACAAGAAAAAAGAGCTTTCGCTCTTTCCAACTTTATTTATTTCGCAGTTCAACATAACGGTTATACCAAATTTTGATATATTCCTCAGAAAAGGGACCTTTGTTTTGGTTTATCCAATCTACTAGAACCTTAACATTTTCCTTTAAAATAAAGTCGATGTCATCTGAATAGTGCATTTTTTCTTTATGCTGCTCGTATTCTTCAACATCTAACAATTTTTTTTCACCATTGGTAAAGACCTTGACATCGAGATCATAGTCGATATATTTTAAAGCTTCTTGGTCAATGTGAAAAGGACTTGCTAGGTTACAGTAGTAAGACACACCATTGTCACGGATCATGGCGATGATGTTAAACCAATATTTTTTATGGAAATAAACGATTGCTGGTTCACGCGTGATCCAACGTCTACCATCACTTTCAGTAACAAGTGTATGATCATTTACTCCAATAATTGCATTTTCGGTTATCTTTAATACCATGGTGTCACGCCATGTTCGGTGTAAACTGCCATCATGTTTATAACTTTGAATTGTAATAAAGTCGCCTTCTTTAGGTAGTTTCATAACTTACCAACTTTCTACAATCTAAGTATATCCTCTATATTGTAACATATTTTTTCAAATTTTTTCTTATTTTTCTATTTAATTTTCAATTTGGTTTATGAATCTAAGTATTCTCTAATGGCTGACGTTATATCACTATAATCGTAGCCTTTTCTGGCTAGTGCCTGAGTCAAGCGTTGTTTGAGGTCATAGCCTTCATATTTTTTACTGTATTTACGGTATTGCTTTTCTAACTCTTTTAGAATGAGCTCATTGGTTGTTTCTTCATCTGTTTCGGGCTCGAGATTTTGGAATGCTATCTTTGCTTGATTGTAAGCAAAACCTTTTGAAATGAGTGCTTGGATGATTTTCGTTTCAATGGCTTTTAACGGATATTTTCCTTGGTATTTTTTTAGGAGTTTTATTGCGGTACGGTCGATCACTTCTGAGAAATCATAGTCTGCAAGAATTTCTTGAAGGATAGATTTTGGTATCCCTTTTTGTTGAATTTTTTGTTGTAATAAGGAAGGGCCCTTATCGCCACTGAGAAGGTTAGCCTCTATCAGGTTTCTTGCATATTGACGATCATCTAACCACTTGTCTTCTTTTAGGTGTTGGACCACTTTATCAATAATGCCACTTTCAATCTCATACTTTGTCAGGTAGTCTCGGACTTCTTTTGTTGTTCGAGCTTTAAAAGAAAGATGGTAAAGGGCCAGGTTTTTACCATAGGAGTATTGAGCAAACTCTTGGATTTCTTTTAGTTCCTCTTCACTGATTTCTTTATCTTTGGAAAGAAAATATTTGACGATGGTGTCTTCTGTAATATAAAGTTTTTGATCATTGTCTAATTCCAGGAGGTAGAGTCTTTTTTTCTTTTCTAGTTTTGTAATTTTCATGTTTTTATTATACCGAAAAATGTGTTAAGATAGGGATATGAACGTTAAAGTAAAACAAAAAATTCCTTTGAAAATTAAACGAATGGGAATTAACGGAGAAGGGATTGGCTTTTATAAAAAAACACTTGTCTTTGTGCCAGGCGCTTTGAAGGGAGAAGATATCTTCTGTCAAATTACAAGTGTCAAGAAAAATTTTGCGGAAGCCAAACTCCTATCTGTGAATAAGGCGTCTAAGTTTCGTGTGACGCCCATGTGTGATATCTATGAGACCTGTGGTGGCTGTCAAATCATGCATTTGAAGTATGATAAGCAGCTGGAGTTTAAGACAGATTTATTGCAACAGGCCTTGAAGAAGTTCTCACCTGAAGGATTTGAACAGTATGATATTCGGCCGACAATCGGAATGCAGGAGCCTCTTTACTATCGGGCAAAATTGCAATTTCAAACAAGGAAATTCAAGGGTCAGGTGAAGGCGGGCCTCTATGCTCAAAATTCACATTATTTGGTGGAATTAAAAGATTGTTTGGTTCAAGATCCGGTTATTCAAGCTATCGCCAATGATCTAGCGGATTTATTGACCTATTATCAAATTCCGATTGCTGATGAGCGTAAAGAACTGGGTGTCAGAACCATGATGGTTCGACGGGCTCGGAAGTCTGGTCAGGTTCAGATCATTGTGGTCACCAGTCGTCAGATTAACGTAAACAATTTGGTGCAAGACTTGGTCACGAAACACCCTGAAATTGTCACTGTTGCTGTTAATAAAAATACGTCTCGTTCCAGTGAGATATATGGGGAACAAACGCAGATTATTTGGGGAGAAGAGGCTATTTTGGAAGGTGTTTTGGATTATGAATTCTCCCTTTCTCCTCGAGCCTTTTACCAGTTGAATCCGGAACAAACTGAAGTATTGTATAGCGAGGCTGTCAAGGCTCTAGATGTTTCTCCAGAGGATCACCTGATCGATGCCTACTGTGGGGTTGGAACGATTGGCTTTGCTTTTGCTAATAGAGTGAAAAGTGTTCGGGGGATGGATATTATTCCTGAAGCGATTGAAGATGCCAAATACAATGCTAAACGGATGGGATTTGAGAATACCCACTATGAGGCTGGTACAGCAGAAGAGATCATTCCTCGCTGGTACCAAGAAGGCTATCGGGCAAATGCTGTGATCGTGGATCCACCTCGTACGGGCTTGGGTACAAAATTAATCGAGACCTTGTTGCAGTATGCACCTGAAAAGATGGTCTATGTCTCTTGTAATGTATCTACTTTGGCACGGGATCTAGTGGCTTTGACAAAGGTTTATCAGGTTGAATACATTCAATCAGTGGACATGTTCCCCCATACTGCAAGGACAGAAGCAGTTGTGAAATTAGTGAAGAAGTGAAAGAAGAATGGATATTTGGGAAAAGCTTTATCATGAGGCGAAAGCTCTCTATGCGCCTCAAGAGGTTTCAGATTTTGTCTATGCTCGACATGTGGTTGCTGCTGTTGAGGCTGCAGATGGTCAGATTTTTACGGGCTTTTGTATGGAAGGAACGTGCGGCGTCTTTCATTTATGTGCCGAACGAGCGGCTCTCTTCAACATGTATCAACAATCAGGACAGACTAAGGTCAAGCGCATTATTGCTTTTCGAGACAAGCCTCCTTATGGAGAAGGTTCTGGGATGCCTTGTGGAGCCTGTCGTGAATTTCTCCTTGAGCTAGATGCAGAGAATCGTCATCTAGAATTTATGGTGGATTATGAGAGCCGCAAGACCATTACTTTAGGTGAATTGATGCCTCTTTGGTGGGGAGAAGAACGGGCTCGTCAAAGAGAAAATAATGGGAATGAATAGAGGAAATAAATAAATGGACAATGTTATTGATGTATCGATTCCAGTTGCTCAAGTTATTGATCAACATCCGGAGGTATTGGATTTGTTAGTGGAGTTGGGCTTTAAACCCTTAGCCAATCCGATCATGCGCAATACAGTTGGGCGCAAGGTTTCCTTAAAACAAGGATCAAAATTAGAAGTTACTCCTATGGAGAAGATTGTGCGAACACTAGAGGCAAATGGTTATGAAGTAGTGGGGCTAGACTAATGAGTGATGAACGAATTCACGTCTTAAGAGATATCTTATTAGAGCTTCATCATGGAGCTTCCCCTGAGTCGGTTCAGGAGCGCTTTGATGCGACCTTTGCAGGGGTTTCTGCGATTGAGATCTCTCTTATGGAGCATGAACTGATGAACTCAGATGCAGGGGTGACTTTTGAAGATGTTATGGAGCTTTGTGATGTCCATGCCAATCTCTTTAAGAATGCGGTTCAAGGGGTCGAAGTAGCAGATACCGACCATCCAGGCCATCCTGTTCAAATCTTTAAACAGGAGAACTTAGCCCTTCGTGCGGCTATGATGCGGGTACGCCGCTTGCTAGACAATTATGAGACAACCGATGATCCTGAGATGATTCAGGAGATTCATAAGGGCTTGTTACGTCAGCTGGGTTTAGTGGGTCAATTTGACCGGCATTACCGTCGTAAAGAAGAGTTGATGTTTCCGATTATGGAAAAATATGGGCATGATTCCCCACCAAAAGTGATGTGGGGAGTGGATGACCAAATTCGAGAACTCTTTGCGAAAGCTTTGGATGCGGCCAAAAAATTACCGGATTCTAGTATTTCTGAAGTCAAGGAACGCTTTGAAGCCTTTGCGCAAGAGTTTGAGGGCATGATCTTCAAGGAGGAGTCGATCCTCTTGATGATTTTGCTGGAGTCCTTCACCCAGGATGACTGGCTCTCCATTGCAGAAGAAAGTGATGCTTATGGTTATGCCATTATTCTCCCAAGTGAGAAATGGGTGCCGAAACGCGTGGACTTCAAGGAGGACGCGTCGAAAGAGTCAGAAGGTTCAACTGAACCGCTTCCTTCTTCAAATGGAGAAGAGCACCGTCAGGTCATTGAGACTCCTGAGGGACAATTGACCATTACCTTCACGCCTAAGAAAAAAGAAGAGAGCTTCGATCGCAAGCAGCCACAAGCTTTTGGTCATGGATTTTTATCGGTGGAGCAAGCGAATTTAATCTTGAACCAGTTACCAATGGAGATCACCTTTGTCAATAAGGATGATATTTTCCAATATTACAATGATGCTGCGCCTTTTGAGGAAATGATTTTTAAGAGGACGCCATCGCAGGTAGGACGCAATGTTGAGCTGTGTCACCCACCGAAATATTTGGAGAAGGTCAAAGCCATCATGCAGGGGCTTCGTGAAGGGAAAAAAGACAAGTATGAAATGTGGTTCAAATCAGAATCGCGTGGGAAATTTGTCCATGTCACCTATGCAGCTGTGCGTGATGAAGCTGGAGACTTCCAAGGTGTCTTGGAATATGTTCAGGACATTCAACCTTATCGAGAGATCGATACGGATTTTTATAGAGGAATGGAGTAAAGATGAGTTACGAAACAGAGTTTATGAAGGAGTTTGAGGAGTGGATCAAGACCCAAGTCATGATCAATGAAATGGCTCTTGAAGAAAGTAAAAAAGTTTTTGATGAAGACCAGGATGAACGAGCTAAAATCGCTATGATTCGCTATGAAAGCCGTTTGGACGCTTATCAGTTCTTGCAAAGGAAGTTTGAAAATTTCCATGCTGGAAAAGGATTTCATGATTTACCAGATGGCCTCTTTGGTGAAAGAAAATATTAAATGGCCTTATTGAAGGCGTTTTACTAGCTAGATTTACCTGAAAATTAAGCAATGACTTGATTTTTTAGGGGATTGTGATACAATAAAAAAGTTGAAATGACATCAACGGATTTTTGAATGGAATGATAGTGATGAAACCTTGTTGCCTTAGGAATTGATCACTGAATTTAGGAGGAAAAATGGCAAAGAAGAACGTAAACCGTGCGAAACAATACAAGCATCAAAATAGACATCTTTTGAAAAAAGCTGTCGCAACTGTAACTGCAGCTGTGAAAGAAGCACCTAAAAAGGTTGAGAAAGCTACAAAAGCAGTGGCGAAAGAAGTGAAACAAGCGGCTTCTTCAGTGGAAGAATTTGCTTCAAGTTTGGAAGGTGTGGCACTTGATCGTGCGCAAACATTCTATGATGAAGGTATTCGCTCTGTTGCGGACTTCGCAAACTGGACAGAGAAAGAGTTGTTGGCCCTTAAAGGAATCGGCCCAGCTACTATCAAAAAATTGCAAGAACTTGGTGTCAAGTTTAAATAATCGCTTTTGTGATTTCTTGCTATTTCCAAGAGATCTTGATAAAATGAAGCTATTAGAGGTGTTTTGAATCCCACATTTTACAGAAAGTGGCGGTGCTGAGAAGTCCACAAATGTGTCAAAACTGGTTGCTAATGGATGAAAATGAAATATACAAAGTTGCGGGCGCTGCCCGAAATTGGGTGGTACCGCGGATAAACACATTCGTCCCTGTCATGTAGATGGCAGGGGCGATTTTTCTTTTCCACCCCTAGCTGAAGGAGCTTGTCATGAAACAATCTTTTAACACCAGCAAACTCTATTATGGTTTTCCGATTTTCATCTTGGGGTATCAGGACCAGAACTTTGGGTACAATATCACGACCTGCAGTTCCTCTTATAGCTTGGGAGATTGGCTGGTCATCGGGGTTGGTAGTGAGGAAAATGCGGCTGACCAGATTAAGCATTATCAACAGTTTACTGTGAATATTCCTGCTGAACATCTCATGCTTGAGATGGAGCAGGCTGGCTTTATCAGCCATCGGGAGAAATTGAAACACCTGGGGCTGGACTACGAAATTTCTGAACGGACTCAGGCTCCGATTTTAGAGGCTTGTCCAGTCGTTTTGGATTGCCAGGTAGATCGAATTATCGAGGAAGATGGCATCTGCCATATCTTTGCTAAGATTCTTGAGAGACTGGCTGATACAGAGCTCTTAGATGACAAGGGGCATTTTAAAAATGACCGTTTTGCGCCGACTTACTTTATGGGGGACGGACATCAGCGCGTTTACCGTTATCTAGATGACCGAGTCGACCCCATGGGAAGCTTTATGAAGAAAGCGAGGAAAAAGAATGACAAGAGCAACATTACCTGAACGAATCGAAACGGAGCGTCTAGTCTTACGAGTCCGAACAGTGGCGGATGCTGAGGATATCCATGCTTACGCCAGTCTTCCAGAAGTCTCTTACCCAGCAGGCTTTCCACCCGTCAAGACCTTGGAAGACGAGATCTATTACCTAGAGCATATCCTTCCCGATCGCAATCAAAAAGAAAATCTTCCAGCTGGTTACGGCATTGTGGTCAAAGGAACTGATACAATCGTCGGCTCTGTTGACTTCAACCATCGCCACGAAGACGATGTACTGGAGATTGGCTATACCTTGCACCCAGACTATTGGGGCCGGGGTTATGTACCCGAAGCAGCGCGTGCTTTGATTGATCTAGCTTTTAAAGAATTGAACCTTCACAAGATAGAATTGTCTTGCTTTGGTTACAACCTTCAAAGTCAACGAGTCGCGGAAAAGCTTGGCTTTACCCTCGAAGCTCGCATAAGGGATCGCAAAGATGCCCAAGGCAATCGCTGTGATGATTTGAGATACGGCTTGCTAAAGAGTGAGTGGGAGGTGGATTGATGCATGTTTTCATCATTGGAGCTCCAGCTGCAGGGAAAATGACCATTGGTCAGGAACTTTCGAAACTCACCGGTGCGACTCTCTTTTTCAACCATCAACCAATTGATTTCGCACTCGAAATCTATCAGGATTTTACGGAAGAAATGTGGGAATTTGTTCGTAGCGTTAACTTTTCTTTTCTTGGAACAAGCGCCAGGCATCATCGGTCGGTGATTTTAACAGGTGTAACTGATTTTTCAAATCAATACCATCTGATGTATTTGAAGAATATTCAAGATTTGTTAAATGAGTATCATCAAGAGATTCTCTTTGTTGAATTAGAAACGTCTCTTGAGGAGCGCTTACGTCGCAATCGAACGGAGAATCGGTTGAAATACAAACCCTTGAAACGGAATTTTGAGGTATCTGAAAGAGAAATTTTAGAGACTGATAAAACAGATCAACTTAATTCTCAAAAGCAACCGAGTGGCCTTCACCACTACCTGAAAATTAATAATACGAATCTGTCTGCAGAAGAAGTCGCAAAGCAGATTCAAGAAAAAATGAAAACAATAGAGAAAGGACACACACATGTCTAAAGAACTTTCACCTAAATACAATCCAGCCGAGGTTGAGGCTGGTCGTTACCAAAAATGGCTTGACGAAGATGTTTTCAAGCCTTCAGGCGATAAAAAGGCGAACCCTTATTCAATCGTTATTCCACCACCAAACGTAACTGGGAAACTTCACCTTGGTCACGCTTGGGATACAACTTTGCAAGATATCATCATCCGTCAAAAACGGATGCAAGGCTTTGATACGCTTTGGCTTCCTGGTATGGACCATGCTGGGATTGCCACTCAAGCTAAAGTAGAAGCGCGTTTAGCTGAGGACGGCATCTCTCGTTACGACCTGGGTCGTGAGAAATTCCTTGAGAAAGTCTGGGAATGGAAAGACGAATATGCCACTACTATCAAGCAACAATGGGGTAAGATGGGCCTCTCTGTAGACTACTCTCGCGAACGTTTCACGCTTGACGAAGGCTTGTCAAAAGCTGTTCGTAAGGTCTTTGTAGAGCTTTACAAGAAGGGATGGATCTACCGTGGTGAATTTATCATCAACTGGGATCCAAAAGCCCGTACAGCCCTTTCTGATATCGAGGTAATTCACAAGGATGTCGAAGGTGCCTTCTACCACATGAACTACATGTTGGAAGACGGCTCACGTGCCCTTGAAGTAGCAACAACTCGTCCTGAGACTATGTTTGGGGATACTGCCGTAGCGGTTAACCCAAATGATGACCGTTATAAAGACTTGATTGGTCAAAATGTTATCTTGCCAATCTTGAACAAGCCAATCCCAATCGTAGGGGACGAACACGCAGACCCTGAATTTGGTACTGGTGTGGTGAAGATCACTCCTGCCCACGACCCTAATGACTTCTTGGTTGGTCAACGTCATAATCTTCCGCAAGTTAACGTCATGAACGATGATGGCACCATGAATGAATTGGCTGGTGAATTCAATGGCATGGACCGCTTTGAAGCTCGTAAGGCTGTTATCAAGAAGTTAGAAGAAATTGGTGCCCTTGTTAAGATTGAGAAGATGACCCACTCAGTTGGTCACTCAGAGCGTACAGGGGTTATGGTTGAGCCACGCTTGTCTACACAATGGTTCGTCAAGATGGACCAATTGGCTAAGAATGCCATTGCTAACCAAGATACAGACGATAAGGTAGAATTCTACCCACCTCGTTTCAACGATACCTTCCTTCAATGGATGGAAAATGTCCATGATTGGGTAATCTCACGTCAGCTCTGGTGGGGTCACCAAATCCCTGCTTGGTACAATGCTGAGGGTGAAATGTACGTTGGCGAAGAAGCACCAGAAGGTGACGGATGGAAACAAGACGAAGATGTCTTGGATACTTGGTTTAGTTCAGCCCTTTGGCCATTCTCAACTATGGGCTGGCCTGATGTCGACTCAGAAGACTTTAAACGTTACTTCCCAACTTCAACCTTGGTAACAGGTTACGACATCATCTTCTTCTGGGTGTCTCGTATGATCTTCCAATCATTGGAATTCACTGGTCGTCAGCCATTCCAAAATGTCCTGATTCACGGTCTCATTCGTGACGAGCAAGGACGCAAGATGTCGAAATCTCTTGGTAACGGGATTGACCCAATGGATGTTATCGAGAAATATGGTGCTGATGCCCTTCGTTGGTTCCTTTCAAACGGTTCTGCACCAGGGCAAGACGTGCGCTTCTCTTATGAGAAAATGGATGCGTCTTGGAACTTCATTAACAAGATTTGGAATATCTCTCGTTACATTCTCATGAACAATGAAGGTTTGACCTTAGATGTGGCGCGTGAAAATGTAGCCAAAGTGGCTGCTGGTCAAGCAGGAAATGTTACAGATCGTTGGATTCTCCACAACCTCAACGAAACGATCGGTAAGGTCACTGAAAACTTTGACAAGTTTGAATTTGGTGTGGCTGGTCACATCCTCTACAACTTCATCTGGGATGAGTTTGCGGACTGGTATGTTGAGTTGACTAAGGAAGTGCTTTATAGCGACAATGGGGACGAAAAAGTCATCACTCGTTCTGTCCTTCTTTACACCTTGGATCAAATCTTGCGTCTCCTTCACCCAATCATGCCATTCGTAACTGAAGAAATCTACGGTCAAATCTCTGAAGGAACGATCGTGACTGCGGAATACCCAGTGGTTCGTCCAGAGTTTGAAAACGAAGAAGCAGCAGCTGGTGTAGAAGCTCTTAAAGATGTGATTCGCTCCGTTCGTAACTCACGTGCAGAAGTGAACGTAGCGCCAAGTAAGCCAATCACTATCTTGATTAAGACAAGTGACAGCAAGCTTGATGCCTTCTTCAATGATAATGTCAACTACATCAAACGCTTCACAAACCCAGAACACTTGGAAATTGCATCAAACATCCCTGCACCTGAACTCGCTATATCAAGCGTCATCACAGGAGCAGAAATCTACTTGCCTCTTGCTGACCTCCTCAATGTCGAAGAAGAGCTCGCTCGTCTCGACAAGGAACTGGCTAAATGGCAAAAAGAACTGGATATGGTCGGCAAGAAGCTCTCTAACGAACGCTTCGTAGCCAATGCCAAACCAGAAGTCGTCCAAAAAGAACGCGACAAACAAGCCGACTACCAAGCTAAATACGACGCAACCGTAGCACGTATTGATGAGATGAAGAAGTTGGTGAAATAAACACAGAAACACGGCGGTATGCCGTGTTTTTTTTGGTATAATGAAATCAATATCTATTGATGGAGAAAGTTATGTCTAAACACCCTCACTATGAATTGTTAAACTTGATTGGCTATGGGCTTGCTAAGTTTGATGATACTTTTATAAGGGAATTTCAATGCTCTAGTAAATCCGAGTTTTATCGTTACATAGTTTCTTTAGGCGTTGCAGAAACAACTGGTGTCGTCAAAAATAGAATGGATTTATTCGACCCCTATTTTGATAACAATCGAAAAGGTTGGTGGCAAAAAGCTGAAGTCTACCGTTTTAGAAAAGATTTAATTGACATGATGTTTGGGAGTGAGGATGTTCACAGTTTCGCAGAAATAGTCAAAATGTTGCTTGCAAGTGAAGGGAAGAAAACAGGTATAACCATCATTGAAAAGCCAATTGTTCGGACGAAATTCAAACGCCTACAAGAAACGGGAATGGAAGCAGAGAACTATTTCATACACCATTTTGATAAGGAAGAAAAATTTCAAGGTGGTCAATTGACTGATGCCCGTCTTTATGGTGATGGATATGATTTCCAAGTAGATGTTCAAGAACATTCATACCTCGCTGAGGTTAAAGGTATCCGAAAACCTAAAGGACGTATTCGTTTGACCGCTAAAGAATTTGAGAAAGCTAAGGAATATCAATCAGATTTTATTCTATCTCTAGTCACCAATCTCGACGATATTCCAAAATTGGTATTGATCGATAACCCACTTAACCATTTTGAATTTGAAAAAAATGTTATTAAAAATGAAGTCGTTGAATATAGAAGTTTGGAAGATTTATATTAATAAATAGTGCGGTGTTTATTACTATCACGTCGACTGGTAAAAGCTTATTTTAGACTAAATGGCGTATAAAAATCTTTTCATATTGACCAAAAACACCACCTCCTAGTCAATTAGGAGGTGGTGTCATGTTTTAAACCATTTTCCAGAAATAATCGATGATATAGGTCAGGCCATAGGTGTAGATAACGAGGGTGATAGGCTTGCAGAGGATGATGATAGTCATGTAGCGTTTGAAGGTCATCTTCGTCAGACCTGCCAGCATACAGATGAAGTCAGCGGGACTAATGGGCCAGATCATCATGAAGATAAAGAAGCGATCGAACCGCTTGCCTTCATTGAGCCAGCCAATGTACTTGTCGTAGGTCTTCTGACTGACCATAGATTGGACGAACTTAGGCCCGTACATTCTGGCTAGGTGGAAGATAATGGCACAGCCAATGACGATTCCGATGTAGTTGTAGATGGTACCAATGATGTGGCCATAGATAAAGACACCAGCGACAGATGTCAGGGCGCCAGGAATAATAGGGACCACTGTTTGAAGGATCTGAAGAAAGATAAAGAGAGGTGGTCCAAAGATGCCTGCTTGGAGAATAAAAGCTGACAAGGTTTCTTTGGATTGAAGGATGCCAGAAAAGTAGGCCCAGATACAAAAGGCCAAGGTTGCGAGGGCCCCAATAATGGATGACCAATTGATGATGCGCTGGAGAAGAGGAGAGACCTCTTTTAAGCTTGTTTGTTTCATAAAAAATTCCGAGTTCTTTTTCTTCTACTATACCATGTTTTTGGAAGTTTGTAAGGATTTTGTCTATTTTTTGAGTAGTGAAAGCGACCTGATCGGAGTCTGTCGCTGTTTTAGTCGTGAAGCGGGTGCAAAATGGGCCTTTTTATGCTACAATGAAAGGAGTATAAAAAATGGAGAAAAACGTGTCAATCGAAAATTACAAACCAGATTTTGCGGTGGAAGCAGCCTATGATCTCACCGTTACAGACTTGAAAAAACAGGGTATCAAGGCGGTCCTTGTGGATTTGGATAATACCTTGATTGCTTGGAATAATCCGGATGGGACTCCTGAAATGCGCCAGTGGTTGCATGACCTTCGTGATGGAGGGATTCGGGTTATCGTGGTGTCTAATAATAGTCCCAAACGGGTCAAGCGCGCTGTTGAGAAATTTGATATTGACTATGAAGCCTGGTCGCTCAAGCCCTTTACTTTTGGGATTGATCGGGCCCTCAAACGTTTCCACTATGAGAAAAATGAAGTGGTCATGGTCGGGGATCAACTGATGACGGATATCCGGGCTGCCCATCGTGCAGGCATTCGTTCGATTTTGGTCAAGCCTTTGGTCGAGCATGACTCGATCAAGACGCAGATCAACCGGGCGCGTGAACGCCGTGTTATGAAGCAAATGGCCGAAAAATATGGTCCGATTGTATACAAAAAAGGAATTTAAGAATGGAAGAATTATTCTGTATTGGCTGTGGAGCGTCCATTCAGACAGAAAACAAAGAGGGGCTAGGCTATACTCCCCAATCAGCTCTTGAAAAGGGCTTGGAAACAGGCGAAGTCTATTGCCAACGCTGTTTTCGTCTCCGTCACTATAATGAAATCACAGATGTGCATCTGACAGATGATGATTTCCTAAAACTCCTT
>CAUCUH010000042.1:0-12425 GCA_958445905.1 uncultured Streptococcus sp.
GGACAAGGCCTTTACAGGCTTCCTCATGAAAGCAACCAAAGGTCAAGCCAACCCACAAGTAGCCCTCAAGTTACTTGCTCAAGAATTGGCGAAGTTGAAAGAAGAGTAATAGAGAAAAAACCAGCCGAGAGGTTGGTTTTTACTATCCATAAAATTGTGTTAGAATAGGAAAGACCATTACATATCAACTGGCATTAGGAGGAGTTACATGAACAAATTTTTAAGAGTCTTATTTGTCCTGGTTATCATCGCCATGACTGGAGCGATTATCTTCCAGCTATTCTTTCCATCCTATATGGGAAGTCATTCGGGATATGGTATTTCTGTCGGTTGGCAACGGGAGATTGGGATTTGGAATATGGCAGTCCTTGTGATCTTGATTGCCGTCAATCTCAAATACGATTGGTTTTATCTTCGGACGGTACTAGTGGCCTTGATCATTGGTGGGCTTGGGATCGGTACTAATCATCTCTTCAGTTATTTTCACTATCATCTGCCGGTCAATGGGATTGGTGCGCTTGAAAATTATCTCCTTGTCCTTGGTTGGATTGTTGGGTGGAGATTGGAATCTTCTCGGATCAAGAAGAAATAAGAAGGAGCAGTCAAAGGGCTGCTCTTTTTTCATCTTCAGTTTTTTCTTGACAAAGTTTGTGAAAAGGCTTACAATGGATTTGTTGAGTTTCCTGAAAAGGAAAATGCAAATCATGGAAATATAAAGGAGATTATCCTATGGCTACTATGAAAGCAGCTCGCTGGCATGCAGCAAAAGACGTTCGTATCGAAGAAGTGGAAGTACCTGAAGTACAACCACATCAAGTAAAAGTGGCAGTTAAGTTCACAGGGATCTGTGGGACGGACTTGCATGAATATTTGGATGGACCGATCTTCATCCCAACTGAAGAACATGTGTATTCTGGTCAAAAAGCACCGGTTACTTTGGGACATGAATTCTCTGGTGAAATTGTAGAAGTCGGAAGTGATGTGACTCGTGTCAAAGTTGGGGATCGCGTGACGATTGAACCAATTTTGGCAAAACATAACCTAATCGGTGACTATAACCTTGATCCAAACTTGAACTTTGTCGGCCTTGCTGCAGATGGTGGTTTTGCCAAATATTGTGTCCTTGACGGTGACATTGTCCATGTGATTCCAGATGGCTTGAGCTATGAACAAGCTGCGCTTACAGAACCTGCAGCTGTGGCTGTTTATGCCGTTCGTCAATCTGCATTGAAAACTGGGGATACAGCCGTTATCTTTGGCTTGGGTCCAATCGGTCTTTTGATTGTTGAAGCCCTTCGTGCAGCAGGAGCATCAAAAATCTATGCGGTTGAATTATCTCCTGAACGCCAAGCGAAAGCGGAAGAATTGGGAGCAATCGTTGTTCGCCCAGAAGAAGGAGAAACAATCGTCGAAGCCATCCATCGCTTGACAGGTGGTGGAGCAGATGTTTCTTATGAAGTGACTGGAGTTCCAGTTGTTTTAGGTCAAGCCCTTGCAGCTGTTCATAAAGCTGGGGAATGTATGGTCGTATCTATCTGGGAACGTGAAGCTAGCATCAATCCAAATGAATTCGCTATCCAAGAAAAATCTCTCAAAGGAATTATTGCCTACCGTCATATTTTCCCTAAAGTATTGGAATTGATGGAACAAGGCTACTTCTCTGCTGAAAAATTGGTTACCAAGAAAATTAAATTGGAAAATATCGTTGAAGAAGGATTTATTGAATTAACACAAGATAAATCTCAAATCAAGATTTTGGTTCAACCTGAATAAGCGAATAAATTTATATGAAATATATGAGGCTGAAACGTTTCGTTTCGGCCTTTTATGATACAATAAAAGTAAGGAACAGATTTAGGAGGGGACTATGTCAAAGACGATGAAAGGAACACTCACGACCTTGATCGCCGGGATCGCTTGGGGACTATCCGGAGTTAGCGGGCAATATTTAATGGTTCATGGATTTTCGGCTATTGAGTTAACAAATCTCCGTTTGCTTTTTTCTGGAATTGTCCTTATTCTTCTTTCCTACGTTGCAGATAAGGAGAAGTTTTTGGCCTTTGCCAAAGATAAATCTTCCTACCTTCCCCTTCTTATTTTTGCCTTTTTAGGATTGTTATTGACTCAGTTGACCTATTTAGAGGCGATTGCTGAAACCAATGCTGGGACTGCTACGGTGTTACAGTATCTCTGTCCAGTGGGAATTTTAGCCTATACCTGTATCATTGATAAGGTGGCCCCTACACTAGCAGAAGTGTTTTCGATGCTTCTAGCGATTGGTGGCACATTCTTAATAGCAACCCATGGTCAACTCAATCAATTGGCCATCAATCCCAAAGGTTTGGCTTGGGGAGTGGTGTCAGCATTTGCCTATGCCCTTTACATCATTCTACCTCTGAACTTAATTCAAAAATGGGGAAGCATGCCGGTGATTGGAGTTGGGATGACTATTCCAGGAATCCTAATGCTCCCTTTTAGTGGTCTTCTCTCTTCTTCTGGAAACTACAGACTCGATACCTGGATGGCCCTTTTTGGCTTGGTGGTGATTGGGACGATTTTTGCCTATACAGCCTTTCTGAAAGGAACCTCTTTGGTAGGAGCCGTTAAAGGAAGCTTGCTGGCGTCCTTTGAGCCTGTTTCGGCAGTTTTCTTTGCCTTTGTCATTATGAAGGAGCATTTTTTTATGGTTGATGTGATTGGGATGGCCATGATCCTCCTTGCAGTTCTCTTGATTTCCCTCAAGGATTTCATGATTCAAAAAGAAAAAGGAATCTTGTGAAACCAAGATCAATTATTTTTCAGTTAAAAGGTTGAGACGAAGGTCTTGGCCTTTTTGTGATCCTCGCCCTCTGAGGGAGAGTTATCACTATATAGCGTATACATAGATAGAAAAAGATGTTAAAATAGAACAAAACTTTTTTAAGGAGATAAGGATGAAAAAGATTTTTAAATGGACCCTATTTGCTGTGGCGACATTGAGTCTAGTAGCTTGTGGCACCACTGCTCAAAAGACAAATTCGCAGCAATCAAAGACGGAAAAAGCGGCGAAAAATTCAGCATCTGACGGTCAAGTAGAGCTGAGCCTAAAAGGAGGGCAATACATCAAACCGCCTGTCCTCAATGACTCAGAAGACGGCACTTATTTGGCCCTTCAATTAGAATTTAAGAATGTTGCTAAAGAATCTATTAACGTGTCAGATTCAGATATCACCATTTACGATGCGGAGAATAACAAGGTCAAATTGCAGTCAGGAATTTATGACCAAAGTGAAGCCTTCCAATTGCTCAAGAGTGATCAGTTGGCCCAGGATAAAAAATTAACCGGCTATATTGTCTTCCCAGTCGAAAAAGGCAAAAAATACGAAGTGCAGTATGAACGAAAAACCTATAGCTCTGATAAAAAAACGAAGCCTCTAAAATTTGCGGTGGATTCTTCTCAGTATGAGGACAAGGTGGAAGATTCCACCCTTCTAGCTGATGAATACATCAATCAAGTTTACTTTAGTGGCCAACGAAAGGTCAAAAAGGATGATGCTTTTGTTTTGGGAACTGATTTGAAAAAGGAAGCCAGTGATTTCCGTGCGAAATTTGCGGCTGATTTTACTCGTAAACTACACGATTACCAATTCCCAGAAGAAGAAGTGACCCAGTTTATCGATGCTTATGAAAAGGAAAATGCAAAGCGCGCTAAATTAACCTATAAGGTTAAACAATATCTCCCGGACAAGGTGGTCATTAGTCTAAATCCTGAGACTGTCAGCATGGAAAAGACGATTTTAAACCACATGCAGACCTTCTATCAAGAACATCGGAAAGATTATTCGAGTATCATTGAGGCCAATCAGGCTCAAAACAAAGCCTATAGAGAGGAAATGATGGCTTCTCTTGCGGATCGCCCCTTGACGACGCCGGATCGATACGACTACCAGTTGACCTTTGTTAAGAAAGATGGCAAATGGGAAGTGGAAAAAGCCTATAATAGTGATAGCTTTATGGAAAAATTCGAGGGAAATCTTTCTTAATCATGAAGAAGACACTCCTAGGACAGAAATCTAGGAGTGTTTTTTGTCTATAGTTTGAAACTATATCAAAACCCAAGAAACAAGAATTAGACGGAAACACCTATTAGTGATAAAATAATTTTAAGTTTGAAAGGAGATGAAGGCTCGTGTCTTTTTCTTATGAAGAGTTAGCAGAGATTCGCCACTATATCCACCAACACCCTGAATTGTCTGGTCAAGAATACCAGACAACCGCCTTTCTAAGGGAACGTTTGGAAGAGTTGGGGATTCGTATTTTAGAGAGTGGATTAAAAACTGGTCTGATTGCAGAAATTGGATCTGGTAAACCAGTGGTGGCGCTACGTGCAGATATCGATGCCCTTCCAATTTTGGAACAAACAAATCTGCCCTACCAAAGTCAACATCCAGGTGTCATGCATGCTTGTGGTCACGATTTTCATCAAACCAGTCTTCTAGGAGCAGCAGCTCTTCTCAAGGAAAAAGAAGACCAGCTTGAAGGAACTGTACGCTTGATCTTTCAGCCAGCAGAAGAAATCTCAGAAGGTGCTTCTGATGTTTTGGCAACAGGACTGTTGGAGGATGTTCAAGGAATTATTGGTTTTCACAACATTCCTCAGCTAAAAGCAGGGCAACTTGCTTTGAATGCTGGAGCTATGATGGCAGGGGTTGAGAAATTCAAGGTTACCGTGACAGGGGTTAGTAGTCATGCCGCAAGACCAGATTTGGGAGTTGACACTGTAACGGCCGTCACAACCATGGTTCAGAATGTACAATTATTAATTTCACGGACCATTTCTCCCTTTGAAACAGCTGTTTTGTCCATTACGCACCTGGATGTGGGCTCAACCTGGAATGTGCTCCCAAAATCAGGCTATTTTGAAGGAACCATTCGTTCTTTTAATCCAAGTGTGCAAAGAGACTTGAAGGCACATTTTATTTCCATCATTCGACACATTGCAGAAAGTCTGGAAGTAGATGTGGCTTTTGAGTGGGGTGTGACACCGCCCGTTACCTTTAATGATGAGGAATTGACGCAGGTAGTTTGGGAAGCTTCACAAGGTTTGGCTGAAGTGATCCCAGCGAATCCTTCTACTGCTGGAGAAGACTTCGCCTTTTACCAAGAGCGAATTCCTGGAGTCTTTGCCTTTATCGGTTCAAACGGAGAGCCGGATGCGCCAGACCTCCATCATGATCACATGACCATCGATGATGCAGCCTTTGAGGTATCAGTTCCCTATTATGTTGAAAATGCGCAAGCTTTATTGCGGTATTTTAAAGCAAAGGAAGCGTGATAAAGAAAACCTATCACCTCCATAAAAAATATATATTAGGCAAGTAAATGCTTTTTTGATAAAATTAAAAAATACTTTTAAAATGGCGTTTTATGTGCCTGAAACGAATAAGGAGATCCTATGAATCTAAAAAAAGTGATTAAGTATTCTGCTTTAGGATTAGTTGCAGTCCTTGCAACCAGTGCTTTAGTAGCATGTTCATCTGGCAAATCAGCCAGTGGTAAGAAAACCATTGAAGTTGGTACTGTTGGAACAACCAAACCATTCTCTTACGAAGAAAAAGACGGCAAGCTAACCGGTTATGAAATCGAAGTTTTGCGTGAAATCTTCAAAGGTTCAGACAAATATGAAGTAAACTTTAACAAAACAGAGTGGTCTTCAGTCTTTGCTGGCTTAGATAGTGACCGTTTCCAAATCGGTGCCAACAACATTAGCTACTCAAAAGAGCGGGAAGAAAAATATCTCTATCCAAATCCATATGCTCGTAATCCACTAGTATTGGTCGTACCAAAAGATTCTTCTATTAAATCTTTGGATGACATTGGTGGCAAGAAAACAGAAGTTGTTCAAGGAACATCTACTGCTAAACAATTAGAAGATTACAATAAAAAACATTCAGATAATCCAACCGACTTGCAATACACAGATGGAACGATTCAAACCATCATGGCCAATCTAGCGGATGGTCGTACCGATTACAAGATCTTCGAACGGATTTCTGTAGATACCATCATTCGTGATCAAGGCTATGACAACTTGAAAGTCATTGAGCTTCCAAGCGACCAACAACCTTATGTTTATCCAATTATTGCAAAAGAGGATAAAGACCTTCAAAAATTTGTCAACAAACGCATCAAGGAACTCTATGACAATGGAACCCTTGAAAAATTGTCTAAAAAATACTTCGGTGGTTCTTACCTACCAGAAGCAAAAGATATTAAAGAATAATATTTATTTAAAGGAGATTTTAAAATGAAATTGAAAAAAATTCTTGGTTTAACAGCTCTTGCAGCTATCGCAACGTTTGCTCTTGCAGCATGTGGTTCTTCAAACTCATCTAGCAAAGATGGTGAAACAACAGTTAAAGTGGGTGTCATGACTTTGAGCGACACTGAAAAAGCTCGTTGGGATCAAGTTCAAAAGAACTTGGATGACGCTAAAACAGGGATCAAATTGGAATTCACTCAATTTACAGATTACTCACAACCAAACGTGGCTGTAAAAGATGGTAGCGTAGATATCAATGCATTCCAACACTACAACTTCCTTGATAACTGGAATTCTAAAAACGACAAAGCCCTTGTTGCAGTAGCAGATACTTACATCGCTCCAATCCGTCTTTACTCTGGTACAGAAAACGGTAAAAACAAATACACTTCTATCAAAGAAATTCCTAAAGGTGGAACAATCGCTGTACCAAATGACCCAACAAATGAAAGCCGTGCCTTGTATGTCTTGCAATCAGCAGGTTTGATTAAATTGGATACCAAAGATGGACAATTGGCAAACGTATCAAATATCAAAGAAAATTCAAAAGATTTGAAGATCTCTGAATTGGATGCTTCACAAACACCATCTGCTCTTCCATCAGTAGATGCTGCTGTCATCAACAATACCTTCGTTCGTGAAGCAGGCGTTGATTTCAAAAAAGCTATCTATGTTGAAAAGAAAGACAACAACTCAAAACAATGGTACAATTTGATCGCTGCTAAGAAAGATTGGGAAAAATCTGATAAAGCAAAAGCTATCAAAGAAATCATCAAAGCCTATCACAAAGACAATGTGAAGAAAGTGATCGAAGAATCTTCAGAAGGAATGGACCAACCAGTCTTTTAAGATTCGATCTCAAGTGTATGAAGGAGGTGGAGAAGCAATTCTCTACCTCTTATCGTGTATTAGGAGGAATGCATGCCTTTTGCAACAGAAGCGGAACAAATTCGAAAATTTGAAAATGATGAGGTCGCACAACATTATTTTGAAGTGTTGCGAACCTTGATTTCAAAAAAATCCATCTTTGCTCAACAAGTAGGTCTCAAGGAAGTGGCCAACTATTTGGGGGAAATTTTTACAGCTGCAGGAGCCAAAGTCGAAGTTGATGATAGCTACACAGCCCCTTTTGTGATTGCCAAATTTTTCTCCCCAAATCCAGACGCAAAAACCATCATCTTCTATAACCACTATGATACAGTACCAGCGGATGGAGACCAACCTTGGACGGGAGATCCTTTTACCTTATCGGTTCATTACGGGACCATGTACGGTCGAGGGGTTGATGATGACAAGGGACATATCACAGCTCGTCTCACAGCTCTTCGAAAATACATTCGTGAAAGTGGCGATTTGCCAGTCAATATCACCTTTATCATCGAAGGGGCAGAGGAGTCCGCATCGACTGACTTGGATAAATACTTGGCCAAACATAAGAAACACTTGCGTGGGGCGGACCTCTTAGTTTGGGAACAAGGTACCCGAAATAATCAGGGTCAGTTGGAAATTTCCGGTGGTAGCAAAGGGATCGTCACATTTGATATGGTGGTGAAGAGTGCAGAAGTGGATATCCATTCCAGCTATGGTGGCGTGGTGGACTCTGCTTCTTGGTATTTGTTAAATGCTATCGCCAGTCTTCGTGACAAAGAAGGCCGAATCTTGGTGGATGGGATTTATGATCAGATCCAAGAACCCAATGAACGCGAGCTAGCTTTGATTGAGCAATATGCCAACAAAGGACCAGAAGATGTAGCGGAAACCTATGGTCTAACCCTTCCAATCTTGAAGGAAGATCGAAAAGAATTCCTGCGCCGTTTCTATTTTGAACCAGCCTTGAATATTGAAGGTTTTGGTTCTGGTTACCAAGGTCAAGGTGTCAAGACCATTCTTCCAGCAGAGGCACGTGCTAAGATGGAGGTGCGCTTGGTTCCAGGACTAGATCCCAAAGATGTCTTAGAAAAGATCAAGCAGCAATTGAAGAAAAATGGCTATGATCAGGTCGAATTGGTCTACACTCTCGGTGAAATGAGTTACCGAAGTGATATGAGTGCCCCATCGATTTTAAATGTTATTCAGCTGGCCAAAGATTTCTATAGAGAAGGGGTTTCAGTTCTTCCTACAACAGCGGGAACAGGACCAATGCATACGGTATTTGAGGCTTTGCAGGTACCGATGGCAGCCTTTGGAATTGGCAATGCCAATAGCCGTGACCATGGGGGCGATGAAAATGTGAAAATCGCCGATTATTACACCCATATTGAATTGATAAAGGAGTTAATAGCAAGTTATGAGTAAAGCAATGATTCAGCTGGACCACATTGATGTGACCTTCCAGCAAAAGAAACGTCAGATTCAAGCTGTCAAAGATGTGACCATTCAGATCAATGAAGGCGATATCTATGGGATTGTGGGTTATTCCGGAGCCGGAAAATCGACCTTGGTTCGGGTGATCAATCTCTTGCAAGTGCCTAGCGCCGGAACCATTACTGTGGATGGAGATGTGATTTATCAAGATCAGGTGACCTTAAAACCAGCTGCCCTAAGAGAGAAACGTCGGGATATCGGGATGATCTTCCAACACTTTAACCTGATGGCTCAAATGACTGTCGCAGAAAATGTTGCTTTCGCCCTCAAGCATTCTAAATTAAACAAAGAACAAAAGAATGAGAAAGTGGCGAAATTGTTGGAACTAGTTGGTCTAGCTGACCGTGCAGAAAATTACCCAGCCCAATTATCTGGTGGTCAAAAGCAACGAGTTGCGATTGCGCGTGCCCTTGCCAACGATCCAAAGATTTTGATCTCAGATGAGTCAACTTCAGCCTTGGATCCAAAGACGACCAAACAAATTCTAGCTTTATTGCAAGAATTGAACAAAAAACTAGGCTTGACCATTGTCTTGATTACCCATGAGATGCAAATTGTCAAAGATATAGCGAACCGAGTAGCTGTCATGCAAAATGGCGAATTGATCGAAGAAGGATCTGTTTTAGATATCTTCTCGAATCCGAAAAATGCCTTGACCCAAGACTTTATCACTGTTGCAACAGGAATCGATGAAGCCATGGTGAAAATCAATCAACAAGCGATTGTGAAGAACTTGCCAGATGATTCGATTTTAGCGCATCTCAAGTATGCAGGTTCTGTAACAGATACAGCGATCATCAATGATATTTACAAGCAGTACCAAGTATCTGCCAACATTTTATTTGGGAATATCGAGATCCTTGATCACACTCCTGTTGGAGAGTTGGTGGTCATCTTATCAGGTGAAACTCAAAATCTGGAAACGGCCAAAGCTGAGTTAGAAAATGCAGGAGTTTCCGTGACTATTGTGAAAGATGGGAGAAAAGCATGATCCAGTTAATTCAAACATATTTACCAAATGTCTATAAATTAGGGTGGTCTGGCCAGTATGGTTGGGGAACCGCTATTTACCTGACACTTTATATGACCGTTATTTCCTTCATTATTGGTGGATTTTTAGGTTTAGTGACAGGGCTTTTATTAGTCTTGACCCGTCCAGGTGGCGTCATCGAAAATAGAATCGTTTTCCAAATTTTAGACAAAATTACTTCTTTGTTCCGCGCCATTCCCTTCATTATCTTGTTGGCCTTTATTAATCCATTGACCTACTTGCTCTTGAAAAATACCATCGGACCTACAGCAGCCCTTGTTCCATTGTCCCTAGCTGTCTTTCCATTCTTTGCCCGCCAAGTTCAAGTTGTCTTGTCCGAATTGGATGGAGGCGTGATTGAAGCGGCCCAAGCCAGTGGGGCAACCTTCTGGGATATTGTCGGTGTCTACCTTCGTGAAGGGCTTCCAGATTTGATCCGCGTAACAACCGTGACCATCATTTCCTTGATCGGGGAAACCGCCATGGCTGGTGCCGTTGGTGCAGGAGGACTAGGAACCTTAGCCATTAACTACGGGAAAAACATGTTTAACAATGATGTCATCTTTGTAGCGACCTTATTGATTCTCATTCTGATCGTTCTGGTCCAATTTATGGGCGATTTCCTATCCAAGAAAATTAGCCACCGTTAGGATCGGTGTCCTATGAATAGAATAAATGGTAATCAGATGAAACAAGTTGGAGCCTTCGCCTTCCTCTATTTTCTTGCGATTGGACTGGGGGTCTTAGTTGGAAACCTGGTGGATCACCAAGGAAATATGTTTTATGCGCCCGCCTTTTCAGCCCTTATTGGCGGTCCTATTTACCGCTATTACTTGGAAAGAAGCCAAGCAATTGGCGCCATCTGTCTAGTTGGCTGCGTGATCGGATCCTTCTTCCTCTTTTCGCGTCACGGTGCAGGTGCCTTTATTCCAGCCTTGATAGCAGGGAGTTTTGCGGAGATGCTTGCTTCAAGTAGTCGTTTTCGCTCGAATTTACGAAATGCCTTGTCTTTTGTCATTTTTGCCTTTGTGACGACAGGGCCCATTCTTATGATGTGGTTCTATCCAGCCAGTTACCGCATGTCGTTACTGGATCGTGGTAAATCGATAGACTATGTCAATCGGGTGATGGTATCACCAGATCTAGCGACCATCACTTGGTTTGTCCTCACGGTCATACTGGGTGCTGGATTAGGATGGGGACTATCGAACATCCTTCTTCCATTATTGGCCAAAAAAGGAGATAAAGATGCACAATAATTTACTAGTTCTTCAGTCAGACTTTGGTTTGGTGGATGGAGCAGTATCAGCTATGATTGGGGTTGCTTTAGAAGAATCACCAACCCTTAAAATTCACCACTTAACTCATGATATTACCCCCTACAATATCTTTGAAGGGAGTTACCGTCTCTTTCAGACAGTAGATTACTGGCCAGAAGGGACAACCTTTGTTTCGGTGGTCGATCCTGGTGTCGGTTCCAAACGAAAGAGTGTCGTAGCTAAAACGGCGAAAAATCAATACATTGTCACTCCGGATAATGGAACTCTCTCTTTTATCAAGAAACATGTAGGGATTGTTGCTATCCGTGAGATTTCAGAAGTGAAGAACCGCCGGGCCAATACAGAGTTTTCTTATACCTTCCATGGGCGTGATGTCTACGCCTATACAGGAGCTAAGTTGGCCAGTGGCCATATTAGTTTTGAAGAAGTCGGACCAGAACTCAGTGTCGAACATATTGTGGAAATCCCAGTGGTTGAGACGGTTCTTGAGGATAATCTTGTTAAAGGTGCAGTTGACATCCTAGATGTGCGCTTTGGTTCTCTTTGGACTTCCATTACTCGGGAAGAGTTCAATCATTTGTCACCTGAATTTGGGGAACGTTTTGAAGTGACCATCTATAACAATGACATGCTGGTTTATCAAAACCAAGTAACCTACGGCAAGTCTTTCGCCGACGTGCGGATTGGACAGCCAATCCTTTATATCAATTCCCTTTACCGTGTTGGTCTTGCCATCAACCAGGGATCCTTTGCCAAGGCCTATAATGTAGGAGTTGGGGCTTCTTGGCATATCGAAATTAGAAAAATAGAAAATTAATAGGAGATAAAATATGAAACAAAAACAAGCTTTTTCAATTAAGGATGTTGTAGCCATTGGGGTTGGAGCAGCCCTCTTTGTGGTCATTGCGATGATTCCAATTCCGGCACCTGCACCGAATACGAGTATTCAGTTGCAATATGCCCTTCAGGCCCTCTTCAGTGTAGTTTTTGGACCAATTGTTGGTTTCTTAATGGGCTTAATTGGTCATGCCATTAAGGATGCTATGTCAGGTGGTCTATGGTGGACTTGGATCATTTCAAGTGGTTTGTTTGGACTCTTTATTGGTTTCTTCCGTAAGCAAATCGGTGAATTTAAAGGGGAAGTGACAAAGAAAGAATTAATTGTCTTTAACGTCGTTCAAATCGTATCCAACCTTGTGATCTGGGGCTTTATTGCTCCGGTTGGAGATGTCTTGATCTACAAGGAAAGTGCCAATAAAGTCTTCCTACAAGGTGTTGTTGCGGGTTCATTTAATGCATTAACAGTAGCTGTTGCAGGTTCTCTTCTCTTGATTGCTTATGCACGGACTCAAACAAAAGATGGAAGTTTGACCAAAGATTAAATGTACAGAAGATAAGAGAGTGGGACAGAAATCGGTAATTCGTTAGAATTCGATTTCGTCGTCCCACC
>CAUCUH010000043.1:0-11845 GCA_958445905.1 uncultured Streptococcus sp.
GGTAGTCCATCTTAGTAACACGGTGACGTCCGTCGTTACCCATACCAGCCATAGAAGTTGTGATGAAGGTTGGGTCACCTGAGTACAATTGGTCGTAAGCTTTTGTACGAGCAAATTTAACAGTACGCAATTTCATAACGAAATCGTCAACGAATTCTTGGATTTCTGATTCAGTGTAAGTACCACGAGCCAAGTCACGTTCAGCGTAGATATCCAAAACGATTGGCACACGTCCAAGAGAAGTAGCAGCACCGTTGATCACACGGCAGACAGCCATGAAGGCGATATTTGTCCATTGGATCGCTTCTTTTGTATCGAAGGCAGGACGACGTACGTCTACACCATAAAGGTCACCCAATTTAACAACTTCTTGAAGTGCTTGGTATTGAAGGTTTACTTCTTCACGAAGACGGATTGATTCTTCATCGATTTCAGTAATCGCGTTCCAGTCGTTTGCTTTTTCAGCCATCAAGTAGTCAGCACCGTAAAGAGCCAAACGAGCATAAACCCCGATGATACGTCCACGAGAGTAAGCATCTGGAAGACCAGTTACAGTGTGAGCGTGACGAGCACGACGGATGTTAGAAGTGTAAGCGCGGAAGATACCGTCGTTTACAGTTGTAACGTATTTTGTGAAGATTTCATGAACTGCAGGATCTGGTTCGTATCCATTTTCTTTCAAAGTAGTTTCCGCCATACGGATACCACCACGAGGCATAAAGTTCAATTTGAATAATTCATCATTTTGGATACCGAAGATCACTTCGTTTTCTTTATCGATATATCCAGCTGCGATATCAGCGATAGATGTTGGACGGTTATCGTATGGGAAACGAGTTTCTTCATAATGAGCTTTCGTTTCTTCAACAATTTTTTTGATGTGAAGAGAACGTTCAGTTGGACCAGCTAGGAAGCTTTCATCACCATCATATGGTGTGTAGTTAGCTTGAACGAAGCGAGAAACGCTTGCTTTTTCTTTCCAATCTTCACCTTTGAAGCCTTCCCAGGCTTTGTCAAAAATATCTTGTGCTTCAACGACTGTTTTAACAACCATTTTTATTTTCCTCTATTGTCTTTCTAGCAACTATATCTGTTGCACTTACAATAGTAGTATACCATACAGAAATCGGTTACACAAAGGCGAATTGCGAAAAACAACAGATTCTTTTGTAATACAGTTTCAAATCCTCTGCGATACTGTACTATATTTTTGAAAACAAGCACAGTTTTTCATCAATTTTCATGTTTTCTGGAGAGTCGATTTTTGCAATTCTGAAATTTTCTTCCTATAATAGAAATAAAGGAGGGCGAAAAATGCTGATATTTCCATTAGTGAATGATACCAGTCGCAAGATTATTCATATTGATATGGATGCATTTTTTGCTGCCGTCGAAGAAAGAGACAACCCTAGTTTGAAGGGCAAGCCTGTCGTGATTGGCCAGGACCCTCGTCAGTCAGGAGGGAGAGGTGTTGTCTCGACTTGTAACTATGAAGCAAGGAAATATGGCATTCATTCAGCTATGAGCTCTAAAGAAGCGTTGGACCTTTGTCCTCAAGCGATTTTTATCTCTGGAAATTATGAGAAATACCGAGAAGTAGGTGAGCAGGTCCGTGAGATTTTCAAGCGTTATACAGATCTCATCGAGCCCATGAGTATTGATGAAGCCTATCTAGATGTGACGGAAAATAAAATCCAGAGCAAATCAGCTGTCAAAATCGCCCGCTTGATTCAGCATGCTATCTGGGAAGAGCTGCATCTCACAGCTTCAGCGGGTGTTTCTTATAATAAATTTTTGGCCAAGATGGCAAGTGACTACCAAAAACCCCGTGGCCTAACGGTGGTTTTACCGGAGGACGCTAAGGATTTCCTGAGCCAAATGGACATTGCCAAATTTCATGGAGTAGGAAAGAAGACAGTAGAGAGACTACATGAGATGGGTGTCTATACTGGCGCGGATCTTTTAGCCATCCCGGAGATGACTTTGATTGATCGGTTTGGGCGATTTGGCTATGATCTCTTTCGAAAGGCGCGAGGGATTCATAATAGCCCTGTCAAGAGCCATCGTATCCGCAAGTCGATCGGAAAAGAGCGGACCTATCGCAAGCTCCTCTATGCTGAAGATGATATTTTAGAAGAAATTGCCAATCTGTCCAGTAAGGTAGCCCAATCGCTGGAAAAACACGGCAAGCAAGGAAAAACTTTGGTCTTAAAAGTGCGCTATGGAGACTTTACCACCCTGACCAAGCGTATCACCTTGACGGAGCCAACGCGAGATGCTGAGCGCATCAATCGTTCAGCGCGTCACATTTTTCAAGAAATCGAATCGATAAATACAGGAATCCGCCTCTTGGGTGTCACCATGACCAACTTTGTTGATCATACTGAACTACCTCTGGTAGAGGAAGAAAAAGACAACTAGTCTGTTCACTAGTCGTCTTTTTTGATATCAAAGAAGGCTGCAATCTCTTCTTCTGTTAGTCCGATCATAGGCGAGATGGTGTGGAGATTGTCTTCTGTTAGTCGATAGATAGTAGGCTTAGACGTCTCTGCTTTCGTTTCAACAGTTTCTTCCTTGCTTCGTGCAGATTCGACTGTAGCAGAAGCCGTTGCAAGGGATGAAGAATAGTCTGTGGTTGCTTCGCCTCCGTCCAGGTCCTTGAAACGTTCAACCAAATAGGTCTTGCGCGCTGTACCTGTATTTTTAGTGGCGTAATCAAAGGCGCTGTATTCTCCTAAGAGGATCAGTTTGCTCTTAGAGCGCGTGATGGCGGTATAGATCAAATTGCGCTGCAACATCCGGTGGCTTTGATTGGTAATGGGTAAAATCACCACAGGAAACTCGCTTCCTTGCGATTTGTGAATACTCATCGCATAGGCTAAGCGAATCTTGTACCATTCATTGCGCGGGTAGACGATTTCATTACCATCAAATTGGATAGTCAATTCATCTTGCTTCGATTCTGTATATTTTCCGGGGAGAAGATCGGTAATGTAGCCAATATCTCCATTAAAGACATTGCTTTCTGCATCATTGACCAGATGGATAACCTTGTCTCCATCGCGGTATTGGCAGTCTGGTGTGTCAAAGACGACCTGATCTTTGACAGCTGGATTGAGAAGGTCTTGCATGAGCGTATTGATATTGTCAATGCCGGCCTGACCCTTGTACATAGGTGCCAAGACTTGGATATCTCGAGCTGGGATCTGACTGCGAAGGGCAGCAGAGGTGATCTGTTCGATCATCTTAGGGATGTGTTCGCTTCCTGCTTCGAAATAAGAGCGGTCGGCTTTTCGTTCTGTGAAATCTTGAGGAAGCTTGCCCTGGCGAATGTCTCCTGCAAGTGAGACAATGGTCGAATCTTCACTCTGACGGAAAATATGTTCGAGCTTGGTCTGAGGGATGCTTGGGATCTGCAAGAGATCCGCTAGGACCTGTCCAGGACTGACGGATGGTAATTGGTCGGCATCTCCCACAATCAAGAGTTTGGTATCGGTTGCGATGTTGCTGACTAATTGATTAGCGAGCCAGGTATCGACCATGGAAAACTCGTCCACAATGATAAAATCTGCATCTAGATAGTCCTCTAAGTGGCTGGTATCATCATCTCCTGTCATTCCCAAATGGCGGTGGATGGTGGCACTCGGAAGTCCTGTCAGCTCATTCATGCGCCGGGCTGCCCGTCCCGTCGGGGCAGCCAGCAGGATCGGCAGGTCTTTTTTCTTACGCAGATCCAGCTGGTGGAGTTGGGCATAGACACTGATCATCCCATTGATAACGGTGGTTTTTCCTGTTCCCGGTCCCCCAGTGAGGATAAAGACCTTGTTTTGAATCGCCTGGTGAATCGCCTCTTTTTGAATAGCATCGTAGTGAATCCCCAGATCTTTTTCAACCTCTTTAATTGCCTGGTTGATTTTCTCAGGGTCAAATGAAGTCTGCTTTCCTTTCTCCAGCAATCGACCAATGTGACTACGAATTCCTTCTTCCGCAAAGAAAAGGCTATTGTCAAAGATCTTGGTGTCCACGTTTTGGACCTTGTCTTCTTCAATAAGGTGGCCTAATTCTTGGGCGACAGTGGAGGGATCCAATTCTACTGGACGCGCTGATTCCAAAAGGTCAATGCTATAGCGCAGGAGGTCCTTGGCTTCAATATAGGTATTTCCAGTCTCGATAGAGTAGCTAAAGAGGCTGTGAATCAGACCCGCGCGGAAACGCTCGGGGGCATCACTTGCAATGCCCAATTCTTCTGCTAGTTGGTCCGCGATTTTAAAACCCAAGCCTTGGATATCTTCCACCAATCGGTAGGGCTGTTGCTCCACGATCTGGAGGGTTTCTTCCTTGTAGAAATCCTGGATCTGAAAGGCTAGTTTATTGGGAATGCCATAATTGGCTAGTTGGGCGAGAATGCGCTCCGTTCCGTAATTCTGACGGAGTTTATCGACAAAAGCCAGGCGGTTTTTCTTGGAGAGACCTGTGATTTCTTCTAATTTTTCAGGGGCCTCCAGAATTTTGTCAATGGTATCGTCCCCATAGAGGTCCACGATTTTTTGAGCCGTTTTGAGACCGATTCCCTTGAAGTGATCGCTGGAAAAATACTTCACTAAGCCCTTGCTAGAGGGTTTAGCCCGTTCATAGCGACTGATTTTGAGCTGTTCTCCGTATTTAGGATGATGGACCAGCTCCCCCCAGAAGGTGTAGTCTTCGCCTTCCATGATATCTGCCATAGTGCCCGTCACAATAATCTCAAAATCATCAAAGTCTTCGGCATCGGTATCGCTAATGTCGAGCAGGAGGATTCGAAAAAAACTACTGGGATTTTCAAAAATAATGCGCTCAATAGTACCAGAAAAATAATATTCCATCATTTCTTTCCTTTTTATAAAGCAAGGCTGGGACATACTTGTCTCAGCCTCAGTCTGTTGATCTATACTAATAAGTTTTGAAAGGGTAGATAGGCCATAGTCTAAAGACGGCTTGCCCCTTGATTTGTTCTTTCTTGAAAGCTCCGACCTGACGGCTATCTTTTGAAACGATCCGGTCATCTCCAAGTAAGAGATATTCATCGTCAAGCAACTTCAAGGTAAATTTAGGATTGCCATCCTTGTCCACTGTAAAGGCTTGAGCTGTATTGGCCAATTGGCGGAAGAGTTCTCCGTTTTCTTCAAAGCCTTTTCCAGTGTAGGTCGATTGCAATTTATCTTTTTTGAAACGAGCGATATAGTTTTTCAAATAAGGCTCATTGGTCTTTTTCCCATTGATGTAGAGGGTATCGTTATCATATTGGATGGTATCTCCAGGAAGACCGATGACCCGCTTGACGATGTCCTTGGTTTTGCCGTCGTCATCTTTTTCACTGGCAACAACAATGTCGAAACGATCGATTGAGAGGTGGTTGACCACAAGGAGGTACTCGCTATCGGCCAGAGTCGGATCCATCGAATGGCCATCTACCTTGACCGGAGCCCAGAGGTAAATGCGAGAGGCGATGATGAGACCAACAATGATACTGAAGAGGCCCCATTCTTTAAGGAATCTCACCACTGGTGAGCTAGATGACTGTTTTGAACTTCTTTTTGACATAACTTATCTTTCTAGTAATTTCTTTGCTTTTTCTGTGTTTTTAAAATGGAGTTTGGCACAATAATCCAGAGCCTTCATCCCATAGGTCTGAAGCAATTTAGCAGCGACTTGGTCTGACTTCGCTCCTGCTCCACTAGGGAGATTAAAGCCCAGTTCCTTGCCCAGATCTTCCAGATTTTGAAGGAAGAGATTGCGGGCGATGATGGAACTAACTGCAACCGCTAAATATTTGCTTTCTGCTTTTTCTTCCAACTCAATGGCTTGGGTGACCTGATTTTTTTCAGCTTTCACGTATTTTTGGTAGTTTTTAGCCGTCGTAAAGGCATCGATCACAATTCGCTCTGCTTGGACTCCTTTATTTAATAGAAGATAGATGGCCTGATTGTGCAGGGCCACTTTGACCGAAACAGCATTGTAGCCAGAAGCAATGACTTCATTGTACTTCTTTGGAGATAATAAGAGTGCTTGGTGCTGGATGTTTTCCTCAAGGAGAGGAGCCAATTGCTGAATTTTTCGATCATCCAAGGTCTTTGAATCCCCAACACCGAGCTTTTTGAGCCAGTCGTGCTGGTCAGGTGTGACAAAGGATGCAACGACGGTGAGTCCACCAAAATAAGAGCCGTTTCCGACCTCGTCAGTTCCGATCATGGCGAGGTCTTGTCGTGCAGATGAAGTGCTAGAACCTTTAGGGTTCCCAGCATCTTGCCCGAAAAAGGCCAGGTAAGGAGTAAGGTCATTGCCCTGAAGCAAGACTTTTCCAGACTTGTAGATCGAAACGGTCGCTCCCTCTAGTCGAAAGAAATAATCCATATGAGGGTTCTTGCTTTGAGAGAGAGAACGGCGATAGGTATGGACAAAATCAAGGATTTGCTCCTGTGTTGGAGTGAGTGTCATACTTTCCATAACCACTATTGTACCACAAATTCAGGGAGAGAGGGAGCAAAAAGAAAGAAAGAATCCACTGGAAAATCCCTGTGAAGAGGGGCTTTGCTACTGACAAAGCTAGCCTTTTTTGGTATAATACCGTGAGGTGATTTTTATGGCGAGCTTAAATAGATATAAATTTACATTTGGAAACAAAGCGCTCACTTTAACAACCAACCATGATAATTTGTTTATGGAAGAAGTCGAACGTGTTGCGAAAGAAAAATACCAAGCAATTAAGGAACAAATGCCAGAGGCAGATGATGAAACCATCGCGATCTTATTGGCAGTAAATAGTTTGTCTATGCAACTGAATCGCGAGATTGAGTTTGACGACAAAGAAACAGAATTAGATGATTTTCGTCGCAAAGCTTTAGACGACTTAAAGGATAAATCATCCAAATAAGAGGAGATACATGTTAACTTTCTTAATCTTATTGATTTTGGCATGGAGCTTTTATATTGGCTATGCAAGAGGCATCATCCTCCAATCCTATTACTTTCTAGTGACCTTGGTAGCCCTCTTGATTGCAGGTGGTAGCTACAAGGGACTGGCTAAGGTTTTGTCTCTATGGGTTCCTTTTTCGAGTCCCACCCAGCAATCGGTGAATTATTTTTATGCCAACCGCTACCTGTTTCAATTAGATGACATCTTTTATGCAGGGTTAGCTTATGTGTTGATTTTTGTGCTGGTTTATTTGATCGGCCGCGTGATTGGAATCTTTATGCACTTGGTTCCCCAGCCAGAAAAATTGGAGGATCGCAAGTATCAAATTGGAGCAGGTGTGATCGCCGTCGTGATAACCCTCTTGGTGATCCAGATGGGCTTGACTGTTCTCTCAACGGTTCCCATGGCTTCCATCCAAAATAGACTAAATGCAAGTGGATTGATCCGCTTTATCATCCTTCATACCCCGATCAGTTCCAGCCTGTTCCACAACTTGTGGGTGACTGCGATTATCGGAGCTTAAGGAGCAAAAATGAAGAAAGGAGTGAGACAAGTCCGATTCAAGGAAGGACGCTCACTTTTTTTGTGGGAGAAACATGAATAAAAAAATCTTAGATATTCTGGAGTTTGACAAGGTCAAGCAACTCTTTGAACCCTATCTACAGACAGAACAAGGGGAGATAGAGCTAGCAGTCCTTACTCCAACTGATAAAAAAGAAACCATCGAAACGGCCTTTATTGAGCTAGAAGATATGGAGCAGATCCTTTTGGAAGAGCCTCGCTTTGCCGTGTCGACCATTCAAGATGTCCGTCCAGTGGCCAAGCGTTTGGAGATGGAGGCATCCCTCAATATTGATGAATTACTAGCGTTAAAAGCTGTCCTTCGGGTGACACATGAGCTCAAGGATTTCTACGACAACTTGGAAAATGTCCGTCTGGAAAGCCTCAATCGCCTCTTTGACAATTTGGTGGATCTTCCTCGCCTACAAGGTGGGCTTCAAGCTATCAACGAAGGAGGTTTTGTCGAGTCTTTTGCCAGTGAAAAATTGGCCAAAATCCGTCGCCGAATCCAGGAAAATGAACACCAGGTTAGAGAGATTCTACAAGACCTGCTGAAAAGCAAGGCCGATATGTTAGCGGATGCTGTGATTGCTAGTCGGAATGGCCGCAATGTTCTACCCGTAAAAAATACCTATCGCAACCGGATTGCAGGGGTGGTCCACGATATCTCAGCCAGCGGGAATACCGTTTATATCGAGCCCCGGTCAGTCGTCAATCTTAATGAAGAAATCGCCAACCATCGAGCCGATGAACGGTATGAAATCATTCGGATTCTGGAGGAATTGTCTGACACCCTGCGCCCTCACGCAGCAGAGATTGCAAATAACGCTTGGATTATCGGTCACTTAGACTTGATCAAGGCCAAGTATCGGTTTATGCGCGATTGTAAGGCAGTGGTACCAGAGGTTAGCAGCAATCGCTCTATTCAGCTCTTGCAACTACGTCATCCCTTGATTGAAAATGCTGTCGCGAATGACCTGCATTTTACCGAGGACCTGACAGAAATCGTGATTACCGGTCCCAATACAGGGGGGAAAACCATCATGCTAAAAACGCTGGGACTAGCGCAAATTATGGCCCAGTCTGGTCTTCCCATCCTAGCGGATCCAGGTAGTCGTGTGGGCATCTTCTCACAGGTCTTTGCCGATATTGGCGATGAACAATCCATCGAGCAGAGCTTGTCGACCTTCTCCAGTCATATGACCAATATCGTATCTATCTTACATCAAGTAGATACCGCCTCCTTGATCCTTCTGGATGAGTTAGGAGCTGGAACCGATCCTCAAGAAGGGGCTGGCCTTGCTATTGCCATCCTAGAAGACTTGCGCTTACGAGGGATTAAGACCATGGCGACGACCCACTATCCAGAGCTCAAGGCCTACGGGATTGAGACTGCAGGGGTGCAAAATGCCAGCATGGAGTTTGACACAGCGAGTCTTCGTCCGACCTATCGCTTCATGCAAGGGGTGCCTGGTCGCTCCAATGCCTTTGAGATCGCCCGTCGTTTGGGCTTGTCTGAGACCATTATCCAGGATGCCATGAAGATGACCAATACGGATAATGATGTCAATCAGATTATTGAAAAATTAGAGGCGCAGACCTTAGAAAGTCGCAAGCGCTTGGATACCATTCAAGAGGTCGAACAAGAAAATCTCAAATTCAATCGCGCTCTTCGAAAACTCTATAACGAACTGACCCGAGAGAGAGAAACAGAGCTCAATAAGGCGAGAGAAGAGGCCAAGGAAATTGTGGACATGGCCCTCTCAGAGAGTGACCGTATCCTTCAAGGGCTTCACGCTAAATCCCAGTTAAAACCACATGAGATCATTGAGGCCAAGGCTCAGTTGAAAAAACTAGCTCCTGAGATCGTCGATCTTTCTAAAAACAAGGTCTTGAAAAAAGCCAAAAAGGCGCGTGCTCCTAAGGTAGGAGATGAGATCCTGGTTATTAGCTATGGCCAACGTGGAACCCTAGTCAAGCAACTCAAAGATGGACGCTGGGAGGCGCAAGTCGGCTTGATCAAGATGACCTTGGAAGAAAAAGAATTCAACCTTATCAAGGTTGAAAAAGAAGCGGCTCAACCTAAGAAACGCCAGGTGAATGTCGTCAAGCGCTCCAACACGAGCGGGCCGAGAGCGCGTCTGGACCTCCGTGGGAAACGCTATGAAGAGGCCATGCAAGAGCTAGATGGCTTTATCGATCAGGCCCTGCTCAACAATATGGCCCAAGTCGATATCATCCACGGGATCGGGACAGGGGTCATCCGTGAAGGGGTGACCAAATACCTCCGCCGCAACAAGCATGTCAAGAGTTTTGAATATGCCCCACAAAATGCAGGTGGAAGTGGCGCAACCATTGTCACGTTTAAAGGCTAAGTTAACCTCTAGTTGTTCATCAGCTAGATTCAGATTGAAGAAAAAGTTATCTTAGAAACTTTCCTTAGGTGAGTACGGACGTCAGCGAACTTCGAAGAAGTTCCATGACTTAGTTTTGAGCCTAATGTCTCAAAACTCCCGAGTGCCTGAAACATAGTTGTTTCAGGCACTTTTCTCACAGCGGAAAGTTTCAGTGCATGTTTGAATGAGCTTATTAGTATGTATCAGTTTTAATTATTCTATATCACTTAAGTTGTTTTAAGTAAAAAATTTTATCTACATTCTAAATCCTGGCTGTTTATCAGCTAGGGTTTTTAAAATTTTATAAAATGAAAATGATTGAAAGCTGATGAAAAATGATTTGCTTTTAAATCTGATTTTCAGTAGGTCCTCCCTTTTAAAAGTGCTATAATAGAGGCAATGAATGATTTGGGAGGATACGCATGCGTAAACGTGAAAGTGCAGATTCGTGTACAACGATTCTAGTCGGAAAAAATGCTAGCTATGATGGTTCGACCATTGTAGCACGAACAGAGGATTCTCAAAATGGCGTTTTTACGCCTAAGAAATTAATCGTGGTCAAACCAGAAGATCAACCGCGTCATTACAAGTCTATTTTATCATCTTTTGAAATCGACTTGCCAGATAATCCAGTTCGCTATACGGCGGTTCCAGATGCCATTCCTAAAGACGGGATCTGGGGAGAAGCTGGGATCAATATCTATAATGTCGCCATGAGTGAGACAGAGACCATTACGACCAATAGCCGTGTACTAGGGGCAGATCCTCTTGTAGAGAGTGGTATCGGTGAGGAAGACATGCTGACCTTGGTCTTGCCTTATGTCAAGACTGCCCGCGAAGGGGTTTTGCGTCTTGGAAAGATTTTAGAAGAGTACGGAACCTATGAATCTAACGGGATTGCGATTTCAGATGTGAATGAAATCTGGTGGTTGGAAACCATCGGAGGTCACCACTGGATGGCGCGCCGTGTTCCAGATGATGCCTATGTGACCAACCCGAACCAACTTGGAAGTGATTATTTTGAATTTGGAAATCCAGACGAGTTTCTTTGTGACCCAGATCTTGAACATTTTGTCACAGAGCACCATTTGATTTTGGATCAAGAAGGGAAAGGTTTTAATCCACGCTATGCTTTTGGTAGCCAAAAAGACAAGGACCGCCACTACAATACACCGCGGGCTTGGGCCATCCAGCGTTTCCTTAATCCTGAAATTGAGCAGGATCCACGGAGCTTTGAGATTCCTTGGTGTCAAAAGCCCTATCGCAAGGTGACGATTGAGGATGTCAAATATGTCTTGAGCAATCACTACCAAGATACCCTCTACGATCCTTATGGACCGGAAGGAGACCACGTGAGTCAGCGAACTTTCCGGACGATCGGGATCAACCGGACCAGCCAGACAGCGATTCTGCAATTGCGTCCCAATAAACCACAAGAAACGACAGGCATCCAATGGATTTCTTATGGTTCGATGCCCTACAATACAGCCGTCCCTTTCTTTACCCAAGTGGATACAACGCCAGATTACTTTGCCAATACGACGGCTAAGGTGACAACGGATTCCTTCTACTGGGCTAACCGGATTATTGCAGGACTAGCAGATCCTCACTATGCCCACCATGTTGGCGATCTAGATGATTACCAAGAATCGACAATGGCCTGGGCACATGCACGCATCAATAAAGTCGATCGTGCCCTTGCAGCAGGTGAAACTGTCGATTTTGAGGCTGAAAACCAAGCCATGAGTGATCAGATTCAAGAAGCGACGGATCAACTCTTGGACAAGATTTTGCTCGATGCTAGCAACCTTATGACCAATCACTTCTCTTTGAGTGATTAAAAACCGTACGTTTTCAGACAATTTACAATATCTTTTCGGAAATGATTGACAAACTTTTGAAAATCGATTAAAATAGAGAAAATTACATACGACCG
>CAUCUH010000044.1:0-11839 GCA_958445905.1 uncultured Streptococcus sp.
AAGACGGATTTGATATTACCGTTGCTTCTGAGATCATGGCCATCCTTTGCTTGGCGACAAATATTGAAGATTTGAAACGTCGTTTGGCCAACATTGTTATTGGTTACCGCTATGATCGTAGTCCAGTTTATGTCCGTGATTTGGAAGTGGAAGGTGCACTCGCCTTGATCCTCAAAGATGCGATTAAGCCAAACTTGGTTCAAACCATCTATGGAACACCTGCTTTTGTTCACGGTGGTCCATTTGCCAATATTGCCCATGGATGTAACTCTGTATTAGCAACGACGACAGCTCTTCATTTAGCTGACTATACGATTACAGAAGCAGGTTTTGGGGCTGACCTTGGCGGTGAAAAATTCCTCGATATTAAAACTCCAAACTTGCCAACTTCACCAGATGCGGTCGTGATCGTAGCGACACTCCGTGCCCTTAAGATGAACGGTGGAGTGACCAAGGATGCTCTGACAGAAGAAAATGTAGAGGCTGTTCGTGCTGGTTTTGCCAACTTGAAACGTCACGTTGAAAATATCCGTAAGTTTGGCATTCCTGCAGTAGTTGCCATCAATGAATTTATCACTGATACAGAAGCAGAAATTGCTGCTTTGAAAGAATTGTGTGCTGAAATTGAGGTGCCAGTTGAGCTTGCGAGTGTATGGGCGAATGGTGCGGACGGTGGAGTTGACCTTGCTGAAACCTTGGTTAAGACCATCGAAACAAGTCCAGCTAACTACACACGCTTGTATGATAATAACCTTTCTGTTGAAGAAAAAATTGAAAAGATTGTTACAGAAATTTATCGCGGTAATAAGGTGAATTTTGAGAAGAAAGCCAAGACACAAATTGCCCAAATCGTGAAAAATGGTTGGGATAAGTTGCCAATCTGTATGGCCAAAACACAATATAGCTTCTCTGATAATCCAAATGCCTTGGGAGCTCCTGAAAACTTTGAAATCACTATCCGTGAAGTGGTTCCAAAATTGGGAGCAGGCTTTATTGTCGCTTTGACTGGGGATGTCATGACCATGCCTGGTTTACCAAAACGTCCAGCTGCTTTAAATATGGATGTGTCTGCTGATGGAACAGCCATCGGTTTGTTCTAATAGCTAGATATCTAAAAACAACTTCTGTTCAAATGAGCAGAAGTTGTTTTGGTCTTGTTAATCAATCATTATTCAGTAAGGAGTTGGTACCTGATTTTTCGATAGATTATGATGAGCTGTAGGGTCATGGGAATCCAGATAAGGGGTTCGCAGAGAATGACCCCCATGTAGCCGGTGTGAGGAATAATCCACAGAACGAAGAAAATTTTTCCAAACAATTCAATAAAACTGGATGTGAGTGGGGTTAATTTTTTACCCATTCCCTGTAGGGCATTTCTCAGGATGATGAGACTCGCCAAAATAGGATAAAAGCAAGAGCTGATCTGGAGATAAAGACTGGCATTTGCAATGAGATCAGGATTTGTCGAGCCGGAAATAAAGCTGGTTAAAGACGGACTTGTGAAGAATAGAAGAGCAGCAACCAAGACAGACCAAGCCCAAGAAAGAAGGTTGGCAATGGAAACGCCTTTTTTGATCCGCTGGAATTGCTCTGCGCCAAAATTCTGCGAGATAAAGGTTGTTATACTTGAGGCGATAGCTGTAATCGGTAAAACAGCAAAGGACATGATACGACGGGCTGCGACCTGTGCACTGATAATGGTTGTTCCAAGCTGATTAATAGCGGATTGGAGGATAACCGTTCCAATCGAAACGATGGAAGTCATGAGGCCCATGGCAAGGCCCTGACTTAGCAGATCCTGATAAAGCTCCTTGTCCCAAACAAAATCCTTGCGATGCGGGAGCAGAAAAGGGACCTTCTTACGAATATAGAGAAGACAAAGAAGGGCCGAAATACCCTGGGCAATAATGGTCGCAATTCCAGCGGATTGGACTCCGAGATGGAGTTGGGTAATAAAATAAAGATCGAGAAGAATATTCAGAATGGCAGCGATAATCAGGAAGTAGAGTGCCGCTAAGCTATCGCCAACCGCTCTAAGAAGTCCAGCGCAAAGATTATAGGCAAAGGTCACAGCCACACCATTGATAATAGTAGAGATATAGAGATAAGACTGAGACACAATTGCTGATGGGGTCCCTAAAAATTGGAGCAGGGGAAAAAGTCCGACAGCACCAATGAAGATCACAAAGAGACTGAGGATGCAACCAATAATAGCAGTTGCGGCGACTGATTTTCGTAATTGGTCTTCGTTTTTGGCTCCATAATTTCTCGCGATAATGATGCCCATCCCATTTCCGACACCGACAGCAAATCCAACGATCAAATCAAATATAGCAGAGGTTGCTCCAACGGCAGCCAATGATTTTTGACCTAAAAAACGCCCTACAATCATAACATCCGAGGTATTGTAGAGTTGTTGAAAGATATTGGACAAAAGAATAGGAAAGGCGAAACTCAAAAGAGCGTGTAAAATAGGACCATCTATGAGGTCCACACGTTGAATTCTTTTCATAGTGTCATTATACCAACTTCAGGAACCAGCGACAAGCGTCGATAGTTGAAGGCCCTTACATTTTTTGGTATAATCAGGGCAGAAAAGGAGGCTTTTATGAGCTTAACCAGTCAATTAATCACTGAAACGTTCCCAGATCTGGACAAGGTCGAGAGGCTGAATATCGAGGCATTTCCAGAAGAAGAGCGCGTCCCTTTGTCGGAATTCCTGCGTTATACGGACAATGACGATGCTAATTTTTTTGCTTTTTATAACGAAGAAGAATTTGTAGGATTTGCTTTTTCTATCTATAATCAGAAAGCTTTTTATGTTAGCTTCTTTGCCATTATGCCCCACCTACGTAGCCACGGTTATGGTCAAGAAATCATTGAAAAATTGGTAGAATTTTACCAAAGAACCATGATTCTTGAAGTGGAACGTTTAGATGAAGAATGTGACAATCTAGAGCAACGTCAGTCTCGGATGGATTTCTATAAGCGTAATGGATTTAAAACTGCCAATGCCTTTTTAGAATACGAAGGACTGAGCTTTGAAATTCTCTATCGGGGCGATCACTTTGACGAAGAGGCTTATCGCGATATTTTCCGTAAACTGCAGGAAGAAAATTATTTCGATTTCCGCATTAAATATAGACGCTTTAGTGACCACTAGACAAGAAGGAGGCTGGGACAAAAGTCCTAGCCTCTCATTTATTTTTGGATTGTCGAGCAAGACGCAGTGGTTGAGTGGGCTCTACTACGCTGATTTCATCAGCTTTTACAGCCCTACTCAACTGTGCGGAGGTGGGACGACGAAATCGAATTCTAACGAATGACCGATTTCTGTCCCTCTCTCTTTTAGTTTAGATATTTAATGAAGAACTCAATTAGTTTCATGATTTGTGTAAAGAACCAAGGCAGAAACAGAAGAGCTAGGAAGGCAACATGCCATTTCCAATAGAGTGAAACCAAGCCAACAGTTTCTCGAATCCAAGCGGATGGGAGATAGTAAAAGGCTGTTCTTGAACCGATACTTCGACCAGGTATTTTCAATCGTCTCATAAAGACACCTGCACGGAGCGCGTGAAAAGAATTGGTCACCACAAGGACTCTCTTGCCAAGCCCCTGTTCTTCAAGGATACGCTTGCTAAAGGTCAGGTTTTCAAAAGTAGTACGAGAGCGATTCTCGATGAGAATGGCGTCTTCTGGAACCCCGTGTTCCATCAAGTATCCGGCCATAGCTTCTGCCTCAGCGATCAGCTCATCTGACCCTTGACCACCAGAAACAATCAGCTTTGGTCGTCTCTCAAACTGCTCATAGATGGCCTTTCCCTTATCAAGACGCTGGGCCAAGAGTGGGGGAACCTTGTCTCCGATTAAACCTGAGCCAAGGATGATGATGGCGTCTGGCTCTTTGCGAACCGGAAAGAGATTGCAAAAGGTCCCATAGGATACATAAGAGAGGTAGAGAAAGGTCATGTAAAACAGGGCAAAGTCAGTCAGATAAATGAGGATGTCATTCCCTGGGAAATAAGGTAGAAAATGAAGTGCCAAAGCTCCGATAATAAACAGTCCATAGAGCAGAGAGAGGAGGTTGGACAGTCTTTTTCCTTCAAAAGTCATCATTTGACGGCCGTTAAAGAGAAGAAAAAGAGAGGAGAAAATAACGCTGAGAAAAACGAGGATGGAAATCACTACAAAGACAATCATTGCAATTTGTTGATTAAACCATAGCTCAGTTCGAACGACTAGTAAAAATGCAGAAATCAGTAGAAGAAGTCCTAGGTTTATCGAAAATAGATAAGCATTGAACAGTCTTCTGCGATCACTCATAAAGAACAATAAAAAGATAAGAGCTGGAAATAACCAGAATAGATATAGATACATGTTTTGCCCCTCGTAAAATCTTACATCCATTGTACCATAATGACTGATAGAAATAGCGGATTGTTCATGCAAATAAGTTGCATTCTTCAAATGAATTTGATAAAGTTAAGATTATCGTTTTTTTAAGGAGATAGTATGTTACGAAAAGGTTCCCTGACAGGTTTATTACTGTTTGGTATTTTTTTTGGTGCTGGAAACCTGATTTTCCCACCGGCTCTTGGTGCTTTATCGGGTAATCAATTTTGGCCAGCTATTGCTGGGTTTGTCCTTTCAGGTGTGGGAATTGCCATTGTGACCTTGATTATCGGGACGCTTAATCCCAAAGGCTATATTCATGAGATTTCTCGTAAGATTTCACCTATTTTTGCGATAGTATACTTAGTTGCGCTTTATCTTTCAATTGGTCCTTTCTTTGCCATTCCAAGAACGGCGACGGTATCTTTCGAAGTGGGGACAGCCCCCTTATTAGGTGGAATGAATGCCAGTTTAGCACTTTTCATTTTTACCCTGGTCTACTTTTTGTTAGCCTTTCTGATTGCTTTGAATCCATCTAAGATTCTAGATCGGATCGGTCGTATATTGACTCCAATCTTTGCTATTCTCATTTTGATTTTGGTCGTTCTTGGAGCTTTAAAATACAGTGGACACGCTTCAATGGTGGCCACCAAAGCGTATCAGGCTTCTGCCTTTGGGCAAGGATTTTTAGAGGGCTACAATACCTTGGATGCCTTGGCTTCTGTTGCCTTTAGTGTGATCGCAGTGACTACCCTGAATCAACTTGGATTTTCAAGTAAGAAAGAATACATCAAGACCATTTGGTTGGTTGGGATTGTCGTAGCGCTTGGTTTTAGTGTGCTGTATATCGGTTTAGGATATCTGGGGAATCATTTTCCAATTCCGGCTTCTGTTATGGCATCTGATACCAATAAAGGGGTGTATGTATTATCAGAAGCGACCAAAGCGATCTTTGGTCCGACTGCTCAGATTTTCCTAGCAGGAATGGTGACGGTAACTTGCTTTACCACAACCGCTGGTTTAATCGTCTCTACCAGTGAATTCTTCCATAGCACCTTCCCTAAGGTCTCTTACAAGGTCTATGCAAGTGTCTTCACTTTGATTGGTTTTGCGATTGCCAACCTAGGCTTGAATGCCATTATTGCTTTCTCATTGCCAGTCTTGATGATTCTTTACCCAATCACCATTACCATTGTATTGATTGTGATAGTGAATAAATTTGTGGCTCTTTCAAAACCAGGAATGCAACTGACTATTTTCTTGGCCAGCTTGGTTTCTCTTGCAAGTGTTCTGGCAAGTACCTTTAAAATTTCACTAGTAGAAAAGGGGATTGCTTTGCTTCCATTTGCGGCTCAATCTCTTCCATGGTTAGTGCCAGTAGTCATCGGGATTCTTTTATCGCTCGTATTACCAAATAAACAAACAGCAGAAGAATAAGTTATATTAGAAACTCTAAAGTTTTGTGCTTTAGGGTTTTTCTTTTGAAACTAGTATCTAAATCCAAACTTTAGTAAAAAAACGTAGCAGAAATTTTTATTTTTTGTCAGTCAATGCTATACTGAATGTAGCATATCAATATACGGAGTGAACTATGAATCCAATCGTTTTTTCATTGACAGTTTTTCTTGCGGGTATTCTGTCTTTCTTTTCTCCCTGTGTCTTTCCTTTGCTACCGGTTTATATTGGAATCTTGCTAGGAAGTGATCAGGAAAAGGCTATCCAATTGTTCGGGAAAAAAATTCGCTGGCATGGCTTGCTGAAAACCCTTTGTTTTATTGCAGGTATTTCTGTTATTTTCCTCCTCATTGGTTTTGGAGCGGGCTTGCTTGGAAAGATTATGTACACCAATTGGTTCCGTTATCTGATGGGAGCCCTCATCATTATCCTTGGTCTTCATCAAATGGAAGTCTTTCATTTTCATTTCCTTGAAAAGCAAAAATCAGTAGATTTTGGAGCCAACAAACAGAAGAATGAATTGTTTTCAGCTTTTCTCCTTGGTCTTGGTTTTAGTTTTGGTTGGACGCCTTGTATTGGTCCTGTATTAGGATCAGTTCTTGCTTTAGCAGCATCAGATGGGCAAGATGCTCTTATGGGAGCTATTTATCTCCTTGTTTATACATTGGGAATGGCCCTTCCGTTTTTACTTTTGGCCTTAGCATCTAGTCTGGTCCTACCTTATTTTAATCGTCTCAAACCCCATTTGTTATTGCTGAAGAAAATCGGCGGAGCTATCATTATTCTGATGGGAATTCTCTTACTTTTGGGACAATTGAACAGTTTATCATCTATCTTTTCATAAAAATAATCGGAGGTTTTACGCATGATGAAAGGTATTAAATACGCTTGTTTCTCAGTACTTTCTCTAGCTTTGCTGTCAGCTTGTTCCATGGATCACTCCAGTGAGAGTAGTATGGACAATCAGCCAACAATGAATACAACAACGAATAAGAATCCTTTGGTGGGAAAAGACGCTAGTGACTTTGAACTAAAGGATATGAAGGGGAATACGGTTAAACTTTCAGACTACAAAGGGAAGAAGGTTTATTTGAAATTTTGGGCAACCTGGTGTGGCCCTTGCCGGCAAAGTATGCCTGAATTAGAGAAATTGGTTAAGGATAAGGATAGAGACTTTGAAATTCTAACCATTATGGCACCGGGGATGCAAGGTGAAAAAACAGAAGAAGAATTCGTCAAATGGTTTGATCAACAAGATTACAAGTCAGTACCGGTCTTGTACAATCCAGATGGTTCTGCATTTGCAGATTATCAGGTTCGCTCTATTCCTACAGAAGTCTTTATAGACAGTCATGGGAAAATTGGACATGTCCAATTAGGGGCTATTTCAAACGACGATGCTAAGAAGATTATCAAAGAGTTACAATAAAAAAATGAAGCACGAAGCTTCATTTTTTTATTAGTTGCTTGCACCAGAAGTTGCATCGGCATCTCTGTGCCCTCCGTCACCATGTCCTCCAGCATCAGAAGCACCAGAAGTTGCATCTGCACTACCGTGTCCACCAGCAGGAGCAAATGGACCGCTTCCGCCAACTAGACGTTGGCCGGTTGTTTGCAGGTACCAGTCCAACCATGGTTTGAAGTTGAAGACAATCTCATTGATACCAGCGTATGAACCATCTTCATAGTACATAGCTTGGTAGTTGTGAGTGTTGATCACGCCTTCAGGAGATCCTGGAACAATAGTCCGAACATAGTCTTGGTTACCGTTACGAAGGGTACCAATCACCCATTCCACGTTTTTCATACGTGCTGGTGGTAGGGAACCATGAACGGTTGACATCCGGCTTCCTGATTGAGGTGGCACGCGTTTGGCAAACATGGTATCAGGATCTTGATGGGCATTGTTGTAGTAGAGGAATTGGTTGTTATCATCGGCATAGGTCAATTCAAATGGCATAGCCTTTAAGAACATATCAATTTGGTTAACGGTTAGGATACCGTGGTCGAGTTTGACATAGGTATCGCCGGAAACGGCACCAGTGATTTCAGCTACTTTTTCTACCCAATCTGGATCGTCAGGATCGACTTCAGTAACAGTTGTAGCGATTGGATGATTACAATCCAAGTCTTCTGGTTCAATTGGTTTTGGTTTTTTCAATTTAGATACAACCTCAACGTATTTAATAAAATTATCCAAGCAGGTTTCAAGGAATTTGACGGTTCCCTCGTTAATGATATTGCCGTCTTCGTCAAAAGCTTCTTTTGCTTTTCCAAGAAGGAATTCATTTCCTGGAAGGGTATAAGCATTGACACCTGGGGCATCGAGGATCTTACGGAGGTGAACTTGCGCACGTGAAGTCCCTTGATCATAGTAAGAAGCACCGACGATCATAACCGGTTTGTTTTCAAATGGATGCACCTCGAAAGAGAGCCATTCAAGAACAGACTTGAGAGCAGCAGAGATAGTATGGTTGTGCTCTGGAGTGGCAATGATAACACCATCTGCACGAGTGATTTTGTTATATAAGAGACGTAATTGGAAACTTTCGTCCCATTTTTCATCTTGGTTAAACATTGGAACTTCGTCGATTTCAAGAACTTCCAATTCAAATTTGATTTTAAATTGGCGGCGAATGAATTCCAAAAGTTTACGGTTATATGATTGATCGTAGTTCGATCCTACAAGTCCAACAAATTTCATTCTTTTCTGTCTCCTATCTTACAAGTTTTCCCAGTCAAATTCTTCAGCATCTTTGCGAAGTAATTCTTGGGCGTTGCGCAATTTGTCTGTGATTTTTACAAACACACGGAAATCATTGAAGACGGCATCTAATTTTTGAATGACATCTAAATCCACCAAGTCTCCATTTTGATCAAAGGCTTGCAATGAATGGGAGAGCAAGAATTCATCTGGCAAGACATTTGCTTTGATTTCTGGAGCATTTAAGATTTGGCGAAGTTGGAGTTGGGCGCGTGAAGATCCCAACGTACCGTATGAAGCCCCAGTAATCATGACCGGTTTGTTTAACAATGGGAAGACTCCGTATGAGAGCCAAGCGAGTGCACTCATCAAGACTGCTGGAATAGAGTGGTCGTATTCTGGAGTCCCAATAATCACCCCATCAGCTTCTTCAATTTTGGCAACAATCTCTAAGACAGCTTCAGGCACTTGTTTGTCGGCTGGTTTGTTAAAGACAGGGATATCTTTAATTTCGACCAATTCGATCTCAGCCTTATCAGCAAAATGTTTTTGCATGTATTGAAGCAGTTGACGGTTTGTAGAACGTTTGGAGTTAGTCCCCACAATCGCAATAAGTTTTATCATGGAAAATTCCTTTCTGATAGGAGAATTATAAATAAGATTGAAGCCCACTTGTATAGGCGATCTTGCCTGATTGAGAAACCAATAAGGTATCTATACCAGGAAGTGATTCAACAGTGTTGAGGATAGAAGCAGGAGATTCCCCGAACAAGCGGGTAGTCCATATCTCCCCGTCTACGGATCGATCAGATATGATGGTGATACTGGCTAAGTCTGTCTCGACCGGATAGCCCGTCGCGCTATCAAAGATGTGGTGAAACGACTGGCCGTCCACTTCTAAATGACGCTCGTAGATGCCAGAGGTGACAATAGATTTATCCTTGACAGAGAGGACCAGTAGGTGCTGACCTCTTTTTTCGACTGGATTTTGAATGCCAATCCGCCAAGGTTGCTGTTTGACGGGATGTTGACCGACAGTGAGGATATTTCCTCCAAGATCGATCAAGGCATCTGTTACTCCCTGGCTCTTTAAAAAGGTCGCAATGCAGTCTGCACTATAGCCCTTAGCCAAGGCACCTAAATCGATCTTCATTCCAGGACGCATAAGAAAGACCGTATGGTTTTCTGGGTCGAGCTGAATTCGGTGAGGATCGATCATGGTCAGAGCTTGATTAATTTCCCCTTGCTGGGGACGTCTAGCATCTGAAAATCCAATTCGCCAGGTCTGTACAAGAGGACCAATGGCGATGTTTAAATGGCTGTTTTGAGCTTGACTATGCAAGGTTCCTAATGCAATCAGTTCAAAAAGATCTGGATGAACTTGGACAGGAGCAATACCAGCTTGGTAATTGACCTCCATGAGTTCAGAACTTGCATCATTGGCACTGAAGCGATGTTCGTAGGAGCGAAGAAGTTCAAAGCAGCGGGCTAAGAGTTCATTCGCTTGTGGGTGGCAGATCGAAACAGTGATGGTCGTTCCCATCAAACGTTCGGATCGACTACTTAGGTCCACTAAAAATCTATCCTTTCCTATTTTCACTTACTTACAGTATATCAAAAAGATATCGTTTTCACAATCATTTCAAGCATATTGTTTGACATTTTTTGAAACATGTGAAGTGGGATTTTCTGGAAAATTGAAAAAAAGATCACAAATTCTGAGCAAAATAATTGTAACCGATATCATTTTTATGATATACTCAAGAAGTAAATTAAATTAAAGGTAGGATTTATTCTATGAGTAAAATCGTTGTTGTAGGGGCTAACCATGCCGGAACAGCTTGTATCAACACTATGTTAGATAATTTCGGAAATGAAAATGAAATTGTAGTTTTTGACCAAAACTCAAACATTTCATTCCTTGGATGTGGGATGGCGCTCTGGATCGGTGAACAAATCGATGGTCCTGAAGGTCTTTTCTACTCTGACAAAGAAAAATTGGAAGCAAAAGGTGCAAAAGTCTACATGAACTCTCCTGTTCTTTCAATTGACTATGACAACAAAGTGGTAACTGCAGAAGTTGATGGAAAAGAACACAAAGAATCTTATGAAAAATTAATCTTTGCGACCGGATCAACACCAATCATTCCTCCAATTAAAGGAGTTGAAATCGTTCCTGGTAACCGCGAATTCAAAGCAACTCTTGAAAATCTTCAATTCGTTAAACTGTACCAAAACGCTGAAGAAGTGATCGAAAAATTGAAAGACAACAGCAAACACTTGAATCGTATCGCCGTAGTTGGTGGTGGTTACATTGGTGTTGAACTTGCTGAAGCTTTCGAACGTCTTGGTAAAGATGTTGTCTTGGTGGATATCGTGGACACTGTCTTGAATGGCTACTACGACAAAGACTTCACTGACATCATGGCGAAAAACTTGGAAGACCACAACATCCGTTTGGCACTTGGACAAACTGTTCAAGCGGTTGAAGGAGATGGTAAGGTAGAACGCCTTGTAACCGATAAAGAAACCTTCGATGTAGATATGGTTATCTTGGCTGTTGGTTTCCGTCCTAATACAGCTCTTGCTGATGGTAAGATCGAACTCTTCCGCAACGGTGCTTTCCTTGTTGATAAGAAACAAGAAACGTCACTTCCAGGTGTATACGCAGTTGGTGACTGTGCGACTATCTTCGATAACGCTCGTAACGAAATGAGCTACATCGCTCTTGCGTCTAATGCGGTTCGTTCAGGTATTGTCGGTGCCTACAATGCAACTGGTCATGAATTAGAAGGAATCGGTGTTCAAGGTTCTAACGGTATCTCTATCTACGGCCTTCACATGGTTTCAACTGGTTTGACTCTTGAAAAAGCGAAAGCTGCAGGCTTCAATGCCACTGAAACTGGCTTTAACGACCTTCAAAAACCTGAATTTATCAAACACGATAACTATGAGGTTGGTATCAAGATCGTCTACGATAAAGACACTCGTCAAATCCTTGGAGCTCAAATGGTATCACGTGATAGCGCTATCTCAATGGCTATCCACATGTTCTCACTTGCGATTCAAGAACACGTGACGATTGATAAGTTGGCTTTGACGGACTTGTTCTTCTTGCCACACTTCAACAAACCTTACAACTACATCACAATGGCAGCTTTAACTGCTGAATAATAGCTAAAGTTCTATTAAAAACTTTCCTTAGGTGAGTACGGACGTCAGCGAACTTCGTAGAAGTTCCATGACTAATTATTGAGCCTAAGGTCTCAATAATTCCGAGTGCCTGAA
>CAUCUH010000045.1:0-11833 GCA_958445905.1 uncultured Streptococcus sp.
CCCACACCCATAAAGACAGAATTGACTCCATTGTCCATAAACTTCTGGATCAAGTACTCTTTTTTAGGAGAGGTAATGCCGACAAAGACAAAATCTGGATTCTTCTCACGAATATCCTCTTGAATAGCCTCCTCCTCTTCAGCAGAGAAATAGCCATTGCGATGGCCCACTACTCGGAGATTTGGATAATCCTTTTTAAAGATGGCCAACATATCGGTCAAGACTTCCTCTTTTGCCCCGAAGAAGTAGACCGAGTAGCCTTTTTCATTGGCTAAATGGAGCAATTCCTGCATCAAATCAATGCCTGCCACGCGCTCTGGTACAGCATAACCCAAATAGCGCGCCGCGAGAACAACAGAAGCACCGTCTGCATTAATGATTTCAGATTCATTGACTATCTTCTTGATGGTTTCGTCTGTCGCACACTGATTGAGCTTATCTGCGTTGACCCCCATCAAATGGAGTGGTTTTTTATCTCGTACAAATTCTTCTGTAGCAGCAACGGTTTCTGCCATTGTTAAAGGGTCAATTCTGACCCCCATCATCGTAAAACTTTTCAAGCTTATTCTCCCCAAGTGGATTCAAAGTGACCTTTTTGCTCTGATTCTTCAGGCAACTTCATATAATCGCCATAGATCTTTGTCAGATAAGCATCCGGATCAGCATGACCACTGATTTTAATAGTTTCAAAATCAAGGAGTTGTGGCTCCCCGAATACTTCTTTGTAGGCCAATTCTCTCTCGCGATAGGATCCTAAGACATTCCCGACAAGAGCACTTGTCTCAAAGTCATATTTTTTGATCGTATTTTGTAACTTCTGATTGATTTTTTCAGTATTTAGTAACTTGTCTAGGTGAAGAACCTTAGAGACCTTCACAATTGTATTTTCAAAGAAACCTCGGTCGCGATTATGCAGGCGATTGATAACAGATATTTTTGAAAGGGCACGATAATACTTAATTTTATTGGTGTGTAAGAAATAGTGGAAACCATCTGATGGATAACCATCTAAAGGAAACACATCGATAAAAGGACTACACACAACCCCACCAAATTCAATTTGAAGGGAAGTATCCATGATGGATGTGTTACCCAAATTATCATCATGGATTCTTAGGATGACATGATCTGGCAATTCCTTTTCGCAAATTTCCAGGAACTTTTCATAATCTTTTCTAGGCATTCCCAAATCCATATCATCATCCCAGGGAATAAATCCTTTGTGACGAATAGCTCCTAATAGAGTCCCACCTAAAGCATAATAGCGAAGATTGTACTTAGAGCAAACCTCAATATACTTTTCTAATAAGGACAACTCTCCTAATTGAATCTGTCTGACTTTACTCATTTCCTACTTCGCTCCTTCTTTTCTAAGTACAACCTTCACGGTCTTGAGCAAGATCTGAATGTCTCTCCAGATCGTCCAACCATCCATGTACGCAACGTCCAGTTTGACCACTTCGTCAAAGTCTGTTATCTCACTGCGTCCGCTCACTTGCCAAAGTCCGGTGATACCAGGTTTGAAGCTGAGGCGGCGTTTTTGAGCTGGCGTATAGTCTTGGTATTCGTCAACCGTTGGGGGACGAGTCCCAACCAGACTCATATCACCGATCAGAACATTGTAAAATTGTGGCAATTCATCAAGACTGGTCTTCCGGATAAAGCGACCGATCGGGGTCACCCGCGGATCATTTTCCATCTTGAACATGCCACCTGTCATGGTATTTTGTGCCATGAGATCTTTCTTAATTTCTTCGGCATCCACACGCATGGAGCGGAATTTATAGAAGTTGAAATACCGTCCGTTCTTTCCGACCCGTTTTTGTACAAAGAAGGCAGGTCCGCCATCCTTACGAATCAGAGGGACTAAGACGATACTCACTAGGCCACAAATCAAGAGACCAAAGAGGGCTCCTGCAATGTCTAAGAGACGTTTGGCAAATACATGGCTCGGTTTGTAGAAGTTGGTTGAGAAAGTGACGACACTTAGTCCCCCGACTTCTCGAACCCGTTTATTACCTAAGGACGCGAAGTTAAAGGCATTGAGATTGACCGATACATCGATCCCCATACTCTCAAACTCCGAGACGAAGTCACTAATATTGTAGTCCTCACTTGGCAGATTGATAAACACTTCATCCACCACTTCCTTGGTCACAAAGTTCATCATTTGGTCCGGCTGCACCACCCGTACACCTGAATGAGCAAAATCAGTATCGTCCATGACAGTGACACCGATTAGTTCTCCATGATAAAGGCTGGGCGAATGCAGAATATCAAACACTTTTTCCATCCGACTAGTCGCTGTGATCAGGAAAATCTTTCTCGAGCTTTTCCGCCGTGGTGAAACAGACTTCCGGTATCTCTTCAGCAAGAGATCCATGACATAGACAGAAAATGTATTCAAAAGAAAGAAGTAGATCATCCCCCGACGAGAGATGGAAAAGACCCCATCGAGCATAAAAGAGGTAAAGGTGATCCCAACAGCGAAAAACACATTGTATTTCAATACCTGAAAGAGCTCATCTAGATAGCCCCTGCTATAAAAACGATAGGCAATATTGCTAATGTAGAAGGATACAAAATGTAAGAGATAGAGAATGGCGATCGTCTGTGACGTGTATTCTGCATCCTTAAAAAGACTCACAATGTAAGCCGAAAATAGGACAGCCAAACTTTGAAAGAGAACAATATTTAGTTTTTCCAGTTCGATTCTTTCTTCTCCCATTTTCCCTCAATCCTATTCTTTACTTTTTCCCGTACTCTCCGTAAGATCCGTATCCACCATATGAACCATACTCAGCAGCTTTAATGTTAAATTTATTGAGCACTACTCCTAAGAAAGGTGTGCCTGTTTGTTCTAATTGGTCCTTGGCCTTTTGGACAGCCTTGCGTCCATTGGCCCCAGATTCTGTGATCAAGACAGTTCCATCACAGCGTTGGGCGATAATCGCCGCATCGATCACGACCCCGATTGGAGGTGTATCGACAATGATGTAGTCAAAATGCTCACGCAGGGCATCCATCATCACGGTGAAGTTCTTGCTTTGCAAGAGTCCTGTTGGGTTTGGTGCTACCTGTCCAGACTCGATAATGTCCAAATTTGGAAAATCTGTTGCATATAAAATTTGGTCCAATTGGCTCCGGCCAGACAAGAAATCAGTCAAGCCTTGGATCTTTTCCCGACTACGGAAAACCCCTGTCATAACAGAGTTCCGGATATCGCAGTCAACCAAGAGGGTCTTGTAACCGGCACGTGCAAAAGCAACGGCCAAGTTGGTTGAAGTGGTTGATTTTCCTTCATTTTCTTGTACAGATGAGATGGCGATCACTTTTAAATCCACCCCACTTAATTGGATATTCGTTGCAAGAGCATTGAAGTACTCTTCTGCCTTTTGAATTTCTTGCAGTTTATTTTTTGAAATTTCTAACGTATTCATGCGATCCCCAGTCTACAGTTTCTTCATATCTGGCACAATACCAAGTAGGGTCAAGCCCATCAACTCTTCGATATCTTCTGGTCTCTTGACACGATCGTCCAAGACTTCTACTACGACCATGAGAACCACCATGAGGCCTGCTCCAGCAATGAAGCCAAGAAGGACATTGCGTCGGATATTTGGTGAAGAAGGTGATTGAGGCACTTCTGCTTCATCCAAGGTCGTAACATCTGACACCTTGGTCACAGCAATGATCTTTTCAGCTGCTACATTCCGAAGGCCATTGGCAATACGAGCTGCCTCTTTTGGATTTCCGTCCTTAGCCGTAATCGAAAGGATACGAGTATCTGTTGGAACGGATACACTGATCTTTTTCGACAACTCAGCAGGTGTCATATCGAGTTTCAATTCTTCGATGGCTTGGCTCAAGACATTTTGAGAAAGAATGATTTCACGGTAGTCTTTCACCAAGTAAGAACCCGCCTGCAAATCAGAGTTTGTCAAGGCATTGTTGTCTTGGTTTTGACGACTGACCACGTAGATCCGGCTAGTACTTTGGTATTCTTTCTTGGCTAAAAAGGCACTGTAGCCAAATGCTGCAATGGCAAAGACAAGAGCGACCAAAACGATCGAAAACTTGCGTTTCCATAGGGTCTTCAGCATAGCGAAAACATCAATTTCCACTGCTTGATTTTCTTGATTGTTCATTTCCTAATTACTCCTTCATGTGGATCTCTCCACCTGTTTTCTGGTTAGATTAATTCATCCGCTAACAAGAGTTCTTGATTGCTGACAAAGAGAGCTTGTGCTCGTTGTTCTCCGTATTCTTCCTTGATCAAGCGATAGGCTTCTGCCATATAAGGCGGTCGTTTATCCACATTGTGCATATCACTGGCAACAAAGTGCACTAAGTCTTTTTCTAAGAAGTACCGAGCTCGTTTTTTGAGTTGTTTTTGTTCATCCCCAAAGAGGCGAGGCTTGAGAACACTGGAACTATTGATCTGCATGTAGCAGCCCATGTCAATCATCTCTTGCACGCGCTCCTCATTTTTCTCCAAGCACTTGTAGCGCTCAATATGGGCCACCACCGGTGTCACACCTAGATGGAGCAAACGGTCCAAGGCCGTATGAATCTCCTTGTAAGGTGTTCCCATGCTGAATTCAATCAGCGCAAAGCGCGTCTCAGCTAAACGTGGAATGATCTTTTCTTCCAGTTTTTTCAAGACATCATTGGTAAAGTAGATCTCTGCCCCGTAATGAATCGTTAAATCTGGCGCGACCTCTGCCGCAATTTTTTTCACTTCTTGAAAATTTTCAGAAATCTTTTCTTCAGGAGTTTCAAACATCCCCTTGCGACGATGAGAAGTAGAGATAATGGTCCGCACCCCTTGGCGATAGCTTTCTTCCAATAAGGCACGGGTATCTTCCCTTGTCTTTGGTCCATCATCCACATCAAAGACGATGTGCGAGTGGATATCAATCATTTTTCTTTTCCTTCCATTACTTTTTGAATGGTTTCCTTAGCCTTGGTCAAGCTCGCTTGATCCAACTCCATGACATAGAGGTTGTACCCTGGCATGGCATAAGATGGCAAGTCATTTCGTCCTTGACCTGTAACTGCTTGGGAAGTCACCTCATAAGATCCACCTGTTTCCAATTGGGTATTGATCAGGTTCATCATGGTTGGCAACTGCATATTGGTTTGGACAGAATCTTGGAGGTTTCCGATAATCTCATTGTAGTTGCTTAAGACCTTAGTAGAGGTCAACTTTTTGATAATGGCCGCAATGACTTTTTCTTGGTTTTTCCCACGGTCATTGTCACCACCTTGAAGAGAGTAGCGTTCCCGAACAAAACCGAGCGCTTGTTCTGAATTCAAATGGACCTTCCCAACTGGGAAATGGAACTTGCCGTGAAGACTCGTGAATTCTTGATCATTCTCCACATCGATTCCCCCTACCAGGTCAATCAACTTGAGGAAGGATGTGAAGTTGAGACGGACATAATAGTTCAACTTAATGTCATAGAGATTTTCAAGAGTATGAATCGAAGCATCCACCCCATAGATTCCCGCATGGGTCAGCTTGTCATTTTGGTTGTTCCCCCCATCTGCAATCGGCACATAGGCATCCCGTGGCGTTGTTGTCAACAGAACTTGCTTGGTCTTCCGATTGACGGTCATGATGATATTGACATCTGATCGCGAAACCGAGGTGACCGGACCATAGGTATCGATCCCGCTGACATAGATGTTAAAGACATCCGCATCAGCAGATACCTTACTTGTCGCTGCCACTTCTTTTCGAATCTTGTAGGAATAAATTTTCTTTAATTTCTTGGCGTAGTCAGCATCTTCTGCAGCAATCGTATCTTCAAAGGTGCTGTTCAAGACCATGGCCGTAGCGTTGCCATCTTGCAAGCTCTTATAAGCATCCAGATAGGTCGGTGCGTCCACTACGGAGATTTCCTGCCCCTTGGTCTTTTTGATATTCTCCAAGAGGGCCGTGAGATTGGCTTCGTTATTATTGCCCTTTGGCGCTACCACTTCTTTAATATCTTTGATATCTTTGATCTCGCTGTCTTTCTTGACATAAACTGCCATCTCAAACTCTGTATAGTTAGAATGGCCATTGACATTACTCGTCAGATTTAGCAGCTGTTGACTAGCAAACAAAACTCCTGAACTAGCCAATAAGCCGACAAGAAGCAGGACCAAAGTTGTCTTTTTGGCCTGATTTTTGATCACAAACCAAGCTGACAAGAGCAAGAGAACAGCTAGTAGTACCATCACGAGAACATTAACATAGCGAAAAGCCAAGATGTTATTGGCCAACATGGTATAGGTCGCCCAACTCGCGGTTATAAGCAAAAAAATAAGCAATACGGAATTAACGATTCGCAATTGCCCCCACTTATGCTCTGAACGACGACTCCGTCTCCTTTGTGACATAAATACCTCCAATTAGTCCTAATCATATTTATTGTAACATATTTTTAGCAAAAAATGCATTAATTATCACTTTTTTGTCCATTATGGACATTTGAAAAGTAAGCGTTTTCTGAAACAGGCGAAACCCCTTGTATACTTATGCAGAGAATCCAAAAAAACCGGGTAAAAAACCCGGTTTTTTGAAGATCCTACAAAAGATCATCCCGTTTGACCTGCTCAAAACTTTCTTTACCGTCATTGAGCTTGTCCCAGATGACGACTTTTCCTTCTTTGAGGGATTTTTGAACATCGATGATCCGCTGGTTAGAAGAGCCACGAAACTGCAACATGAGGTTGCGTTTGCTCTTATCATAGCGCCCATCGACCAGAATATCAATCAGCGAAAGGAGTTCCAGTTTGTCCGGTGTCTCCAGCATCATTTCTTCCCAAGTGTAGCCAGTCCAAGACCAAATATCTTTGTCGGGCAACTCTTTTCTCACGCGCTTGACCAAGGGCAGCAGGATGCCAGTGTTAAGAAAAGGTTCCCCCCCAAGCAGGGTCAAGCCCTGGACATAGGGTTGGGCCAAATCAGCCATGATCTGCTCTTCTAACTCTTTGGTATAGGGAATGCCTGCATTGAAAGACCAGGTCGCTACATTGTAACAGCCTTCACAGTGAAACATGCAGCCGGCCACATAAAGGGAGTTGCGAACTCCTTCGCCATCGACAAAGTTAAAAGCCTTGTAGTCGATGATCCGACCTTGGCTCAGTTCTTCACTCTTCCATTCTCCTGGTTTTGGTGTATTCCATGTCATCCTTCTACTCCACTTCTATCCAATAACGCTCCGTTCCATTCCGCACATCCTCCAATTGGCCTCCATTGGCTAAGATAACAGCTCTGCTGGCAGGATTTTCCGCGCTACATGTCACCAGAGCACGATGGATGTTCTTTTCCTTGGCAATTTGCAAGCCCTGACGGAGAGCTTCCTTGGCATAACCTTTACCTCTTTCAGACGGTCGGATGGAATAGCCGATATGGCCAGCATAATTCAACAATCCCTCATTTAGTCTCAGCCGTAAATTTAAAAAACCTAAAGCATGACCTGATTCATCAAACAATACGAACTGAATTGATGGAACGCGATTTTCAGGCAAGTTTATTCCCATTTCTTTATTAAGGTTAGTTTCTAGCCACTCCTCATAATCAAAGTTCTCAGCATCCCAAAAGCCACCGTCATGAGCAGATTGGGCCTCTTCAAACTCTGCCATCATGTTTAGAATGGTTTCTTTATCTGCTAATGTTGGTCTGCGTAATTCCATCTTTACCTCCCCATAAGAGAAAAGCGAGAGCGGACTCTCACTTCACAACATAAACAATCATTTTTAATAAAATGAGTTAATAAATACTGAATCAATAAGATGACGCTTATTTATTAAACTTTTTCAAGAATCTACTGAGACTTTCCGCCGTGGGAAAAATGCCTGAAACCAACAAGTTTCAGGCATCCGGAATTATTGAGACCCTAGGCTCAATAATTAGTCATGGAACTTCGTAGAAGTTCGCTGACGTCCGTACCCCACCCAAGGAAGTCTCAAAAGAGAATTCCATCTTCAATATGAAGCGAGAATTCTCACCTTTATTTTTTCTTGTTCTTATTTAAAAATTGTTCTCTCAGGCTGGCTACTCGGTCTTTTTTATTGATTCCACCCTTTGAATGCTTTTCGTGGAATCGTTGAACCTGAGCCTTGCCCTTATCATCTAATTGGTATTTTCCCATAATGTCCTTTTCTAATCTGTCACTTGGTGTCCAGCTGATTTGATCGTGGATCCATTCATGTGTTTGACACGTGCAGCGATTTCCTTATGACGGCCATTGACCATCGGACGAGCTTGCGGGTTTCCTAGATAACCACAGGTCCGTTTGACCACATCAACCGTTTTCGGATCGCTATTGCCACAGTTTGGACAAGCAAATCCGCGCTCAGTCGGCGTGAAATCTCCTTCAAAATCACACTTGTAACAACGGTCAATCGGCGTATTGGTTCCGAGATAACCAACCCGGTCATAAGCATAATCCCAAACTGCCTCAAGGGCTTTTGGATTTTGTTGGAGCACAGGGTATTCACAATAGTGGATAAAGCCACCAGAAGCTCCAGCTTCAGGATAAACTTTTTCAAAATCCAACTTTTCAAATGGCGTTGGGTTCTTACGAACATCGTAGTGGAAACTATTGGTGTAGTATTCCTTATCTGTGATATCTGGAACCTGACCAAATTTCTCCGTATCCAGGCGACAGAAGCGGTCTGTCAAGCTTTCTGACGGTGTCGAATAGATGGAGAAGTGGTAATCATACTGGTCAGACCATTCTTCCACGCGCGCTTTCATATCCTTGATGATATCGATCGTGAATTGTTTGGCTTCTGGATTGTGTTCCCAATTTGGACCATAAAAGACGGTTGCGACTTCATAGAGTCCGATATAGCCAAGAGAAACGGTCGCTCTGCGATGACGGAAGAGCTGATCTACCTGGTCATACTTACCCAAGCGTTTCCCGAAAGCCCCATATTGGTAGAGAATCGGCGCATTAGCTGGTGTCGCTTCTTTGGTGCGTTCCACCCGGTAAACCAAGGCATCTTCAGCGATGTTCATCCGTTCATTAAAGATTTGCCAGAACTTCTCCTTGTCTCCGCCTGATTCCAAGGCAATCCGAGGTAAATTGACTGTCACAACCCCTAGGTTCATCCGGCCAGAATTGACTTCCACACCATTCTCATCCTTCCAACCTTGAAGGAAAGAACGACATCCCATCGGTACCTTGAAGGAGCCTGTCAACTCGACAATCTTGTCATAAGACAAAACGTCCGGATACATGCGCTTCGTCGCACATTCCAAGGCCAATTGTTTGATGTCATAGTTAGGCGTTCCCGGCTCTAGGTTGAGCCCCCGCTTGAGGGTAAAGATCAGTTTTGGAAAGATAGCGGTCCGATGTTCCGATCCAAGTCCCTTGATTCTAATTTCCAAAATCGCCTTTTGGATTTCCCGCTCGAAGCGATTGGTTCCAAGACCAAAACCAAGCGAAGTAAAGGGAGTTTGCCCGTTCGAAGTAAAGAGGGTATTGATCTCATATTCCAGCGATTGCATGGCATCATAGATATCTTTTTGAGTCTTGCTCCAAGCATAGTCCTCTTGCTTTTCAGGAAGCACCCACTCTTTGGCATCTGCCAAGTGTTTTTGGTAGTTCTTTTCTGCATAAGGGGCCAAGACTTCATCGATCCGGTCTGCTGAGCAACCGCCATACTGACTAGAGGCCACATTGGCAATAATCTGCGAGATTTGTGCCGTTGCAGTTTGGATAGACTTAGGACTTTCTACTTCTGCATTCCCGATCTTAAAGCCATTTCTGAGCATGCCTTCAAAATCGATCAAACAACAGTTGGTCATCGGTGTATAAGGGCTATAGTCCAAATCATGGTAGTGGATGTCCCCTTTTTGGTGGGCATTGGCTACGTGTTTGGGCAACATTTTAAGACCAATAGACTTACCAACGATCCCTGCCGTCAAGTCCCGTTGCGTGTTAAAGACATCACTGTCCTTATTGGCGTTTTCATTGACGACGGCTTGGTCCTTATTGAGGAGTTTGCCAATCGTAAAGTTGATATCCGTCGCTTTTGAGCGCTCAAAATCCCGCTGGGTGCGATAAGTAATGTAGCTCTCTGCAATCGCATATTCATTAGCTTGAAGCAATTCATGCTCGACGACATTTTGAATCTCATAGATTTTCACGCCATTTGGAAAACGTTCCAAAATCTCTGCGATCACACGATCGACAATGGCTTCTAGTTTGGCTTCCATCACGGGAGTGAGAGAAGTCACTTCTTCTGTCGCCTTCAACAAGGCTTTATAAATTTTTTCAACATCGAATGGAACACGACGGCCATCTCGTTTTTCAACAAAAATATCCGGGGCCATTCTCAGTTTTTCTTCTCTCAAGGTGATCATACCAAACATGCCTCTCTTCATTTATTTACATACAAGTTGTATTATACCACTCCAAAAATAAAAATCAATATCTTGTGGAAAATTTTATAAAAAACTTTCTAAAGCACAAGATATTGATTTTCTTAAGAGCGTTGATAGAGTTTGAAATGACGGTATTTCTTCTCAACGAGACGATAATTTTCTTTGAGCAAGTCCTTCATTTTAGAGGTCAATTCTACCTGATTGTTGACCACAATATACTTCGGTTCAGACCGATCGATTTGTTGGGTTACATTTGTTCGGTTTTCATTAATCCCCAGATAAGAAGTCGGGGTCAATAAGGCAGAAGCTGCCAAACGATCGCTTTCTTGATAGAGAATAGCTGTCGTATCCCAAGCATAGATGGTATCTTTGGCCTTGCTATGGTTATGAATGTAGCTAGCAATAGCGCTCCGTTCACTGGATTGACCAGACTGAAGCACCAGATCTTGAACCACTGGATTCGCCAACAGATAGATAAGGGCTACTAGTGGTAAGAAAACTTGGCTCGTAAAGTAAGCAGCCCAAACTTCCTTGTTTTTCTTCTTACGGCCACGACGCTCGATCTCATCGTTCGCTTCGCCCCCTCGTGAGAACCAGATCGCAAACAAGGGAAGAACAAATGGCAACATCGGTAACAATTGGTAAGCTCCCTGTTCAGGAAGACCAATAGACACGATGAGGACTACCAGGCTACCTGCCCATCCCATAAAGCGGAAGATCCGGCGAGCACTGCTACTTTGCTTCGTAAAGGACATCAAGAAGGCAGAGACCAGACCAAAGGCGAGCGCCAACAGTCCATAATAAATGGCATTACTGAAAGTCTGTCCATTGCTAAAATTCAAGGCATTAAAGACATAGGTCACTTGGTTAATGGCATAACCAAAAGTCTGATTCAAAACGGTGATATAGCCAATTGGATAAAAGACGAGTGAAAAACCAAGGAGAGCTGCCAACAGTTGATAAAAACCACGCGCCCATATCTTCTGCTTGATATTAAAGGCTGTTAATCCAAGGAAGGCCAATAAATAAAACAGGGCACTGGTCATCGGATCAATCAAGAAAGCCACGGCCGCAATTGCACCGTAAAGGATAAAGCCTTCGTCCTTACGATGCCCAATCAGATAAGCCAAAATGAAATTCATGCTGGCAAATAGGATTGGAAGGCTAAAGAAGGTCACATAGGTCCCTCCAAAACCAAGGCCTAGCACCAAGAAATAAAAGAGTAACTGGACATTCTTGGCTGTATCTTTATCAGACACCAACAGGCGCACAACACGATAGAGATAAGTACCCGCAAAGAAGAGGGCAATCGCTTGGAGGATCATCAAGATCCAGTGTCCACCCGCTAAACTTCCCAACCAGTTGATCGCATAATAGAGAAGACCATTGGTCCCGTAAAAATCACCAAACGGGACTTGGCCTTTGGTCATAGCCCAACCAGCA
>CAUCUH010000046.1:0-11576 GCA_958445905.1 uncultured Streptococcus sp.
TTCATCAAACCAGTTCATAACGTTGATAAAACTACGCGAGGTCATGTAGCCATGATGGGAAATCTGGGCTATGAATTGGATCTAACCAGTCTTCCGCAAGAAGAGTTGGATCGGATCGCAGCTCAAGTCGCTCATTACAAAACGATTCGACCAGTTGTTCAATTCGGAAAACACTACCGCTTGATCAATCCAAGCCAAGGAAGCAATCAAGCAGTCGTCCAGTTCACTTATCAAGACCGTACGGTTTTAACCTATGTACGAGTCTTATCAACGGTTGAAGAGATCGAGCCGACCCTGAAACTCAAAGGGTTGGAAGAAGATGCGCTCTATAGCCTAGAAGGGACAGATAAAGTCTATTCAGGAGCCGAGCTCATGTATGCTGGCTTAACCGTCGTTCTTCCTCAGGGAGATTTCCTCAGCAAACAATATGTTTTTGTCAAAAAATAAAAGGAGACAGCCAAATGAAATGGTATAAAAAAATCGGACTTCTTGCGACTACAGGCCTAGCCTTGTTTGGGCTCGGTGCCTGGCTCCAACGATGGAAAATCTGCGGATGGCACAGTGACCATCGAGTATTTCAACCAGAAAAAAGAAATGACCAAAACCCTAGAAGAAATCGCGCGTGATTTTGAAAAGGAAAATCCAAAGGTTAAGGTCAAAGTTGTCAATGTACCAAATGGTGGTGAAGTATTGAAAACACGTGTTCTCGCAGGGGATGTGCCAGATGTAGTCAATATTTACCCACAGTCTATCGAACTGCAAGAATGGGCAAAAGCGGGTGTCTTCGAAGATTTAAGCAATAAAGACTATCTCAAACGCGTGAAAAACGGCTACGCTGAAAAATATGCCGTGAACGGAAAAGTCTACAACGTTCCTTTCACAGCCAATGCTTACGGAATCTACTACAACAAAGATAAATTCGAAGAGTTGGGCTTGAAGATTCCTGAAACTTGGGACGAATTTGAACAGTTAGTCAAAGACATCGTTGCCAAAGAACAAACTCCATTTGGGATTGCAGGAGCAGATGCTTGGACCCTCAATGGTTACAATCAATTGGCCTTTGCGACAGCAGCAGGTGGAGGAAAAGAAGCCAACCAATACCTTCGTTATTCTAAGCCAAATTCCATTAAATTGTCTGATCCGATTATGAAGGATGACATCAAGGTCATGGATATCCTTCGCATTAAAGGTTCTAAGCAAAAGAACTGGGAAGGCGCTGGCTATACAGATGTTATTGGTGCCTTCGCGCGTGGAGATGTCCTCATGACACCAAATGGTTCTTGGGCCATCACAGCGATCAATGAACAAAAACCGAAATTTAAGATTGGGACCTTCATGATTCCAGGGAAAGAAAAAGGACAAAGCTTAACCGTTGGTGCGGGAGACTTAGCATGGTCTATCTCAGCTACTACCAAACATCCAAAAGAAGCCAATGCCTTTGTGGAATACATGACCCGTCCAGAAGTCATGCAAAAGTACTATGATGTGGACGGATCTCCAACAGCGATCGAAGGGGTCAAACAAGCAGGAGAGGATTCACCGCTTGCTGGAATGACCAAATATGCCTTTACGGATCGTCACTTGGTGTGGTTGCAACAATACTGGACCAGTGAAGCAGACTTCCATACCTTGACGATGAACTATGTCTTGACAGGTGATAAACAAGGAATGGTCAATGATTTGAATGCCTTCTTTAACCCGATGAAAGCGGATGTGGATTAGGAGTAGAGAGACAATGAAAAAAGTATTACAAAAATATTGGGCATGGGCTTTTGTGGTCATTCCCCTCTTATTACAAGCAATTTTCTTCTATGTGCCAATGTTCCAAGGAGCCTTTTACAGTTTTACCAACTGGACAGGTTTGACCTATAACTACAAGTTTGTTGGCTTGAACAACTTTAAGCTCCTCTTCATGGATCCAAAATTCATGAATGCCATTGGCTTTACTGCGATCATCACGATTGCCATGGTAGTTGGTGAGATTGCCCTTGGGATCTTCATTGCGCGTGTCTTGAACTCTAAGATTAAAGGGCAAACCTTCTTCCGTGCTTGGTTCTTCTTCCCAGCTGTTTTGTCTGGTTTGACAGTGGCGTTGATCTTCAAACAAGTCTTCAACTACGGTCTACCAGCGATTGGGAATGCCCTTCATATTGAGTTCCTCCAAACCAGTCTTTTAGGGACCAAGTGGGGAGCGATCTTTGCGGCTGTCTTTGTCCTTCTTTGGCAAGGGGTGGCTATGCCTATCATTATCTTCCTAGCAGGTCTGCAATCTATTCCAACTGAGATTACAGAAGCAGCCAGAATTGATGGTGCGACTAGCAAGCAAGTCTTCTGGAATGTTGAATTGCCTTACTTGCTACCAAGTGTTTCTATGGTCTTTATCCTGGCCCTAAAAGGTGGGCTTACCGCCTTTGACCAAGTCTTTGCCATGACTGGTGGTGGTCCAAACAATGCCACAACCTCACTTGGGCTCTTGGTTTATAATTATGCCTTTAAAAACAACCAATTCGGTTATGCCAATGCCATTGCCGTAATCTTGTTCTTCTTGATTGTAGTGATTTCGATCATCCAATTGAGAGTATCTAAGAAATTTGAAATTTAAGAGGAGAAGCACGATGAAACAAGATGAAAGAAAAGCCTTGATTGGCAAATACATTCTATTGATTCTAGGATCGGTTCTGATTTTAGTGCCGCTCCTTGCCACCATCTTTAGTTCCTTCAAACCAACCAAAGATATTGTAGATAATTTCTTTGGATTCCCGACGAATTTCACATGGGACAACTTTAGCCGTCTATTGGCTGATGGGATCGGAGGCTATTATTGGAACTCTGTCGTCATCACTGTCTTGTCTTTACTTGCAGTAATGATCTTTATCCCCATGGCAGCCTACTCCATTGCACGTAATATGAGTAAGAGAAAAGCCTTTACTATCATGTACACCCTCTTGATCCTTGGGATTTTCGTACCTTTCCAAGTCATCATGATTCCGATTACAGTTATGATGAGTAAACTCGGTTTGGCTAACACCTTTGGTTTGATCTTGCTCTACTTGACCTATGCGATTCCACAGACCCTCTTCCTCTATGTCGGCTATATCAAAATCTCTATCCCAGAAAGTCTGGATGAAGCAGCAGAGATCGATGGGGCTAATAAGTTTACAACTTATTTCCGTATTATCTTTCCAATGATGAAACCCATGCATGCGACAACCATGATCATCAATGCCCTTTGGTTCTGGAATGACTTCATGTTGCCACTCCTTGTCTTGAACCGGGATTCCAAAATGTGGACCCTGCCATTGTTCCAATACAACTACGCAGGCCAATATTTCAACGACTACGGACCAAGCTTTGCTTCCTATGTGGTCGGCATTATCAGTATCACTATTGTCTATCTCTTCTTCCAACGCCATATCATCGCAGGAATGAGCAACGGCGCAGTGAAATAAGAAATAAGATACAAAGGGACGATTCAGCTTGCTGAAAATTTCTGTAGAAAAATAGGAAATCGACGTAGTGTGCTTGCACACAAGAAGATTTATCTTTTTTCCTAAGAAATTAGTCCCGTGTTCAATTCCAGATACAAAGTAACGATTCAGCTTGCTGACTTCAATCGTATCCTATGAAGCAAATATTAAAAAATATAAACTCAAGAAAGCCAGGTCTCTTAAGACTTGGCTTTCAAAAAAAGAAAAGGAAACCATTATGCCAATTCAAAACAAAACCATGTTAATTACTTATTCAGATAGCTTAGGAAATAACCTGAAGGATCTCTATGAAAATCTGGAGAAGCACTTTGGGGATGCAGTAGGTGGGGTTCACCTCTTGCCATTTTTCCCATCAACTGGTGACCGTGGCTTTGCGCCTGTAGACTATGACCAAGTGGATCCAGCCTTTGGAGATTGGGAAGATGTCAAACGCTTGGGTGACAAGTACTATCTTATGTTTGACTTTATGATCAATCACATTTCTCGTCAGTCTAAGTATTATAAAGATTACCAAGAAAAGCATGACCAAAGTGCCTATAAAGATCTCTTTCTCAACTGGGACAAGTTCTGGCCAGAGAATCGCCCAACTCAAGCAGATGTAGAGTTGATTTATAAGCGGAAAGACCGAGCTCCCAAGCAAGAAATCACTTTTGCGGATGGGACGACTGAGCATCTCTGGAATACTTTCGGGGAAGAGCAGATTGACCTAGACGTGACCAAGGAAGTGACCATGGACTTTATTCGCAAGACCATCGAACACCTGGCAAGCAATGGCTGTGACCTCATTCGTCTAGATGCCTTTGCCTATGCGGTCAAGAAATTGGATACCAATGATTTCTTCGTAGAGCCAGACATTTGGGATTTGTTGGATAAGGTGCGCGATATGGCGGCCAGCTACGGTGCTGAGCTCTTGCCAGAGATTCATGAGCACTATTCCATTCAATTTAAGATTGCCGATCACGACTATTATGTCTATGACTTCGCGCTACCCATGGTAACCCTCTATAGCCTCTATAGTTCAAAAGTGGAGCGCCTTGCCAAGTGGTTGAAGATGAGTCCGATGAAGCAGTTCACGACGCTGGATACCCATGATGGAATTGGGGTGGTTGATGTCAAGGATATCTTGACAGATGAAGAGATTGACTATGCTTCAAATGAGCTCTATAAGGTAGGAGCAAATGTTAAACGTAAATATTCCACAGCAGAATACAACAACTTGGACATCTACCAAATCAATTCGACCTACTATTCAGCGCTCGGAGATGACGATCGTAAGTACTTCCTAGCCCGTTTAATTCAAGCTTTTGCGCCAGGCATTCCACAAGTTTATTACGTTGGATTCCTAGCTGGGAAGAATGATTTGGAACTCTTAGAAAACACCAAAGAAGGCCGCAATATCAACCGTCATTACTACAGCAATGAAGAAATCGCTCAAGAAGTAGAGCGTCCAGTCGTACAATCCCTTCTCAAGCTCTTTAGTTTCCGGAACAACTCGCAAGCTTTTGACCTAGAAGGAAGCATTGAGGTGGAAACACCAGATGAACATACCATTGTCATCACCCGTCAAAATAAAGACCAAACTGTCACAGCAGTAGCTCGAATCGATCTTGCTGAGGGCACTTACCAAGTGACAGAAAATGGTCAAGATATTGTGTTTTAAAAACCATACGAGAAAACAAAGGGATAAGTGAAAAACGCTTATCCTTTTTTAAAACAATCGCATGTAACCGTTTACAAAACTATAAAACAATGGTACAATATCTATTGAAAGAAAGGAGGTCGCTTTATGAAAAAAATCATTTATCCATCTGCGGCCCTATTAACGGCTTTTGCTCTATTATCCGTCCAAACAGCAAAAGCAGACACAGCTCAAGCGTCGGATCAAGCTAATGAACCGGCAGCAACAGTAGAAGAGGTGGTGGCTTCTCCAACGCCAGAAACCACTACAGAAAATCAGGGAGAAGTGGCCGAAACGCCGACTTCAACAGACCGTGCAGCTGTCCCTGCTGACTCCCCAACGGTAACATTGACAGAGACGGCATCTCCTGAAGTGGAAAAACTGATTGAAAACATGCCACTTAAACAAAAGGTGACTCAAATGATCATGCCGGACTTTCGTAAGTGGCAGGAGGCTAATCAGGAGTCGCCACAGGATCTCACCAAGGTCAATGCTGAAGTAGCAGATGCGATTGATAAATATGATTTTGGAGGCGTCATTCTTTTTGCTGAAAACGTCAAAGAGACCAAGCAAACCCTGGCTCTGACGCAAGATATGCAAAAGGCAGCGATTGAAAACAAGGCCAATAACGGGAAAATTCCGCTATTGTTAGCCATCGACCAAGAAGGGGGGATCGTCTACCGCTTGGGTACGGGTACTGCCCTTCCTGGGAATATGGCCATTGGGGCTACCAATGATCCCAAACTAGCGAAAGAAGCCGGTCAAATCATCGGACGTGAACTTTCTGCACTAGGCCTGAATGTGGACTTTGCTCCGGTTCTAGATACCAATAATAATCCTCAAAACCCTGTAATTGGGCTTCGTTCCTTCTCATCTGACCCAAACCGGGTTGCCTACTTGGGTATTCCGATGATGAAAGGGATTCAAGACTACAATGTCGCTGTAGCTGCCAAGCATTTTCCAGGCCACGGAGATACAGCAGTCGATTCACATACGGGTCTGCCATTGGTGGATAAATCTCTTGCCGAGCTTGAAAAATTGGAACTCCTTCCATTCAAAAAAGCTATGGATGAAGGGGTAGACCTCTTGATGACGGCTCATATCCAATACCCGCAGATTGAAAAAGATCAGGTCGTGTCAAAAGAAACGGGTGAGAAAATCTATGTTCCAGCGACGCTCTCTGATGATATTTTAACGGGCTTGGTACGAAAGAAATACGGCTATAAGGGCGTGATTGTCTCCGATGCCATGGGAATGGATGCTATCGCTAAGAACTTCGGTGAGGTGGAAGCTGTGAAGATGGCCATCAAAGCCGGAGTTGACCTGGTCTTGATGCCAACGACCCTTCGCAGCAAAGCCGATTTGACCAAGATTGATACCATTGTCAATGCGGTGGTAGATGCGGTCCAAACCGGTGACATCTCAGAAGAACGCTTAAATGAGTCGGTTCGCCGGATTCTGACCCTCAAAGAAAAACGTGGGGTCTTGAATTTTGATCCAAGTGCTCGGACAGCTGAAAAAGCAGAAGAAGCAGTTGGATCTACCCTCAACCGTGACTTGGAACGTAAGATTGCAGCAGCAGCGGTGACGGTTGTAAAAAATGAAGACAATACCTTGCCATTTAAGGTGCAAACAGGGGACCATGTCTTACTCTTAGGAGCTTTTGAAAACGAAGTTCCTGGACTAAATTTGGGTATGCGTCGCTTAATTGCGGACGGAGTGCTTCCAAAAGATACCTCCTTTGTGGCCAAGAACTTCACTAAAGAATCTACCCTTGATAGTCTAAAAGAAGACCTAGAGAAAGCAACTCACATCGTAGTGATTTCAGAGATCGGTTATGAAGGGCAACTGGATAAAGATTTCTGGCGGACCAAGATCCCAACAGAAATCGTCAATTATGCCAATACCACCCATAAGAAGGCAGCTGTCCTTTCTATCTCTAAACCTTATGATGTAGCCAACTATCCAGCAGCAAAAGCCATTTTGGCAGTCTATGGAAATAAGGGAATGGATCCAACAGAATCCCTCAAACCAGACAATGCATTTGGTCCTAATATTCCTGCAGGAGTGGAAGTCATCTTCAATGGCAAGGAACATCTAGGTATCTTACCGGTTGATATTCCAAAAATTGTAGACGGAAAAATGTCGGAAACAGAGTATGCCTACCGCATTGGTCATGGTCTTTTCTATCCAGCACCTGCTCCATTGCCAACACCAGAAGTCCAAGATCCAACTTCACCAGTCCAAGATCCAACTTCACCAGTCCAAGAACCAACCCATCAGACACAACCAGTAGAGGTTGGTAACACAGGAACACAGGTCCTTGTTAGCAAGCAAGAAAAAGCTAGCACTCTTGATGGTCCACAAGTTACTCCGATCGCTGTGAAACAAGCCACTGATCAGGCTCCTGCAAGTGTTTCAGCAAGTCCTGCATCATCGGTATTGCCAAAAACCGGTCAAACAGGGAACCTCCTCTCCCTCATGGGCATCAGCCTCTTAACCTTCCTTGGATCTTTTGTCTATCCAAGAAAGAAACACTAAGGAATGAAGAATCTCAATTGGGTCATCTCTCAATTGAGATTTTTTGGTAAAGTTTTACTAAAATTAACTCGAACAATACCAAGTTAGCTGAAAATAAAATATGGTTAAAAACCTGTATTGTAGGCTTTTTAAATATAAAATATAAATTAAATAAAATTTTACTAAAAATACTTGAATTTTTACTTCTGATCAGATATAATACAAGTATAAAAACGTTTACAAAACTAAAGGAGTTTCTCATGACGACAACAATCACAACTCAAGATTTACAAGCAAAATTCCAGGCTGTCTTTGGGGAAAAGGCTGACCACACTTTCTTCTCACCAGGACGGATCAATCTGATTGGTGAACACACGGACTATAATGGAGGCCATGTCTTCCCAGCAGCCATCACACTTGGTACCTACGGGGCTGCAAGAAAGCGTGAGGATAAAGTCTTGCGTTTCTTCTCAGGAAACTTTGAAGACAAGGGGATCATTGAAGTTCCGCTTGAAAATCTCCACTTTGAAAAAGAGCACAACTGGACCAACTATCCAAAAGGCGTGCTCCACTTCTTGCAAGAAGCTGGTCATGTCATTGATAGCGGTATGGATGTCTATGTCTACGGCAATATTCCAAATGGATCCGGTCTTTCTTCTTCAGCTTCCCTTGAGCTCTTGATTGGCATCATCGCTGAGAAACTATATGATCTTCACTTAGATCGTCTAGATCTGGTCAAGATCGGCAAACAAACCGAAAATCACTTCATCGGAGTCAACTCTGGGATCATGGACCAATTTGCCATCGGTATGGGAGCTGACCAACGAGCTATTTATCTTGATACCAACACCCTAGAGTATGATTTGGTACCGCTGGACCTCAAAGACAATGTCGTAGTCATCATGAATACCAATAAACGCCGGGAATTAGCGGATTCAAAATACAATGAACGTCGTTCAGAATGCGAAACCGCCGTTTCTGAACTCCAAGAAAAATTGGATATCCAAACCTTAGGAGAATTGGATCTCTGGTCTTTTGATGCCTACAGCTACTTGATCAAGGATGAAAATCGCATCAAACGGGCTCGTCATGCTGTACTTGAAAACCAACGGACCCTCCAAGCTCGTAAGGCACTTGAAGCAGGGGATTTGGAAGGCTTTGGCCGTCTCATGAATGCTTCCCACGTATCCTTGGAGCATGACTACGAAGTGACAGGTCTAGAATTGGATACCTTGGTGCATACAGCCTGGGAACAAGAAGGTGTCTTGGGCGCTCGTATGACAGGAGCAGGCTTTGGTGGTTGCGCCATCGCCCTTGTAAACAAAGATAAGGTTGAAGCCTTTAAAGAAGCTGTCGGCAACCGCTATGAAGAAGTCGTTGGCTATGCGCCAAGCTTTTATATTGCAGAAGTTGCGGCAGGGACACGAGTTTTAGACTAGGTGATAATAATGGAAGCTGTAATATTTGATTTAGATGGCTTATTAGCCGATACTGAAATCATTTCTCTAAAAGTTTATCAAGAATTGCTTAGAGATTTTGGAATTCCTTTCACAGAAGAAATATATTCCAGAGACTACAGTGGACATAGAGAAGAGGAGAATGTTCAACGATTTTTAGATACCTATGATTTACCTTGGAATTTCGAACAAACTCTGGCTAAAGTTTATGAATTAGAAGCTCGAATCTTAGCCCAAGGTGTTCATTTAAAAAAAGGTGCTAAAAATTTGCTTACTTTTTTGAAAACAGAGGACATTCCAATCGCCTTAGCAACTTCAAGTGTTGAATCTCGGGCTAGAATGATCTTGGATAGCAATGGGGTACTGTCCCTATTTGACCATTTAGTTTTTGCAAAAGATGTCAAACGAAGTAAACCTTACCCAGATATATTTTTAAAGGCTTGTAGTGATTTGAATGCTTTACCAGAGAATTGCTTAGTACTAGAGGATAGTGAGGCAGGGATTGAAGCAGCCTATCGGGCTGGAATACCAGTCATATGTGTTCCAGATTTAAAAGTACCAGCACAGTCTTTCTTAACTAAAGCGGAACAAGTTTTCCAGGATTTAGATGCTGTCAGAGACTATTTAAAACGTAAGAAGGAGAATCAATGAATCAGGGAATTTTGGATGCATTTGTCACAGCCGTCATTGCGGCAAGTGACTACGAAGAGATGGATCGGATTTATCTAAAAAATCGCATCATGAGTCGCATTGGAGAAGAAGGGCTAGACGCCCCAGCTCAAAAAGAAGAGTTGATCGCACTCAAAGATCAGCTGGTAGAGATCGCTGTTGCAAATAGCAAGATCCAGGATAGTATGGCCGCAAAAGACAGTTTGGGTGCGGAGTTGATGGATTGGATCACCCCTAGTCCTAGTCAAGTCAACCATCGCTTTTGGGAGACCTACCGTCAGTCCAAGGAAGACGCGATTGCGGATTTGTATGCCCTCCCTGAGCGCAATGATTACATCAAGGTCAAAGCCATTGCGCAAAATATTGCCTTTGAGACACAAACTCCCTACGGTTCTCTTGAAATCACCATCAATCTGTCAAAACCTGAAAAAGATCCTAAAGACATTGCAGCGGCCAAGCTTGCCAAAGCCAGTCATTATCCAGCCTGCCAATTGTGCTTTGAAAATGAAGGCTATCAAGGTCGCCTAGACCATCCAGCCCGGGCCAATCATCGGATTATCCGTTTTGACATGGACGGTCATGACTGGGGCTTTCAGTATTCCCCTTATGCCTACTTCAATGAACACTGCATTTTCCTCGATAGCCAGCATGTTCCTATGGCCATTAGCCGCAAGACCTTTGAGCGACTCTTGACCATTGTCGAGACTTTCCCAGGCTATTTTGCAGGGTCCAATGCAGACCTGCCCATTGTAGGGGGATCCATCCTGACTCATGACCATTACCAAGGCGGACGCCATACCTTCCCTATGGAGCTAGCTCCTGTTGAGGAAAGCTTTAGCGTTGAGGGATTTGAGGCTGTATCGGTAGGAATTATCAATTGGCCCATGTCGGTTCTCCGCTTGCAATCGGACAACAAGGCGCAATTGATTGACCTGGCAGACCATATCCTCACAGTCTGGCGAGGCTACTCGGATCCAGCCGTTCAAGTCTTAGCAGCATCCGACGGTCAGCCCCACCATACCATTACCCCCATTGCACGGATTCGTGATGGGCATTATGAATTGGACTTGGTGCTCCGTGACAACCAAACCTCACCAGAGCATCCAGATGGCATTTATCACCCACATGCGGATGTGCAACACATCAAAAAAGAAAATATCGGCCTGATCGAAGTCATGGGCTTGGCCATTTTGCCACCTCGCCTCAAGGAAGAGCTCAAGCAGGTTCAAGACTATTTGATTGGACGTGAGAATACTGTGGCGACCTACCACCAGCCTTGGGCAGATGATTTGAAAGCCACTCACCCAGCCATCACAGACGAAGCAGAGGCAGAAGCCCTTGTCCGTGAATCAGTTGGCCAGATCTTTGCGCGTGTGCTCGAAGATGCTGGTGTCTACAAGAGAACAGCAGAAGGACAAGCTGCCTTTAGACGCTTTGTTGCGACACTTTAAGTGTGGAGAAGTGGCAGAAATTTGGTACAATAAGAGAGAAGACAAGAAGCGAAAGGAAAACAAATGGCAATACTCGTACTCGGAGGAGCTGGCTATATCGGTTCCCACATGGTGGACCGCTTGGTCAATGAAGGACAGGAAAAAGTCGTCGTGGTTGATAGTCTGGTCACAGGCCACCGTGCAGCGGTGCATCCAGATGCCGTCTTTTACCAAGGAGACCTGGCGGATCAAGACTTTATGCGCACTGTTTTTAAGGAACATGCCGATATTGATGCGGTCATCCACTTTGCGGCCTACTCACTGGTCGCTGAGT
>CAUCUH010000047.1:0-11402 GCA_958445905.1 uncultured Streptococcus sp.
GGAGTTGTTGTTGTAGTTGTTGTTGGCTCCGGAGTTGTTGTTGTAGTTGTTGTTGGCTCCGGAGTTGTTGTTGTAGTTGTTGTTGGCTCCGGAGTTGTTGTTGTAGTCGTTGTTGGCTCTTCTGTTGTTGTAGTTGTTGTAGTTGTCGTTGGTTCTGCAGTAGTCGTTGTAGTTGTAGTGGTTGTAGTGGTCGTTGTTGTAGTGGTTGTCTTTTGGTCTACAATGGTTTTGTCGACTGGTTTATCTTTTGACTGAAATTCACTAGCTTCAACAACAGTATCCGCTGCCAAGTCATAACCTTCCGGAGCTGAAATTTCTTTGATGATATATTGGTCTCTCAAAAGGTTTTTGACAACAATCTCACCATCTTTATTTGTTTCAAACTCTCCAATCAGTTGATTGTTGGCTACACGAATGACTTGGAACTTAGCTCCTTTAAGAGACTTATTATTTTCGTCTACTTTATGGATCTTGATTCCAAAGTCGTAAGCTACTCCGGTTCCACCTGCAATTTGGATTTTGACAGCACTAGATGCATGGTTAATTTCAGAACCATTTCCAGAAATAGTCACATTATTTTCGATTTTTTCACCATCTACAGGCATGTAGCTCAAGTCTGCTGTATATTCAATCACAAAGTGATCATCTTTTGACAAGCTACCAAGGTTGACAGAAAACGAATTTCCTGAAACGTTAATGGCGTAATCATTGGTGACATCCGTTTTGTTCTCGAGCTTCCAGCCGTTGTCGTATTTAAAGGTCCCTTTATAAATTTTAAAGCTACCTTCTGTATAAGAGACTCCTGTAGATTTCAAGGTATCGGTAATCACTGCATTCGGAATAGCTTCCCCTGTTCGGTTAACAGAGATTCTAAAACCAATTTGCTTGTGTTCCTTGTTGACATCCCATCCTGATTTTGCGACGATATATTTTCCGCCTTGGCCCACTTCGCCGGCTTTTACCTTCCCTGTGAATTTGGTCTTATTATTCACCTTCACAGTAACTGGAACATCACCCTCTTTGGGATGTTTTTGTCTGTCTATCATTGAGTAGAAGAAGAAAGAACCTGACACATCATTTTTTGTTTCCACAAATTTTGTAAAGGTTAAAACAATCTTACCGGTTTCTTTATCTACCACTGCATTGGCAATCACCTTACCAGTTTTCTTATCCTTAATTTCAAAATTAGTAGAATCAATGATTAAGGGATTTTCTAATACTAACTCAGAAGTATCTCCCTCTTTAACATCTTTTCCTTCCAATGCGAATGTTGCATTCAGACGGAAAGTGTCAAATCGGCCAACCGGTCCTGTCAATTCTCCACCTTGATCATTTTGAATCTTAACTTCCGTAATCACATCGACTTTTTTAGACGTTTCCGCCTGTACAGTTTTAGAAAAAAGTGTCAATGACACAATCAATAGCGAACAAACTATTGACAAAAAAACTGCTAACTTTTTCATTTTTTCTCCCTTTCTAGGCTAATTTTTTATAAATCAACGCATATAATATAGCAAAACATAGTGAGAAAGTCAAGATTATTAAACAAAAAAACCATCTTTTGTATATTTAAGGGCTATTTGGCTTGTGAATTTTTTTAGTAACTCTTCCTCTTTCAAACAGTTATTTTTCCAAAATCAACACATCTTTTGTAGATAAGTTGCTTTCTTTATACCCTGATTCTTTATAGAGGTTTAGAGTGGCTGTTTCAGAATAACCATTTTTTTCCTCTTGCATTTCCCTTGGAACTACCACTATGTCAATATTAGAATCAAGCTTTTTGTCATTATGGTAGAAAAGATCATACAATTTTTCATGGCTGCGAAGACTCGGCGTATAGCCACCTGCTGCTAAGACCGCTTTATCTTTAGGGATAGCCTGCAGGGTCTTTTCGAGCCCATCAAAATAGTCTTTACGTGTTTGATAGTATTGGATTTCAAAATTCCAGTTATGCGTAAAACTATATAGAATGGCGCTTGAAAAAATGATGGAAGAAGCTAGTAGAGCCACCAAAATATTATCTGATGCCAACTGGTTCTTGCTTAATTGATCGATAGACAATAAAGCCATCAAAAACAGAAGCGTGACCGAACCATAGCTATACTGAAAACCAATATCATATTGGTAAGGCCAATCCATCAATAAATTAATGAGAAAAAGGGGCAACATCAGAAAATAGGTAGACCAACGTCGCTGAATCAGTGGTAAAAAGCTAAAAGGAAATAGGACCAAAAAGAGGTAGCCAAGTCGTTTCGCTGTAAATAGACTTCCCAAAACATAAAGCGGATTTAGGACTACATTTTTCACAACCATCAGGAGACCATTTTCGCCACTCAATAATAGATTATTGTATCGAGAAACCATAGCTCCCTCGCCATATCTTGCTAAGAGGAACATGGCAAATGCAAAATAAAGTATCGGTAAGGCAAACAGGCTGAGATACAACCACTTTTTAAACTTGGCCTCAAAGGTAAAACGATGTTGAAACGCAAAATAAAGTCCTAAGGACAGCACGTAGACAAAGGCATCCTCTTTCACAAAAAGGAGCAACAAGGTGAACAAGATAGTTCTTCCACGCCACTGAGAAATCAGGCTGTAGAACAACCAGAGTAGTAATGGTGACAAAAAACAATTTTCATGCAAATGGAATCCACCACTCGTTGTCATAACCGGAGTCACAAAAAAGAGGGCAAGCACGAGTGGCGTCATGACTTTTGGCAATTGTATTTTCTTTAGAATCAAACAAAGCGGGATAACTGCAGAAAATACAATCACTGTTTGAGCGATATCTAACGTTTCCACATAAGGAAATAGCATATAGAAGGGCAAGATCAAATAATAAATTGGAGAAATATGGACTCCGAAATGCGATAAGGCCCTATCTCTTTCAAGGGTGGTGACTTGTGAAAAATCATGTCTCATTCTCTCAAACATCTGCGAAAAAATTCCAATATCAAAGGAAGACACCGCATTGGCTTTAATCTTATAATAGGCCACAACCGATAGATAGAGCACGTAGAAAATACCACTGATTATTGTCACCACGGTGAGTCTGCGAACCCAGGTTTCATTGACTTTAGCCAAAGAAACCTTTGAGAGAAGAAAACCGATCAGGACAGCAACGACAACGGCTACTAATACTGGCCAAATCAAAGTGGGTAACTTCGATTCAGAAACCGTAAACGTAAAGATCCCCAGTTCCTTATCTTGAAGATTGGCACTGGTTTGTAGCAACAATTTCGGAAAAGACAAGACATCTACCGCTAAGAAGATATAAGCGATTTTTTCTTTTCCTAAATAAAAATATAGAAACAAGACCAGTGAGAGCAACACTAGGCCCAATGACATAAAGAGACTCGGACTTTTCAAAATAGAAATAAATAGGATACCTGCCACGAACCAGAGATTCAATTTTTGTATGCAGATATACTTCTTGCTCTCCGTCAAAAACCAAAGAATAGGATAACTAATGAACAAAGCAAGCACTGTATGGGTCCATCCCACTTTACCCAGTTCTAGAAATAATTCCTTTGTTGAAAAACTCAATAGATTGACCATCATGGCCACAAAATAAGAACCTAGAAGCAACCATAAATAGTTACGGTTCATTGTCTTAGCAAGTTTCATTTCTATCAATACCTCCCAATTGTAGTTCCTATTCTAGCACAAAACCCTTACTATTTCTAGATAGTAATAACCATACCAAAAGAGAGGCTGATACCAATTCAACCTCTCTTTTTCTTATAATTCCTGTAATAAATAACGGAAGAGTTCTAAATTCCCTTTTTCTTCATTAACCAAGTATTCTGGGTGCCACTGCAAGCCCATAATGCGATGACCATCTACAGCTTCAATGGCTTCGATGGTGTGATCGCGCGGATCAAAGGCAGTCGCACGGAAATTTGGCGCGAGATCCTTGATGCTTTGACGGTGCACGGAATTAATCCGACTGGCCTGTCCAAAAAGCTGCTCTACCACACTGCCTTTTTTAGTCTGGATAGAATGGGAAGTCCCAAACGGAAGTCCTTGCCAATGCCCTTCGATCTCTTGGTTGAGTGTTCCTCCAAAAGCCACATTGATCAACTGAACCCCACGGCAAATTCCTAGAACCGGTTTGTTTTGGCGTACTGCTTCCTTCAGTAGGGCAAGCTCAAATTGATCCCGTTCGATATTGTAATCATCGCTCTCGATCGTTTTTTCTTCGCCATAGAGACTAGGATCGACATTTTGGCCTCCACTTAAGATCAATTTGTCAATCGTTTCAACATAGTCCTTAACCAAGGAAGGATCCCCCATCGGGATGACCATTGGAAGTCCACCTGCTTGACGAATCCCTTCCGCAAACTGACTAGATACAGAGGAATGAAGGTTTTTCCCTTCCGGGTCCACCGGACAGAGATTGGCGGATACTCCAACAATTGTTCTGCACATATTCATTCCTCCTTCATTTTTACTAATACTTATGTTACCACCCATTAGTGATAGTGTCTAATATGTATTTTTTAAAACCGTGATAGATTTTATTTATCACCCTCACCTTCCTCACAAAACAATTGATAATCATACAAGTTTTTTTACCTATATTATGTTAAAATAGAGAGGAAAATAGAATCGTCCTTCAAGGCACTCATTAGGCCTTTTCGAAGGTGCAAGCGCTAGATTCCTAGCCTCGTTGAAAAATAGACATAGAAATGGAAGATACAATGGAAAAACAAACCGTTGCAGTATTGGGTCCTGGTTCATGGGGAACAGCCCTTTCACAAGTCCTCAATGATAACGGCCATGAAGTCCGTCTCTGGGGAAATATCCAAGAACAAATCGATGAAATTAATACCACTCATACCAATCAACGCTATTTCAAAGACATCGTTATTAGCGATCAAATTACTGCTACGACCGATCTGAAAGCAGCTTTGGACGGTGTGGATGCCATCCTTTTTGTCGTTCCTACAAAGGTGACCCGCCTGGTCGCTAAACAAGTCGCTGAAACACTGGATCACCCTGTCACAGTGATGCACGCTTCTAAAGGGCTAGAACCTGGTACACACGATCGGATTTCTCAAATCCTTGAAGAAGAAATCCCTGCTTCTCTTCGCAGCGAGGTGGTGGTCGTTTCTGGACCTAGTCACGCCGAAGAAACTATCGTACGGGACATCACCCTCATTACAGCTGCCTCAATAGATTTAGAAGCCGCACGTTATGTTCAAGAACTCTTTAGCAATCACTACTTCCGCCTGTACACCAATACCGATGTTATCGGAGTGGAAACTGCTGGAGCCTTGAAGAATATCATTGCTGTCGGAGCTGGAGCCTTGCACGGTCTTGGTTATGGTGACAATGCCAAAGCAGCCATCATCACACGCGGTCTTGCTGAAATCACGCGCCTTGGCGTTAAGCTCGGAGCTAGCCCATTGACCTATAGCGGTTTGTCTGGGGTCGGTGACTTGATCGTTACCGGAACTTCTGTTCACTCTCGCAACTGGCGAGCTGGGGATGCTCTCGGTCGTGGCGAAAAATTGGAAGATATCGAAGCCAACATGGGTATGATCATTGAAGGGATCTCTACGACCAAAGTCGCCCATGAGCTGGCGCAAGAATTGGATGTCTACATGCCGATTACACAGGCCATTTACCAAGTCATCTACGAAGGAAAAGATATCCGCGAAGCTATCCACCACATGATGAGCAATGAATTTAAAGAAGAAAACGAGTGGAAATAAGTCAACCACCCTAAAGAAAGGAAACTATATGACTAAAGTTAGAAAAGCAGTCATTCCTGCGGCTGGTTTGGGGACACGCTTCCTCCCAGCTACCAAAGCTTTGGCAAAGGAAATGTTGCCAATCGTTGACAAACCTACGATCCAATTCATCGTAGAAGAGGCTCTGAAATCTGGGATTGAGGAAATCCTTGTCGTAACAGGGAAGGCCAAACGTTCGATCGAAGACCATTTCGATTCTAACTTCGAATTGGAATACAACCTCGAGCAAAAAGGCAAGACTGACTTACTCAAGTTGGTCAATGATACAACAGCGATCAATCTTCATTTCATCCGCCAAAGTCACCCTCGAGGTTTAGGAGACGCTGTTCTTCAAGCCAAGGCCTTTGTTGGAAACGAGCCTTTTGTCGTTATGTTGGGAGATGATCTGATGGACATCACTAATGATGATGCCTTACCATTGACCAAACAATTGATGAACGACTACGATGAAACTCATGCGTCAACCATCGCTGTGATGGAAGTCCCTCACGAAGAGGTTTCTTCTTACGGTGTGATCGCACCTCAAGGCGAAGGTATCAATGGTCTTTATAGCGTTGAAACGTTTGTCGAAAAGCCAAATCCAGAGGATGCTCCAAGTGATCTCGCTATTATCGGACGCTACCTCTTGACTCCTGAAATCTTTGATATTCTTGCAAATCAAGAACCAGGTGCTGGCAATGAAATTCAATTGACGGATGCGATCGACACCCTCAATAAGACCCAACGAGTCTTTGCCCGTGAATTTAAAGGCCAGCGCTACGATGTGGGTGATAAATTCGGCTTCATGAAAACTTCGATTGACTATGCCTTGAAACACCCTCAAGTCAAAGATGATCTCAAACAATATATTATCGACCTTGGAAAAAAATTAGAAGCATCTGAACAAACTGCAGACTAATCATTTTCAAATCTACAGAATATAAAAGAGACTGGCCATATCATGTAAGAGCTTTGCTGCCTTACAATGGTCAGTCTTTTTTTATAAAAAAGAGGCTGGACAAACATCCGGCCTCTTTCGTTTCATTGGACTTGGTCCAATTTACTTTTTATTCTTATTGTTTAAGGATGAACATTGTAAGAATAATTTGTATTTGGGAAAGTTTCAACAGTTGCTTTTGCGAAAGATGAACCAAAACGATTGTTCTCATTGCCGCCATTACCAGCTGAAACTGCTTCGGATGGATCTTGAGCTTTTGCTTCTGGTTTCACAAATGTTTCAACTTTAGTAGAAACATAAGATTCCTTATCTTTTGTAGCTGCATAACCGAAGCGGTTATTTGGATTGCCTTCTTCATTGACTTTGGTTTGAATTGGCTGAGTTTTTTCTGGCTGTACTGGTTTTTCAGGTTCTACTGGTTTCTCAGGTTGAACCGGTTTTTCAGGTTCTACTGGTTTCTCAGGTTGAACCGGTTTTTCAGGTTCTACTGGTTTCTCAGGTTGAACCGGTTTTTCAGGTTGAACTGGTTTTTCAGGTTCTGGATCTTTGTAATCATCTGGCTTAGAGGCACGATATGGATCATCTTTACGACCTAACTCAATCAAATGCGCATGCATATCTGCTTCATAAGATTTGAAGTGTTCAAATAGTTTTTTAGAAAGTGCAAGAGCATTTGCTGTAACTTCGTCTTCTACTGCTTTAGCAGCTTCCGGATTATCTTTCAAAGCTTTATATTTCGCATCACTAGCTTCTTGTTCAATGATCAATTGTTTTTCAAGAGCTTTCCAGTGATCTTGGACTGATTTTCCAAAGACATCTTGGTTATTAATCGCCATGTTGTCAATGTGCCATACTGTCCAATACCATGAATTTGGATCATAAGTTGCTGTTTGAGGTTTGAAGGCTTTGTAAGTATCTTTTAGATTACCATAGAATGGAACATAAGGAGTGTTTCGAGATGGTCCCATACCAAGCCATAACGTACCACCAAATGATTTTGGAAGTTTTGGATTGATTTGGTAGACATGGGCATCAATAACGTTTTCGTTTCCTAAAGCATACTTGTATTGGTCTTTACGAACAGCATCATTGCTACCATTATCCCCTTGTTTCTTGACACCAATTTGATCGTCTGGAACAAACCGACCATTCAAATGTTCAAAACGGTTGCGTTGGAGAGCAAAGGCATCTTCCAAAGTAAATTTCTTGTTTGGATCTGTTGGTGAGCGGAAGAGTTCGTATTCATCATCTTCATAAGTCACTTTTGATTTTGGATCCAAAAGAGTGATTCCTGCGTAAGTACGTGAACGGTCTCCTTCAGCATATTTTTCTGGTCCATAAGATTTAGCGATATGGAAGTTCCCGTCTTTATCTGTCTTGTAGTTACCAGATTCTTTGGCTACTTTTTCGACATCTTTCGAAGCGATCACATTTTCCTTGTCATTCAAATCCACATGACCAAGGTAGTAGGTATTTGCAAAGACTGCATATTTGTCTTCTGGGACTTTAACAGCTACATATTGGTGACCAGAAAGAATTTCCATATACCAAGTTTCTTTTTGGTCTGCAAAAACGACAACATTCCCTTCTGCTGATCCTTTTTCTTCAATGACTTTAGCTAGGAATTCAACCCCTTCACGAGCAGACTTAACGCGTGGTAAAACCACGTCCAACATAGCAGCTTCTGGAATTCCCTTTTCTGTCAATGGGTCAGTCTTCAAGACTTTTTTATTTGGAATTGCTGTAACAGTTGAGGTCATAGAGACGCCGGCTTCGTTAAATCCATGTTCACCAAAGGCACCGTTACTACCATCTCCACGAGCAGAGTCATAAGTCGCTGTGTATTTCATTTCACTGGCAGCATGTGGATAGGTAAAACCATTAGATTCGTCTTCCAGTTGATCCCCTTCCTTATAGTTCTTCGCATCAACAACTACAAAGTTTTTGTTGTGCTTTCCACCATTTGGATAGTAAGGGTAGTCTTCTGTCCGACCAAAGAGAGTGGTCCCATCCTTGGTCAATTGGCGACCAATGATAAAACCGCAACAGGCTTGAACAGCTTGAATCGGTAGGAGTAAGAGTGTCATCGCTACCAACGAGAGTTTTAACAACCATTTTTTCATGGCAAATCTCCTTTGTTTTTGCACTACTTTTGACAAAATAGCACTATTTTTGATTTTTATACCTCCAGTTTACACCTTTCTAAACCCTTTTGCAAGCGCTTTCTATTTTGCATTTTTATACCTTTTTACCCATGATTACCTTCTCTATGGACCTAGCAATAGAGGGCTCACTTGACTCCTGCAAACATATTATAATAAATATATACAATTCTTTGCTTTTCAAACAATTTTCTGTTAGTTTACGATTGCGCTACATTTTTTAGGAAAAAAAGAGAGTGGGACAGAAATCGGTAATTCGTTAGAATTCGATTTCGTCGTCCCACCTCCGCACAGTTGAGTAGGGCTGTAAAAGCTGATGAAATCAGCGTAGTAGAGCCCACTCAACCACTGCGTCTTGCTCGACAATCCAAAAACAATTAAGAGGCTAGGACTTTTGTCCTAGCCTCTTCTTAAAATAGAGTCAAGATTTTACCTAAGAAATAAAGCAAAAGCAAGAGATAAGATAGAGCTGCACTCATCTGATAGGTTCGGTTCATAAAGCGAGCTTCCCCTCTTACTGGAAAGACATAAGCCAACATGACCCCAGCTACTAAGCCACCGATGTGCCCCGCCATACTGATCCCTGGCATGAAGCTAAAGATCAAATTGACCACAATCAAGCTGGTATAGGACTGACTCAAATGGCGAATATAGGGACTTTGGACAATAAAGCGCAAAGCACCAATAGTCCCAAACAGTCCAAAGAGGGCTGTAGAAGCTCCTGCTGCAATCACATCTGGCGTAAAAATAGCTACAAAGACATTACCCATCATGCCTGATAAGAGATAAAGAGCTAAGAAAGCCTTCGATCCAAAGAGATCTTCTGCCAAACGTCCTAAGTAATAGAGGGTGATCATATTGAGCACAAAATGTTCTAGGCCGATATGAACAAATGTAGCTGTCACTATTCGCCATAACTGGCTAGGATCGACTTTCACAACCTCTCCAATAATACCACCGCTATAGTAAATAGCAGCACCTGTTTGGTAGTCGCCTCCAAATCGGATAAACATGGAAAGAAAGACTGCCGTTGTGACGAGCAACAAGAGGCTGGTCACAGGATAACGACGATCAAAGAGTAACTTCATAGACTAGCACCTCCTGAACTGCCTGATCAAACGTATCTGGCTGGAAATCCTTCTGCTGGATGGAATAAATCGTACTAACCGTTTTTCCAGTAAAATCTGCTAAATAACGATCATAATAGCCACCACCATAGCCAATTCGGTAGCCTTTTGACTGGAAGACCACGCCTGGTACATGGATCAGATCAATCTCTGACTGTTCCACAAGCTTTCCTTTTTCATTGGGCTCCAGCAAACCAAAGCGTGTCTTTTCCAAAATATTAGGATCGTATTCCACAAATTCCATTCGCCCTTGTGGATAGGTACGGGGAACACAGACGCGTTTTCCAAGTTGAAGAGCTGCTTGGATCAAGCTAGCTGTGGAAACTTCATGGTCAAAAGACAGATAGGTCGCAAGGGTCTTTGCCTCCTGAAAAGCTGGCAGCTCCAAGAGGCGCTGAGTCAGCTCTTCATCTGCTTGAGTTTTCACGGATTCTGGCAACTGTTTCATGGCTGCAATGGTTTCTTTTCGTAGTGTTTTCTTCATTCCCTACTCCTTTTGTCTAGCTTTAATTGTATCATTTTTTAGGAAAGATCCGAACAGTTTTTATACAACAAAATAAAAATCCAACTCCAGACGGAGTTGAATCATTCCTTTATTGGTTAGCTTTCATTTTCAAAAATTTACCAATGTTTTCCACAGCGAAGGGAAGGGCGGCTTCATTTGGGCTCATCTTCGGATGGTGCAAAGCATAAGGGGTATCAATTCCCAGCCAGAACATGACTCCAGGGACCTTGCTCAAGAGAAAACCAAAGTCTTCTCCTGTCATCGCAGGCAGAATATCAATCAGGTTCACGTCTTCCTCAGCTGTGAAAAAGTCCATGAGTTCTTTGGCCAATTCTGGTTCGTTTTCCACAGGCAGGTAGCCCCCTTGCTTGAGTTCCAGATCCAATTTCACATCAAAGGCGGCTGCAACTCCTTCTGCAATGGCTTTGACCCTTTTTTGAGTCAAAAGGTTCATCTCCATGGTCAAGGTCCGAATGGTCCCATGAAGGAAGGCTGTTTCAGCAATCACATTATTAGTTGTTCCTGCATGCATGGAACCAAAGGTCACCACAGCCCCTTCAATCGGATCGACATTTCGACTCACGACCGATTGGACTTGGGTAATGAAGTAAGAAGCTGCTACAAGAGCGTCATTGGCCTCATGTGGAAAGGCGGCATGCCCTCCCTTACCTGTAAATGTAATCTTGACTTCACAGGTTCCCGCAAAAAGGGTACCCGTATTAGTCGCAATGTCTCCCACCTTCAAATCAGGGCGCACATGCAGACCATAAAATTCGTCAGGGAGCCAGTCGCCAAAAGCATTGTCCTTATACATGAGCATCCCACCAGCTTCGTTTTCTTCAGCTGGTTGGAAGAGAAAGAGCAGGTTATTTTTTGGTTGCACTTGAACCAGTTGATCCAAAAGCCCAAGAG
>CAUCUH010000048.1:0-11376 GCA_958445905.1 uncultured Streptococcus sp.
CTTGAAGTTATCAAATGTCTTGATTCTTGTCTTTTACATGATCTTCATGACCGGTATGGGACTTGCCTTTGGCAATATCATGACCAACGGACAAAAACAACTGTCTCTGGAAGAGCAACCTGATGCGAACGCGATCTTTAACACCCTACAACAATTTGCAGGCGCTGTCGGAACAACCCTGGCTTCACTGATCGTTGCCATGAGCCAAGCTAATCAAAAGATGGACTTCACCCAAGCCACTGCTAAGGGAAGTCGCAACGGTTTTATGGTCCTATTTGCCTTAGGCATCTTCCAACTCCTTCTCTTATTTTGGGTTGTCGGAAAAGAAAATGAAATGAACTAATTTATCTCATAAAAAACAGCAAAATTTGCTGTTTTTTTATTATCCTTTTCTTACCCGTGTGACAATGCCATCAGGATCTTGAAAGGTAAGGCCACTTCCGCTAAATAAACCTTGCTAGAATAGGCGTATACCATATTCTTTCTCTTTTTTGTTGTAATTACATTTGTTACATTATACCTCTTTAAGTTGTAATGTCAAATATTACAACTTAAACTTCATTAAATTGTCGAACTTTTATCATTTGAGTTAAAATCCTTGCTTTCTTTTTGTATTTTATTTATAATCATTCTAAATAAGATAAAGGAGACATTGTATGACTGAAATGAAACATGGAGTAGATGAATCATTTAACGACCGCTTGAATATCTTGAGAGCCGCTGTTCTCGGGGCCAATGATGGGATTATTTCTATTGCTGGGGTGGTGATTGGGGTAGCCAGTGCCACACCAAACATCTGGATCATTTTCCTATCTGGCTTGTCGGCGATTCTGGCAGGTGCCTTTTCGATGGCGGGCGGTGAGTATGTCTCTGTTTCCACACAAAAAGACACGGAAGAAGCCGCTGTGAACCGCGAACAAGCCTTGTTGGATCGCGATCCAAAGTTAGCAAGAGACTCTCTCTACAATGCTTATCTTCAAAATGGGGAATGCGAAACTTCCGCAAAGATTTTAACAGAGCGAGCCTTTCTGAAACATCCCCTCAAAGCCCTGGTCGAAGAGAAATATGGTATCGAATACGAGGAGTTTACCAATCCTTGGCATGCTGCTGCATCTAGCTTCCTTGCTTTTTCTGTTGGTTCCCTTCCTCCAATGCTCTCGATCATTCTCTTTCCAACTGCCTATCGCATTCCGGTGACGGTCTTCGTTGTTGGACTATCCTTAATCTTCACTGGCTATACCAGTGCGAAACTGGGAAAAGCACCAACCAAGCAAGCCATGCTTCGCAACCTCATCATTGGACTTCTCACCATGGGTGTGACCTACTTCTTCGGGCAACTCTTTAGTATCTAAAAAGCTGAGACTTCTGTCTCAGCTTTTTCTTATGCTTCTAATAGATCTTGTGCTTGTTTTTTCAGTCCTTCCACTGCTTCGTCCGTCAAGATTAATTCACCTGTTCCCCAGGCTTCTGGGTTTACGGTTGTTCCAGTGAACTCTCCAACTACTTGAGTTCGAACGAATGGCAAAAGCGCTTGGTATGCCGCAAACATTGGTTCGTGTCCAGCATTGGCAACTGAAGAAACCGTTACGATCTTGTCTTGAAGGGCAGATGGACCACGAGTTTCTGACAGGTCAAGGGCACGGCTAAGCCAGTCGATCAGGTTTTTCACTACACCTGGAATAGCAAAGTTATAGACTGGCGAGAAGATCCAGATGGCATCCGCAGCAAGGACTGCATCACGCGCTGCTTGCACTGCTGGTAAGGTTGGCGTTTCCAAATCTTGGTTCATCATAGGGATGTCCTTGTAGTCCAAGTAAGTTACAGTTGCTTTTCCTTCAAGAAGACTTTCTGCTTTCTGAGCCATTTGGTGGTTGAAAGATCCTTGACGAAGGGATCCGACGATAAATAAAATGTTTTTCATAGTTGCTTTTTCTTTCTGTTGTAAGATCATTTATTACAATAGTTATTATACAGAATCAAAATGTAATGTCAAGGATTACAACTTGGAATTTACTAAGCTTTATTAAATTCACTAAGCAAGGGCTAAGACAATTGAGAGGCTAGGACTTTTGTCCCAGCCTCCTCTCTTTTATGCATGTTCCAACCCTTTTCGTGTATTTTCCTTAATGGTTTCGGCTGAATGGAGTAATTTTTCTTTTTCTTCTTCTGTCAAATGCAAGTCCAATCGTTCGATAATTCCTTTTCGACCTACAATCGCTGGATAGCCAAGATAGGTTCCATATTCTGGACGATAGTTAGAGACCGGCATTTCCTCGTGGCTATCATTGATCACAGCTTCTGCTAAGCGTTGGGCTGCTGCAGCAATTCCAAAATTGGTATAGAATTTGCCAAAAAAGACCGTGTGGCCACCGCGCAAGGACTCGTAGTTGATGGCATCAAGCTCGTCTTGAGAGAAGAGATCGGTAATAGCGTGTCCTTTGACACGGACCTGACTCCAAGCGACAAATTGAGAATTTCCGTGCTCACCGAGGTTGTAACCTGATACACTGGCAGGTGAGACCTGCAAACGATCAGCGACTGCACGCTTCATCCGAGCTGTATCCAGCAACGTCCCTGTCCCAATCACCTGCTCTTTTGGAAGGCCAGTATATTGTTGATAGAGTTGAGTAACGGCATCGACCGGATTGGTCACTACCAATAAGACCCCACTAAAGCCAGAAGCCTTCAGATCACGCGCTACTTGCACCACTTGCTTGCTGGAAAAGGGAAGCTCCGCAAAACGGTCATCAGTGTTATTAGCCTGCAACTCGATATTTCCAAGAGTCGACACCACCACATCCGCGTCTTTTAGAGCAGCATAGTCATTGACCGTGATATGCACCGGATAACCTGTATTGGCAACCGTATCACAGAAATCCAAGGCATCTGCCTTAACCTTTTTCTCATTGGTATCAATTAAGACCAAGTGATCACAGGTGTGTTTCAAAATCATGCTGTGGGCCAAGGTCGCACCCACATGCCCCAAACCAATAATACCAATTTTTCTTGTCATCAGAATCCTCTTTTCTAGTATCGATCACACTGTTGGTGAGGATAGCTCTTTGTTGACTCTATTCTACCACAATTCTAGAAAGGAGGATTGAAAAAATGGGAAAATTTTCAAGTTTTTTTCAAAAAGAAAAGAGGCACTGCCTCTTTTAACGACTCAAGAAAGAAGAGTCTCAATCTCTTCAAGCGACAAACCTGTCATCTCTGATATAAGATTAGGTGTCATTCCTCGTGAGATCATCTCGCATACCAACTGTTTACGACCTTGTTCTAAGCCTTCTTCACGCGCTTCGTCTATAGCCGTCTCCAGGGTCATATCATAATTTTCTTGAATACGAATACGCTCATCTATCATGGTCTTCTCCTCCTTGGTCCAGCTAGATGAATCCAGCAATGAATCTGCGTGAGCTACAGCCTGACTGGGAGCTTTTGTAAAGGGAAGATTCCCAAAAAACTCCAACCACTGTCTGCCTGCATCTGTCAGGTTCTCATCTTTATTATACTTGTCTAGCTCTAAAAAGGCAACCTGCAGTAGATTTTGGTGCTTGCCATTTTTATAATAGGCCTTAAGTTGCTTGCCGGACCGGCTATTGGTCAGCCAGTATTTGTTGATGGCGGCCTCTTCGTCTAGCAAGAGCGACTTCTCCAAAATTGCAATCCCATAGACGGGCTCCATCTGCTCGTACATCTTATGTGTCTGGCCTTGCTGGCGCAGTTTTTGCACATTTTCCACCAGCTGATTGGCCAAATAGTAATGGAACCGATTCAAGAAATATTGCTGCTTGCGAATCTGGATCTCGATGATCACCTCGGTCCCGTCGTGGAGCTTGGCTCTCACATCCACCGCAGTGGAGAACAAGTCATCCTCCTCATAGGCCATGCTGTGAGGCTGGCTTCCTTCCACAATCTGAGCATCCGCTACATCCAGCTCCAAAATGTCCCGAATAAATGCTGCCGTCACCTCCGGTAAACTAAAAATCTTCTTGGCCATGATATCCAAGGTCGGCGATACATGTGCATGTCTTTTCTGCATCCCTGCTCCTTTTCGATAAAAAATAGAGGGAAAGTCCCTCTACTTCTATAATTCGAAAAAAATTTGGGAAATAGTTGAAATTTAACCTCTACTGTTTTTTCAATCCACTTATTAATAATATACTTCATTATTAAACCCAAACTTTCTTAATAGTGAATTGATCTTTCTCTTAGGTAATTATTCTTAGTTTCATGATCAAATACCTGAGTATACTTCTACTAATGTTTGAATCTGATGTAGAACTTCTTGTTTCTTACGTTCACGAGCTCCATGTCTACGAGAAGTCGGTGGAATAATCGAATCCAAATCAGCTCCACTATTCTCAGCATAACCACGTTGAATAGAACGATCAATGAATAATTGATAATCTTTTACAAGATTTTCAGATTCTGCCAATTCACGAATAGCGACTGCTTTACGTTCTTTACCATAAGCATAGAATGCATTGATAATTTCATCATGGTCTTTCAGACTCGCTAAATCAGTATCATTGATAAAGCCAATCACTAACTCTTCCTTAGCACGAATATCAATACTTGACCGAATAACACGGCTAACTTCAGCTTTCATTGCTTCCTTAGACTCAGAGTTCTTCGATTTTTCAACAATTAATGCGAGGATATAGTCCAGATTAATCTCGTCAGTTTTTAAGAGCTCAATCTCAAATTCAACATCTGAAAGGTCAACACCTAAATCTTTTGTTCTTTCATAATTTTTAAGGTTTAAGAATTCATCTCGAATTTCCACATAAGAACTTCTTAAATCTTGGAGATACCCTTCCGAGATAGGCTTTTCGATTCCCTGAAATTCATCATAATTTCGAAGAACGTTATCAAGTTTCAGAAAATCACCAAATAACTTAACAAACTCTTTTTTATCATGTTCTGTTTCTATTTCTTGTGGATTAGGAAATCTTTCAAGAATTTCCTGACAGACTTCTGTATAACCTTTAACCTTGATACCAGTTATCTGATCCACGAAACCATCCATGTATTCGCTAAAACTTTTTTCTAAGATAATGTCAAGCTTATTGGTATCCCCAAAGGTTCTAATAGCTTCTTGAGTAGCTTTCTCTAAATCACGGAAACATACGATATTCCCAAAAGGTTTAACCTTGTTAAAAATTCGATTGGTTCTAGAAAAAGCCTGAATCAAGCCATGATAACGTAGGTTTTTATCGACAAAGAGAGTATTCATGGTTGGCGCATCAAAACCTGTCAAGAACATGCCCACTACAATCAGCAAATCCACTTCCTTGGACTTAACTCGTTTAGAAAGGTCACGATAGTAATTTTGAAACTCTTTCCCATCTGTCGAAAAGTTGGTCTTGAACATTTGATTATAGTCGTAGATTGCCTTAGAAAGAAACTCTTTAGACGAAAGAGGCATGGCTGTATCTTGAGGGTCTAGCTCTTCATCTTGAATTTCTCCATACGCTGACTGTTCTTCGTTAGGCGCAAAGCTAAAGATAGTCGCGACCTTCAAACGCTTAGCTTCTGGTAATGCTGCTTGTTGTCGCTGAAGTTCTTCATAGTATAATTTCGCAGCTTCAATACTTTGTACAGCCAGCATGGCATTAAATCCAGACAGTTGTTTTTGTTTGTGAGTGTAGTGTTGATTTCGGTGCGTCTTATCATTATAAACTCTCAACAGATACTCAGTGATGGTTGCAATCCGTTCAGGATGCAAAAGGAGTTCCTTCTCCATCTTTTTGAGTTTCTTCTCATCGATCTCTCGACCGACTGCCTTTTCTGCTTCTCTATATTTATTGATTTCTGGCTTGATATAGTTATAGTCAACTTTGAACTTCAACACTTTATTGTCTCGAATAGCATCTGTGATAACGTAGTTATGAAGTTGATCTCCAAAAACCTCTTGTGTTGTTTCTCCTGTTAAGCTGTTTTCTGGGAAAATCGGAGTTCCTGTAAATCCAAATAAGGCATACTGTTTAAAAGCTTTTTTAAGACGCTTTTGCGCTTTCCCAAACTGGGAACGATGACATTCATCAAAGATTAGAACACATTTTTTACTGTAGATTTCATGGTTTGGATTAGCAGTGATAAACTTATTTAATTTTTGAATAGTTGTGACAACAATTCGATCATCATTTTCTTCAATACTACGTTGGAGTTCTTTTGTATTGTTACTACCATTGACTGAATTTGGTTGGAATTTTTGATATTCCTTCATGGTTTGATAGTCTAGATCTTTTCTATCCACCACAAAAATCACTTTATCAATATAGTCCAACTCTGTTGCTAAACGAGCTGTCTTAAAACTAGTCAAAGTTTTCCCTGAACCTGTCGTATGCCAGATATAACCACAAGCATTGATCGTACCGAAATTCTTCATTTCATTTGTGGAATGAATCTTTCGTAAAATACTCTCTGTTGCAGCTATCTGATATGGGCGCATGATGAGTAATGTATTATCAGCATCAAAGACACAATACTTGGTTAAAACTTCTAAAAGAACTCGTTTGCTCAAAAAGGTAATGGTAAAGTCCTCCAGGTCGTGAATCGTTTTATTTTTTCGGTCTGCCCATTCACAGGTGAACTCATAATGATTTTTATTTTGAGCTGTCGTATTTGCAAAGTAGCGTGTATAAGTTCCATTAGAAATAACAAAGATCTGAATGTATTTGTATAAAGAATTTTCACTATTGAAACTTTCCTTACTATATCTATGGATCTGTTCAAAAGCTTGTTTAAGACTAACCCCTCGTCTCTTTAATTCAATCTGAACTAACGGCAGACCATTGACTAAAATCGTGACATCATAACGGTTAGTATGGCTACCCACTTGGGTCACTTGGTTAATGACCTGCATACTGTTGTTATGAATATTTTTCTTATCAAGGATGGAAATATTTTTAATACGTCCATCATCAAAGACAAAATCATAGATATAATTCTCTTGGATTTTTCGAGTTTTTTCAACTAACCCTTCATTGGGACAATCCAGATACTCTACTACAAAGCGATCCCACTCAGCAATCGTAAACGTTATCTTATTGAGTTTTTCTATTTGCACCTTGGCATTTGCTAAGAGTTCTTCAGGTGTATGAATATTTAAGCGTTCATAGTTGAGATGATTTACCAAATCAGAAATCAACTGATTTTCTAAATCAGCCTCTGACTGATACTCTCTATCCGTGCGATACTCTGGTTGATACTCAGCCAAGAGAATCCCTTCATTTGTTTCCGCAATTACTTCATGTATTTTTGAATAATCAACCATAGCATGCTTCCTTTTTTGTTTTAATTGAGATTCTATCTCAAAATGATTAAAGAGTTTGTCTAGTAAAGTTTAATAATTGTTCTCGCCAGTATTCATACTGTTTCTGTCTTAGTTCAATTTCCTTTGGAAGACCTTCAGAAAGAGAGTTGGTTAAAGTGTTAAAATTATCAAGAATGGAGACGATTCTTTCTTGTTCAGCAATGGATGGTAATATAAACTTGTATTGCATAATAGCTTGCTTATCTCCTCGGGGCATTTTAGAACCTTTGGAATATTGCACATTATAATAAAAGAATCGATTATCTGACAAAATATAATATAAATATTTATTTTCCATACAAGGAGTTATAGAATTTTGAATTGTTAAGACATCTCCACTTGTCCCTCCAACTTGATTAGAAAACCAAATTTTTTTGAGATAAGGTCTGATATTACCAATCAATATATCACCTTGATTATAGAATGTAACACTTCCTTGTTCAGGTAAAAATGTAGCAACTGTTTTCCCTTTTCTATCTTGCAACAAATTATCAACCCCAACATAAGTTTCAGGAGTTAAATCTGTCACACTAATCCTCTTTTGACTATATTCTGCAACTGCTCCCAACTTCACTCGAATTGGTCCAAATACCCAATTTAAGAGCCTAATGATGTCTTGTCTGTACTGTACTGTCAGTGTACTCGCCTTCGGCGACGAATGTCAAGAGTTTTTCTCGGAAATATTCGTACTGTTTTTGACGCAGTTCAATCTCCTTGGGCAGTCCGATGTTTAGGTCATTACAAACCATGTCAAAGTTGTCTAGAACTTGAACAATTCGAGACTGGATTTCGAGAGATGGGACTGGGATTGTTGTTTTTTCTATATTTCTATTATAAAGCCTACTGATTGTCCCACCATCTGAAACTTTCCAAGGATTCATCTGATAAAAATAATAAAGGTAGCGATTTAAAACTTGACTCTCATCATGTTCAAGCCAAACAATGTTAGAATCTTGAAAATAAGAATCTTCACCATTAAATACAACTGTTCGACCAATAGTCCCAGATGCCGAAATTAAAATATCTCCCAATTTAGGATATGAAAATCTTAGTTTATATTCCTCAAATAATTCTCTAGAAATAAAAGAAGTTGCAACTTTTCCAAATGTTCCTATTTTATAAAAAGGAATCTCACCATCATCTGAAGTTTGATTCTTTAAAATCCTCTTACACATAGAAACTTTTCCAATATCTCCCAGCGTCTTCCACTCAACCTGATAAACCTCATCTTCAAATGATAAGAGTTTATCTCGGTAAAAAGAATATTGCTTTTTACGTGAGGTCAATTCTGAGGTCAATTCTGTAACATACTCAGTCATTTTGTCAAGTATTTGCACGATTTTTTCTTGAATTTCTAGAGGAAGTAACGGAACTTTTATTTTCTTAAAAGTCACTTTAGAAACATTATACCTAGTTACACCGCTCGCAGTTTTCTCGATTTGTTTTCTCAATCTAAAACTCCTGAATAAATATTTAGTGAATTCTGGCAAAAGTTCAACATCTTCATTAAATCTTATTCCAAAGCTAAAACTATTTAAATAAATCGGTTCATCAGTAATAAAAGTAACTACTGATGACATACCAACTTCCTCTTTGCTTTCTGAAGATCCTGTTATTAACACATCTCCATAGTTTATAGAGTTTTGCTTCTCATTTTCATCTACCCGAACAGTTTCCAATAAATTTAACTCAACTTGTAAATTATTAAAAATATTTTTATAAGTTACATACTTAGCATTTCCATTTTCAAAGTCAGATTTTGTTTTCCCAGTTAAACCACCGTAGAAATGACTAATTTCTCCCAACTCTCTCCACTCAACAGGACAGTTTTGGATTTCTTCTAGGATATTCATCATTTACCCCCTAGCTCCTCTACAATCTTGTCTATCTCTGCACGTAAGTAGTCAATCTTAGTAACGGTCTCAGCAATTTCTTTATTGAGAACATCAATGTCAATTTTCTCACGTGTATCTTCTTGTTCGACATAGGTTGAGACGGAAAGGTTATAATCCTGCTCTGAACCAATAACATCATTATCAATGAGAGCTGCTTTATAGTCTACACTTTGATAATTAGTGAATAATTCAACGATATGGTCGATATTGTCATCCGTCAAGACATTGTTATTGGTCTCTTTTTTGAACTCCTTGCTCGCATCGATAAAAAGTGTTTTATTTTCTAGTTTATTCTTAGCCAACACTAAAATAGTGGTTGCGATAGAGGTTCCAAAGAAGAGATTATCCGGTAGAGCAATCACTGCTTCAACAAAGTTGTTATCTACTAGATACTGACGAATGGTCTTTTCAGCACCACCACGATAGAAAATACCTGGGAAACAAACAATGGCTGCTCGACCTCTGTTAGACAAGTGGTTGAGACTATGCATGATAAAGGCAAAGTCAGCTTTTGACTTAGGAGCTAGTTTACCTGCTGGCGCAAAACGGTCATCGTTTATGAGAGTTGGGTCTCCATCTCCCACCCATTTGACAGAGTAAGGAGGGTTTGAAACAATCGCATCAAATGGTTTTTCATCTAAATGCTGAGGATTTAAAAGGGTGTCTCCTCGCTTAATATCAAAGTTATTGTAGTTGATGTTGTGCAAGAACATGTTCATACGAGCCAAGTTATAGTTAGTCATATTAATTTCTTGACCAAAGAAACCATCCTCCAAGATATGGTCTTCGTATTGCTTTTTCATCTGTAACAAGAGAGAACCTGACCCACATGTTGGATCGTAAACCTTGTTAATCTTCTCCTTACCAACCATTACCAAACGAGCAAGCAATTTAGAAACTGTCTGAGGAGTGAAAAATTCACCACCACTTTTCCCAGCATTACTCGCATAGTTGGAAATTAAGAACTCATAAGCATCCCCAAAGGCATCAATATCATTTTCCTCAAAGTTGCCAAAGTTAATGCTGTTGATACCATTGAGGATATCAGAAAGACGTTTATTTTTTTCTGGAACAGTTCCACCAAGGATGTTACTTCGTGTGTCCAAGTTATCAAACAAACCTTTAATATCATCCTCAGACTTGAATCCAATCGCCGATTTTTCAATGTCTTGGAAAATATTGGCTAAATCTTCGTTTAAATTTTTATTTTGTGACGCGTTCTTGACGACATTTTCAAATAATTGACTTGGAAGAATAAAGAAACCTTTATCCTCAACTGTCCCTGGTTTGAAATCTTGCTCAGCTTCTTGGTCACTCAAATCAGCATAACGGAATTCTAAATCCCCAGCCTCATGCTCAGCACGGTCAAAATAGTCAGCCATATGCTCAGAAATAAAGCGATAAAATAGTATTCCCAGTATGTACTGCTTGAAATCCCAACCGTCTACAGCCCCACGAACGTCATCGGCAATCGCCCAAATTTTACGGTGAAGTTCCTTGCGCTCTGCACTTTCTTTATTTGCCATTTTTACTTTCCTTAATTAATCTATTATCCTTTCTATTTTATCATATTTATCAAATTATAATAAAAACCATTCGCATTAATTGGATTACGAATGGTTTAGCTTACATTTTTACTTAATCTTAGATGGGACGCCTAAACCAATGATTAGTCTAATTGAATCCCTTTTTTTGCTAGATTGTCTAGGCATTCTTGGAGATAAGTGTCCTGATGCTCGGGATAGATAGGGGTGCTCAAGGCTTCCTCTTTCAGCTCTAAGTAGGCTGAGCAGGTTTTGCCTCGGTAGGTCGGCTCCCACCACTCTGGACTGACCTTGTAGCCACGAGCAGTCATCTCCTCCATGATCAGGCGGTGATAGGCATAGAGGCGATAGGGCGAGTAGTCAAAGACATAGTTGACTGTCGCGTGCTTCTTGCCCCAGCCATTGCCTCGAAGGGCGCAGCATTCCCGGTGTTGGCCGAGGAGCTGGGGTCGAGGTAGTTTGGGAATCAAGTCTTGGTGCCACAGTCTCATCTATTGACCTCCTAGTAGTGTCGATTCTTGCAAGTAGCGATTCGGATAGCGCTTAAGGAGCCTTTGGATCCCCTTGATGAGATCCTCCTGGCTAGCTTGCCCATGCTGGTATTTCTCAAGTAGCA
>CAUCUH010000049.1:0-11370 GCA_958445905.1 uncultured Streptococcus sp.
TGAATTGATTCGAGTAGTGGATGAGGGGCTGGAGCAAGCTCAAAAATCTAAGGTACAGCTGGATACGGATTTAGAAGCTTTGGAGAAAGTATTACAGACCGTTCCGAAAGGCTTCATTCTCAATCTTGCGGAAGTAGAAGAGGCTTATGCACAGGCTGGTGCAACAAGGCAAACAGTTGTCACTGAAGTAAGAGAAAGGTTTGACAATCGTTTGGCTGCATATCAGTCCTTATCGAATGAATTCCATGCATTAAACGAGCAAGTGAATGCAGGAATTGAGCTATTAAAAGAAAAAGATCAAGAAATAGCAGGAGAAATGAACCAGTGGGAACAACTAACTTATTAATTTCATCTACTCTTTCGAAAAAGGAAAAGAAACTAGCTCACTTGGAAAGAGAGTTTCAAAAAGCGCGCTTGGAGTTAGATGAAAAGCGTTGCTTAGTAGAAAGAAAACAGCAGCTCTTCACCCAGATGCTGGAAGAAGAGTATACGATGGCGGCTTCTTTTTTACAAGAGCAGGATGCAGATGTCAGTTGTGGATGGGAGTCCCTCCATCGCTGTATCGAAGAGTATGATCTCGAAGCTAGAGAAACTGCACAAGTAGCTTTAAAACAGATCGAAATCGAGGAAGAGAATTTATGGCAATCCTACCGGAAAGATAGACGCCAACTGGAAGAGGAGTTTGCACAAGATAAAGTTTCATAGTTTTCATAGTATAGAAGAGGAGGAAGTATGGGTGATAGTCCAGTCAAAGATTTCTTTGATTTAGATATGAAAGATAAGATGAGGATCATCGAAAGCCGAAAGAAACTTGAAAAAGATTTAATCCGTGTTGTCTATGCGCCCGTTTTATTGACCTGCAAGGCAGGAGTTGAGAAACGTTACAATGATGGATTGACTGCGATTACAACAGTAGCCGAAGAAGACGTCCAGGTCGTTGGAAAGCAACTGGATCAGTCCATGGTGGGTCAATTTGCTAAAGATGTACAGACGTCTATTCAAGAAAAAGCTGGTAAATTTAAATCTATCTAGCCAAGAACTTCTATTTAAATATGGAATCTGGAGTGACTCCAGAGTTTTTTAAAAAATGTTTAAAAATTATGTAAAAAGGTGTTGACAAAGAAATCAGTCTACGTTATAATAATTTATGTAAACAAAAAGAGGTTGAAAAACCTACTGGTTTACAAGATCAATAGTGGAAAGGAGATGGTAATATGCTATTTCCAGAATTAAGACAACTAATTGATAAAAGGAAAATAGAAACTGTTAGCCTGTAGGGCTATTATTAAATAAATGAATTAAAATTATGTAAACAATCGAATAGCAGCCAATTGGTCTGCTAATTTTCAAGAATGAATTAAAATTATGTAAATTAGAGGTATACAATATGAATAACAACTTTAACAATATGGATGATCTTTTCAATCAACTAATGGGAAACATGGGTGGTTTCCGTTCTGAAAGCCGTCGCTACATGATTAATGGTCGTGAAGTGACACCAGAAGAATTCGCTATCTACCGTCAAACTGGTCAACTTCCAAATGAAGGAAGTGAGCAAGTGCAACACCATCAAGGTAAAGGAATGAAACAAGATGGGATCCTTGCAAAACTTGGCCGCAACTTGACCGAAGAAGCACGTGAAGGAAAATTGGATCCGGTTATCGGACGCAATAAAGAAATTCAAGAAACGGCTGAAATCTTGTCTCGTCGTACCAAGAACAACCCTGTCCTTGTAGGGGATGCCGGTGTTGGTAAAACAGCAGTTGTAGAAGGTTTGGCACAAGCTATTGTGAACGGGGATGTTCCAGCTGCTATCAAGAATAAAGAAATCATCTCGATTGATATTTCTGGTCTAGAAGCTGGTACGCAATACCGTGGTAGCTTTGAAGAAAATATTCAAAATCTTATCCAAGAAGTCAAAGCTATGGGAAATGTTATTCTCTTCTTTGATGAAATCCATCAAATCCTTGGTGCAGGTAGCACAGGTGATGGTCAAGGCTCTAAAGGTCTTGCGGATATCATCAAACCTGCTCTTTCACGTGGGGAATTGACAGTCATTGGGGCAACTACTCAAGATGAATACCGTAACACCATCTTGAAGAATGCAGCTCTTGCTCGTCGTTTCAACGAAGTGAAAGTCAATGCTCCATCAGCTGAAGATACTTTCAAGATTCTCCAAGGGATCCGTGATCTTTATGAAAAACACCACAATGTCATCTTGCCAGATGAAGTTTTGAAAGCAGCGGTTGATTATTCGATCCAATACATTCCACAACGTAGCTTGCCTGATAAGGCCATTGACTTGGTCGATGTGACAGCTGCTCACTTGGCAGCCCAACATCCAGTAACAGATGTCCATGCTGTGGAACATGAAATTGAAGAAGAAAAAGCTAAACAAGAAGCTGCAGCTGCTAAAGAAGATTACGAAGCAGCTCTTAATGCAAAAGTTCGTATCGAAGAACTTGAAAAGAAAATTGAAAACCATACGGAAGACCATAAAGTAACGGCAACAATCAACGATGTGGCTGAATCTGTAGAACGGATGACGGGTATTCCAGTGTCACAAATGGGTGCAACTGATATCGAACGTTTGAAAGATATGGGTCACCGTTTGCAAACTAAGGTTATCGGTCAAGATAAAGCCGTTGAAGCAGTGGCACGTGCCATCCGTCGGAACCGTGCAGGATTTGACGAAGGGAACCGCCCAATCGGTAGCTTCCTCTTTGTAGGTCCGACTGGTGTTGGTAAAACTGAGTTGGCTAAACAATTGGCTCTTGATATGTTCGGAACCAAAGATGCCATCATCCGTTTGGATATGTCAGAATACAGCGACCGTACAGCCGTTTCTAAATTGATTGGTACAACAGCTGGTTATGTTGGTTACGATGACAACAGCAATACCTTGACAGAACGTGTTCGCCGTAACCCATACTCAATCGTTCTTCTCGACGAAATTGAAAAGGCGGACCCTCAAGTGATCACCCTTCTCCTTCAAGTTTTGGATGATGGTCGTTTGACTGATGGTCAAGGGAACACTGTAAACTTCAAGAACACTGTTATTATCGCCACTTCAAACGCAGGTTTTGGCTATGAAGCTAACTTGACAGAAGATGCGGATAAACCAGAACTCATGGATCGTTTGAAACCTTACTTCCGTCCAGAATTCTTGAACCGTTTCAACGCTGTTATTGAATTCTCACACTTGAGCAAGGAAGACCTTTCTAAGATTGTTGATTTGATGTTGGTAGATGTCAATAAGACCCTTTCTAAGAAAGAAATCGACTTGGCAGTGAGCGATGCAGCTAAAGAATACATGACTGAAGAAGGTTATGATGAAGTGATGGGTGTTCGTCCACTCCGTCGGGTAGTTGAACAACAAATCCGTGACAAAGTCACAGACTTCCACTTGGATAACTTGGATGCCAAACATCTTGAAGCTGACATGGAAGATGGTGTCCTTGTGATCAGAGAAAAAGACACAAAGAAGGAAGAAAACACTGATAAACAAGCAGACTAAGGCGAATTAGTTTGTGAAAAATAGAGGCTGCTATCATATAGCAGTCTTTATTTTTTCTTCCCACCTGGGGGAAATTATTCGCCGTATAAGGCCAAAATCCTCCTATTTGGGCTAAAAAAACATCAATAATTAGTGAAATTAATCCAATTTGAGCAAAATTATTAATAAATAAAGAAAATAAGTATATAATCTATACAAGAATAAAATTTGAGGAATGGAAGTAAGATGAGCAATACAATTGATATCTACTCAACTCCCGAATACAGAAAAGTGGAAGCCGTTGTTCAACTGATGGTTGATGGTCGCTTGACGAGCTATCGTGTCGCAACTGAAACAAACATCAGCAAAATGAGCTTGGCGACTTTGACGAAGGGAACGAGTAAAATCAAAAATATTACCTATCAAACGGCTTTGGCCTTGATTGATTGGTATGATGAGAATCATGAAAAGTATGGCATTACGATTGACTAGTCAGTAGCCCACTTTTCGTGGTTTTTTTCTTTTTCATCAAAACTTGCCTCCTCTCTGAGACTGGAGCCTGATTTTGCTTGAAGAGGATGGGAAAACTTGAAAAGACGGGCGAAATTTGATATAGTATAGCATATATGAAAATTAAAGGAGAAACATATGCAAGGCGGAAGTTTGCTAATTATGCTCGTTCTTATGGTCGGTTTGATGTACTTCATGAGCCGTAGCCAAAAGAAACAGTACCAAAAACGGATGGAAAGTTTGAATAAACTTCAAAAAGGAAATGAAGTCATCACGATTGGTGGCTTGTACGGAACCATCGATGAAGTCGACACAGACCGCAAGACCGTTGTCTTGGATGTTGATGGTGTCTACCTGACCTTTGAATTGGGAGCGATCAAAACAGTTCTTCCTGTATCAGAAGGGATTTCAGCTACTGCTACAGAAGGTGCTAGCTCAGATGCCGATTCAGCCATCGAAGAATAATCATTAAAGAAGAGGCAAGGGCCTCTTTTTTGGTGGGCAAATAGGACGATGTGATGAAGGAAAGTCCTGCTGGTTCAAAAAAGAGGCCAGAGTCCCTATTTTATGGGGATTTATGGTATAATGAAGCGATAAATATTGAAATAGGTAGAAAAACATGTTTCGTTTTAAGAAAAAAGAAAAAATCGAGATACCTTTAGAAGTCCCGAAACACATTGGGATCATTATGGATGGCAATGGTCGCTGGGCGAAAAAGCGGATGCAACCGCGTGTCTTTGGTCATAAGGCGGGGATGGAAGCTCTCCAAGAAGTGACCATTGCAGCAAAAAATATGGGGGTACAGGTCTTGACGGTCTATGCCTTTTCTACGGAAAACTGGACACGCCCTGAAGATGAAGTCAAGTTCATCATGCACTTGCCGGTCGAATTTTATGATCGTTTTGTCCCCGAATTGCATCGCAACAATGTCAAGATTCAAATGATCGGTGATACCAAGAAATTACCAAAAGAAACGCTAGAGGCTTTGGAAAGAGCAGAAGCGATGACCCATCTCAATACAGGCTTGATCCTGAATTTCGCACTCAATTATGGTGGGCGTGCAGAGATCACTCAGGCCGTGAAGCAGATCGCCCAAGAGGTCTTGGATGCGAAGTTTAGCCCAGAAGATATCACAGAAGAGATGATCGCTGATTCTCTCTATACCGAGAGTTTGCCACGCGTCCTAAGGGATCCGGATTTGATTATCCGTACCAGCGGAGAGATCCGTTTGAGTAATTTCCTTCCTTGGCAGGCCGCTTATAGTGAGTTGTATTTCACAGATGTGATGTGGCCAGATTTTGGAGAGGAAGCACTAAGAAGTGCCATAGTAGAATATAGCCATCGCCATCGGAGATTTGGTGGTGTTTAGGAGAAGATGATGACGAAAGATTTACAAAAACGTGTGATTTTTGGAGGAATTGCCCTGCTCTTTTTCATTCCAACAGTAATGGTTGGAGGGGTATTCTTCCAGATTGTGATTGGCTTGATCGCCATGCTAGGGGTTCATGAATTGCTCAAGATGAAGGGGCTTGAGACAGCGACCTTTGAAGGAGCGCTAGCCATGTTAGCGGCCTTCGTTTTGACCTTGCCGATCGAGGACTACCTCCCTTACCTTCCAGCAGATGGCAATATGATTGCCTATGGTCTGGTTGTCTTGATTCTCATGGGAACAACTGTTCTTGCTCAGAATTACAATTATGAAGATGTGGTCTACCCCATTGCCTCCAGCTTTTATGTTGGACTTGGTTTCCATTCCTTAGTAGATGCGCGAATCGCTGGTATTGATAAGGTCTTATTGGCCCTCTTTATTGTCTGGGCTACAGATTCAGGTGCTTATCTGGTAGGAAGCCGGTTTGGGAAACGCAAGCTCATGCCTGCGGTTTCTCCTAATAAAACGATTGAGGGCAGTCTTGGGGGAATCTTGTCTGCAGTTGCGGTAACTGTGATCTATATGATCGTGGATCGCTCTGTGGCAGGTGGACATGGTTTTCTTGCTATGATCTTCTTTACCATCCTCTTTAGTATTGCAGGTCAGTTTGGAGATCTGGTAGAGAGTGCGATTAAACGCCACTTCGGTGTGAAAGATTCTGGGAAATTTATTCCAGGACATGGTGGTGTTCTAGACCGCTTTGATAGTTTGATTTTTGTCTTTCCCTTGATGCATTTCTTGGGCTTATTCTAAGACAGAAGTGATAGAAAGGAAACCACATATAGAACGATGCAGTTTATTGCCTTTATTGTTATTTTTGGAGTGATCGTTCTCGTTCACGAGTTTGGTCATTTCTATTTTGCAAAAAAATCGGGCATCCTGGTGCGAGAATTCTCGATCGGGATGGGTCCAAAGATCTTTGCCCATATTGGTCAAGATGGAACAGCTTATACCATTCGCATTCTACCTTTAGGTGGCTATGTTCGTATGGCTGGCTGGGGTGAGGATACAACTGAGATTAAAACCGGAACGCCTGTCAGCTTGACGCTAAATGAGGCTGGTAAGGTCGTCCGGATCAATCTTTCAGGAAAGAATCTGGATCAGACAGCCCTTCCTATGAATGTCACCCAGTTTGACTTTGAAGACAAACTGGAAATTACGGGCTTGGTTCTCGATGAGACCAAGACCTATAGTGTTGATCATGATGCGACCATCGTTGAGGAAGATGGGACGGAAGTGCGGATTGCACCGAGAGATGTTCAGTATCAGAATGCCAGCATTTGGGGACGGTTGATCACCAACTTTGCGGGTCCTATGAACAACTTTATCCTCAGTATTGTCGTCTATTCACTCTTAGCCTTTATGCGCGGTGGTGCGATTGACTACTACAGCAACAATGTTCAGGTGGCACCCGATGGGGCGCTGGCTAAGGTCGGTGTCAAAAGCAACGTTCAGATCCTTCAAGTCAACAACGATACCGTTAGCAACTGGGATGAGCTGACAGACGCTGTTGAGAAAGCAACCAAGGATAGCAAGACGGCTCCTGAATTGACCCTGAAGGTCAAGACAGACGGCCAAGAAAAAGAAGTCAAAGTAAAGCCAACCAAGTCAGGGAATCGTTACTATTTGGGTGTGACAAATGGCCTCAAGACAGGATTTGTGGATAAACTCTTGTCTGGTTTTACAGATACCTGGAATACAGCGACACGGATTTTGGGAGCTTTGAAAGATATCATTTTCCACTTTAGTCTCAATAAACTGGGAGGTCCGGTCGCCATCTACAATGCCAGCTCACAAGCTGCTCAATTAGGGATTCCAGCAGTCTTGTCTCTTATGGCCATGCTCTCTATTAATATTGGGATCTTCAATCTAATCCCGATTCCAGCTTTGGATGGAGGAAAAATCTTGATCAATTTGATCGAGGTCGTCCGGAGAAAGCCACTGAAACAAGAAGTAGAAACCTATATGACGCTTGCAGGTGTAGCTGTAATGGTTATTTTGATGATTGCTGTCACCTGGAATGATATTATGAAATTATTTTTGAAATAGAAAAGGATATTGTCCATGAAACAAAGTAAAATGTTGATTCCAACGCTTCGCGAAATGCCAAGCGATGCTCAAGTCATTAGCCATGCTTTGATGTTGCGTGCAGGTTATGTTCGCCAAGTCTCAGCTGGTGTCTATTCTTATCTGCCATTAGCAAATCGAGTGATTGAAAAAGCAAAAGGCATCATGCGCCAAGAATTTGAAAAAATTGGAGCAGTAGAAATGCTTGCTCCAGCACTTTTGAGTGCGGATCTCTGGCGTGAATCTGGTCGTTACGAAACTTACGGGGAAGACCTTTATAAGTTGAAAAACCGTGAAGGCTCTGACTTTATCTTAGGTCCAACTCACGAAGAAACTTTTACCGCTATTGTGCGCGACTCCGTAAAATCTTACAAACAATTGCCGTTGAATCTCTACCAAATTCAACCAAAATACCGCGATGAAAAACGCCCACGGAACGGTCTTCTTCGGACCCGTGAATTCATCATGAAAGATGGTTATAGCTTCCATGCTAACTACGATAGCTTGGATGTCACTTACGATGAATACAAAGCAGCTTATGAGCGGATCTTCACCCGCAGTGGCATCGACTACAAAGCCATCATCGGTGATGGTGGTGCCATGGGCGGAAAAGATAGCCAAGAGTTTATGGCTGTTACACCTGCTCGTACAGACTTGGATCGTTGGATTGTTTTAGACAAATCAGTGGCTTCCTTTGATGAGATCCCAGCAGAAGTCCAAGAAGAAATCAAAGCAGAATTGCTCAAATGGATGGTCTCTGGTGAAGATACCATTGCCTATTCAAGTGAATCAACCTATGCTGCGAACTTGGAAATGGCTACTAACGAATACAAGCCAAGTAACCGTGTCGTAGCGGAAGAAGAAGTGAAGCGCGTGGAAACACCAGGTGTCAAATCGATTGATGAAGTAGCTGCATTCTTGAATGTTCCAGAAGAAGCTACTATCAAGACTTTGGTTTACATCGCAGATGGTGAGCCTGTTGTTGCCCTTCTCGTAGGTAATGATCAGCTCAATGAAGTGAAGTTGAAAAACCACCTCGGCGCAGACTTCTTTGAACCTGCAACCGAAGTGGAAGTAAAAGAATTATTGGGAGCTGATTTTGGCTCTCTCGGTCCAGTTGATCTTCCTGAAAATGTTAAGATTATCGCAGACCGCAAGGTCCAAGACAGCCGTAATGCAGTAGTCGGTGCCAATGAAACAGGCTACCACTTGACTGGTGTCAACCCAGGACGTGACTTTACTGCAGAATACGTCGATATCCGTGAAGTTCGTGAAGGCGAGATCTCACCAGATGGGAAAGGGGTCTTGAACTTTGCACGTGGGATCGAAATCGGTCACATTTTCAAACTCGGCACACGCTACTCCGCTAGCATGGGAGCAGATGTCTTGGACGAAAACGGTCGTGCGGTTCCAATCATCATGGGCTGCTACGGGATCGGTGTCAGCCGTCTTCTTTCAGCCGTTATGGAGCAACATGCACGCCTCTTTGTCAATAAGACTCCAAAAGGGGAATACCGTTACGCTTGGGGAATTAACTTCCCTAAAGAATTGGCGCCATTTGATGTGCATTTGATTCCAGTCAATGTTAAAGATGAAGCGAGTCTTGCTTTGACCGATCGGATCGAAGAAGCCTTGGTGAATAAAGGCTATGAAGTCTTGGTGGATGACCGAAATGAACGCGCTGGTGTCAAATTCAGCGATAGTGATTTGATTGGACTTCCAATCCGCGTAACAGTTGGTAAAAAAGCAGCTGAAGGTATCGTAGAAGTGAAAATCAAAGCGACAGGAGATACCATTGAAGTTCATGCGGACAATCTCCTTGAAACTCTTTCAATCTTGAACAAATAAGAAAAAGCTTTCTGAGCCCTCACCAGTGTGGTGATGAAACTCAGGAAGCTCTTTTTATTTTTCTTCTTTGAGACCTTGATCTTTGAAATAGGTAAAGAGATCTTGAGGTTTGCCATTGAGGTATTTCAACATTTGGGAGTTTTGTTCCCCTCCCTGTTTCTCAATTATTTTGGCAAACTCTTCTTTTTTGATTTGAGAAAAGTCAATATGCATGATGTTGGTATATGTTTTTTTATCATCAGCAATTTGAATGTCTGGATGCAGTCCAGCAACGTTAGTGAATTCATTTTGGGAATTATTACTGTCGATACCAGATTTAAAGGTTTCTTTCAATTCAGCGACATCTGATTTTTGCATATCTTCCGGTATTGGTGCAACTCCCATGATGGTCATGGAAACAATCTCATCATTTTTGTAGCCAATTTGAATTTTGTTTTGGTAGTGATCACCGAGGTCACGAACAAAGGTCTTGGTTTGGACTTGCTCCTTTTTGGTTTGAGTGGCCTCTTGCTTGGGAGAAGCAGCAGTAGTTCCTTTGCCTTGTTGGCCTTGGCTACAAGCGGTAAGAGCTAGTAGACAGACAGAGGCAAGTAGAAATTTTTTCATATATACTCCTTATAGGTTAATGGTGTTCGATCTTGTATGAAACAAGTTTTGAACAGGTTTCATTATACCATAAAAGTTTTAAAAATGAAAAAATATACAAAAATCTTCAAAATTTGCTTTTAAAAACACCTAAAATCAACAATTTTTATCTATGTGTTGAGTTAGTATAAAAGGACAGAGTGTCTTCTTTTCTTCTCAGAAATAATACTAGTTGGAGACTACTGGGGCAAGGAATTCAGAAAATATATTACATATTTATGACAAAATGTTACACAATTGTAACAAAGTTACAATGTTTTATCAGTTAGCCCTCTAAACTTGACATTCTGGCAATATTTCATTAAGATATTTTTAAGTAAATAATACAAACAGGGAGAAAAAGGTAAAATATACAGTTATCTGGCATTTTACTAATTCGTACTAAAATGTATTGTTTATGAAAAAAATATAAGGGTATCAGCCCAAAAGGAGAAAAATATGGCTCAAATTAAATTAACTCCAGAAGACCTACGTGCTTCAGCACAACGTTATGCACAAGGTTCTCAAGAAATCGATCAAATCCTTACTACTTTGACTCATGAACAACAAGTCATCGACGCAAACTGGGATGGATCTGCATTTGATAGCTTTGAAGCACAATTCAACGAATTGTCTCCAAAAATCAAACAATTCGCTCAATTGTTGGAAGACATCAACGGTCAATTGATCAAAGTTGCTGATATCGTTGAACAAACTGACCAAGATATCGCTGCACAAATCCACTAAGATAGTCTTGGAGGTGATCTTACTTCTTGTAGGTAGATCACCCTTTTGTCTTTTGATATATAGAAAATAGGGGTTAGATTCTTAATTCCTAACCCCTATTTTGTATCTATGAATTAGAAAAAGGAAAAGGTATGGAAGTTAAAAATAAAAAATGGTTAAAATACATCGGTCAGAGTGCGGTTGTGCTCCTTTTGATGGGATCTGTCGTGGGTCTTTATACGACGGTTCAAAAGGACCAAAAGCAAAACGAAGCCAAGACCGTGCAAACAACGGAAAACACTAAGCTCAACATTGCGGTTGTCAATGAAGACAAGGCGGTCAAACTGAATGATAAAGAATATAACCTTGGGGCTAGCTATGTAAAGAATATCGAACGGGATAATTCGCAAAACTGGTCTGTACTCCCTCGTGGAGCTGCTGAGTCAGGGCTTGCAGATGGCAAGTACCAGTTGATGATCGTTATTCCAAGTGATTTCTCAGAGAAGGTCTTGGAAGTGAACGCGGTAAATGCAGAGAAGACCATGGTGACGTATAAGGTCAATGCGGCTGGAAATTCTCAGGTTGAAAACGAGGCCAATAAAGTCGCTAAAGATATCGTTTCAGACTTGAATAGCCAGTTGGTTGATATGTATATGGTTAGCATTTTGAG
>CAUCUH010000050.1:0-11228 GCA_958445905.1 uncultured Streptococcus sp.
TCGGTACTGGTAAATCAGCTTCACAAGACGATGCACAAAAAATGTGTAAAGTTGTTCGTGACGTTGTAGCTGCTGACTTTGGTCAAGAAGTGGCTGACAAAGTACGTGTTCAATACGGTGGTTCAGTGAAACCTGAAAACGTTGCTGAATACATGGCTTGTCCAGACGTTGATGGAGCTCTTGTAGGTGGTGCATCACTTGATCCAGAAAGCTTCTTGGCATTGCTTGACTTCGTTAAATAATAACATCTAAAAGGCGAGAGATTTCTCGTCTTTTTTGTCTTTTTTATAGTAGAAAAGACCAGCTTCAAAGCTGGTCTTTTGAGTTAGGAACGTCCTAATAGTTTCTTAATGAGAGAAATCATTTTGTATTTCAGAGGATTTGGGTAATAACGGAAGGTCCCCATCTTACGGACGATGTAGCCGTTGAAGTTTTGTTTGAAACGAAGAACACCGTCTGACCCGTCAAAGATTCCTTGAATACCAAGGAAGTTATATCTTGGGATACCACGTTTGATGGTTTCAAGCATCATATATTCTTGAAGGACAGCAGGAGCATAGAACTTATTAAATTCGGTATAAGAGCCACTGAATAAATAGGTGGATTCTTGTGGCATATAGACAAAGAGGCTGCCCGCAAGGATGACATCTTGGTCACCATATTTTTCAATATATTCTTTGGCTTCCTTCTTTCTCACCTCAAAGGTATCAAACTGACTGGAAAATTCACGAAGTTGATTTTGTTTTTTCTCTGAATGTGGATTGACTTCAAGATCGTTCTGTAATTTCTCAATCTTCTGAGCTAGTTTGCCTTGGTCTTTTTCAAGATTCGTGTAGTAATTGTGGAAATTCAGAGTAGCTATCATGAAATCCGCTTTGTCCCCAAAACTATCGTAGAAAGTTTGGTAATAATCCAAAGTCTTGTCCAGATAGTCTCGTCGGTCACTGGTAGAAGAAGTAATATCCTTGAACAGTTGCAGTTCATCCCGGTTCAATCGTTTCAATTCAATACCGAAAGATTTGGCTTTTTTTACAAGAGGTTTTCCTTTTTTGCTAAAAGTCTTGAGAAGATCTTTTTCAGTGATGCCTTCCATGTCTTTTACATAGTGCCAATCAGGCTCTCCACCTGGGTAACCCGTTGTTAAACCATCATGTTGATACCCCAATTTTTTCAGCGTTTCCATGAAATGAGTTTGTTCTTCACTGGTTGGGTTTCCGTCGCTATCAAATGTCTGGTAGGTATCATAGGGTTTGATAACTAATTCAATAGCTCCATTTGCTTTAGCATAGTCTTTTAAGGCTGCATAGAAGGGTTCTAGCATAGCTTCCTCTTGATAGAGGGGCCCTGAATTGATTTCCATATGGAGACCACCCGTCATAGGTAGACTATACAAGATTGCTGCTACTTGGACTTGGTCATCTTGCTTCCAAGCGATAAATTGAACAGTGTTTCCCCGCTCTACAAGCAAATCGGCCATCTCTGCTGACTGGATGAAAGAGCGATGAGAAACGGTATTTGCAAATGAGGTAAATTCTTCTTTTGAAATTGTCGTGAGAGTCATAGGACTTATCTACTCCTTAATTTTTTCCGGATCTTGTAGGCTTTATTTACAAGTGGATAGAGTGGACTGGTTGGGAGATTGAATTCCCCAACAAATTCTTCAATGACAGGATTGAATTTAGATTTGAAATGATAAAGCCCACCATCTAGTGAGTTTTCAATTCCTCCCATATTTTGCCAAGATGCACCACGATCGAAAGCGTGTTGAGCTGTTTCGTACCAGGTGAGGATGGCGGGTTGGTAACGACGGAATTCTTCATCCATTCCTGCATAGACATTTTCAGAGGTTCCGCCAAATTCCAGTGTCAAGGTACCAGATAGAGGGACGACCTGTTTGCCTGCTTGGAGATGTTGCTCAAGAAATTGCAACTCTTCTTCTAAGCGTTCTTTTTCTTTCTGGTTATTCTCTACCTTACCAGGTTTAGTTTTTTCGGTGAATTTTTCAGCCTCAGTCTTGTTTTTTTCAAGATCTTTTGTCAGAGAGTTTTTTCGTTCTACGAGATCAAGGCTAGACAAGGTAATGTAGGAGTGTCCTTGGTAAGTTGTCAGCAGTTTCTCGTAGTAGTCTCTTCCACGCAAATGAATGCTTTTCCGAGCTTCTGTCTTTTTCATGAGAGAAGCAAAGTCCTCTAACAATTCAGTCCCGCCAAATTTCACTTTAATCCCTTTGTTTCGAGCAGTTCGAATCGCTTGACGAGTCGATTTTGAAAGATCTTGCTCGGTGAAAAACTCTTTGTGGATATTCGCTTGAAAGCGTGGTTGGATATTTTCTGCCATATCACTGGTTCGGCCAGTCCATTCAATCCCTTCTTTTGTTAGGGTATCGATCACTTCTTGCACGGCAGGAGCTTGCGTCTGTTCTTGTCCAATCAATTGTTTACTCAAGAAAAGACTTGGATCAAATTTCACAAACAAGGCCTTGTATTGTTTGGCTATCTTTTTAAGGGACTGGATCACATATGAAACCAGCTCTTTGTTTTGGTAATCCATGATTGGGCCTCGAGGAATGTAGAGCATGGAAAAGCCAAGTGGCAGGGGTTGAATCAAGATGCTTGCAACAGCGACTAATTGGTCTTCTTGATAAAAACCAACCCGTTCATTTCCCCAATTATCTTTGATTTTTGCCCATGAGCTGCTTTGTAAGAGATTGGTTTGGTCACTCTGAATCACAAAGTCGTCATGCTCACTAGCAGAAATTCCTAGCTGGTAATGGTACATTTCTTATAATACCCACTTTCTAATGGCGTATGCAACGCCAGATTCATCATTTGATTTGGTAATAGTTGTAGCAATTTTTTTAAGAGCTGGATTGCCATTTTCCATAACGACAGCATGTCCCACGACTTCTAGCATGGAACGGTCATTTTCTTCATCTCCGATAGCCATGGTTTCATCTTGCTGGATTCCAAGTCGTTGGGCTAGATGAAGAAGGGCTGCTCCCTTATTGGTTGTTTTCCCTAGAATTTCTAAATAAAAAGGGGCTGATTTGACCATGGTGAAGCGGTCCTGAAATTCTTTAGGTATTTTTGCAATCGCAGCATCTAGAATGCCTGGTTCATCGATATACATGGCCTTGACAAATTCTTTCTCACGAACTTCTTCAGGCGTCCGGTAATAAACGGGCATATTGACCAGTTGAGATTCATGAATGGTGTAGCGTCCGATATCTCGATTGCTGGTATAGATTCCGTCTTTAGTAATCGCATGAGAGTGGATTTTGAGTTTGTTAGCAAGAGCCTCGATATCGAGATAGTCCTCATAATGTAAAAGGTCTTTGATGAGTTCTTTTCCGGTAGCGGTTTCTTGAACCAGACCACCATTAAAGGTAATGACATAGTCTCCAGGATCCATCAAATGGAGTTCTTTTAAAAGTTTTGAGACCCCTGCGATAGGACGACCTGTTGTGATCACGATTTTAACGCCTGCGGCTTTAGCATCTTGAATGGCTTCAAATACGGAAGGTGTGATCTCTTTTTTTGAATTGAGAAGTGTACCGTCGATATCGATCGCCACTAATTTAATGGACATCCGTCTCTCCTGTAAAATAATCATTGGTGATATAGGAAGTGAATTCCTCTACCTGCTTACTGAAAAGTCCATTAACCTCCAGCATTTCTTTTGGGAAATAGAAGCGGTTGTCCCCATAGCGAGTTCCTGCTAAAGCAGCGACGAGTGGAGACAACTGAGACAATTCAGCGAGACTCCCATCTTTTCGGATCATCTCGATCTGGGTCCGCGGTTTTTCAAGCTCTGGTCGATAAATATCGTAGGGCAGGTCAAAATTTTGATGAATAGCTGTGTAGTAGGTTGGATTAAACCCAACCTCTTTGATCAGTTTTTCAAGGATTGCTAAGTCTTTTCGCTTATCTTCTGTAAATAGAATCGATTTGAAGACTTTCCGATTAATATAGCGCTGAGCAAGATCAGACAAGATGGTATCCGGACTATCCATCCAGACTTGGAAATAGGTATTCATCACACCGTCATCTAGATTTAGGTAGTCTTGGATAGTTACTTCTTCTTCAAAAAATGGAATCAAGCGAGGTGAAGTCAGTTGAAAATACTCTTTCTGATCTGGATAAATGGTTCTAGCGCGTTTGAGAAGATTTTGAAGGAGGACTTCCATGGCACGAGTAGCCGGGTGGAAGTAGACCTGCATATACATTTGGTAACGGCTGACCACGTAATCCTCGACAGCATGCATGCCATTTTGTTGGAAGGCAATGCCATTTTCAATCGGTCGAATGACGCGTAAAATACGGGTCAAGTCAAATTTTCCATAGGAAGCACCCGTAAAGTAGGCATCCCGCAGTAAATAATCCATCCGGTCCACATCAATTTGACTAGAAATCAATTGCACCACTTGTTTATTGGGATAGGTATGATCAATGACGCTGGCTACACGATTTGGGAAATCAGGTGCTACCTGTAAGAGGATCTGATTGACCTCCGTCTCTGGGCTGGTGATGATTAGCTGGGTCATTTTTTCATGATCGGTCCCAAAGAGTCCTTCAAAGGTATGGGAATAGGCACCATGTCCAATGTCATGAAGAAGAGCGGCTGTCATGGTCAGTAAGTTTTCATCAGAATTCCATTGCTCTGCATACTTTTCCTCGAAAATAGACAGAATCCGTCTTGAAATTTCATAGGCGCCAAGACAGTGAGAAAAACGACTATGCTCCCCACCGTGGAAGGTAAAACCAGATGTCCCCAGTTGTTTGATGCGGCGTAGTCGTTGAAATTCTTTACTATTAATTAATTGATAAATGATGGGATGATCCACATGAACGTAATCATGCACGGGATCGCGAAAGACTTTTTCATTCATGGGTCTATTATAGCAAAAAAAAGCCTATTTTGCGATCTAGAGGCTAATAGGGGCAGTCAAAATGCGTAAAATTTGATAGAATAGTAAGGCAAGCAAAGAAGAGAAGGAGACAAAGATGCAGATTCGCATTCAAAATACCATTCGATTTGGAGAAGAAATGGAAATCGTTGATCAGTACTATCAAGGTGAATGGAAGGAAAAAGCAGGTTTTCAATATCTCTTGTATACCAATGAAGAAGATGAAAAGGTTGCTTTGAAATTTTCCAACGATGAATTGGTCATGACACGATTCTCAAGTCCTAAATCCATCATGCGTTTCTACAAAAATGAAGATGGTGGGGCAATCATCCCAACTCCGATGGGCATTCAGCAGTTTTTGATTACAACAGACCTCTTTCAATTAGAAGCAGGTCATTTGCAAGTCTCTTATCGCTTGTTAACTCTCGATGGAGAACAGGAATTTGCCAATTATCAATTACTGGTGGAATGGGAAGAATAATCCTCATTAAATTATTCGAGATCCCGCTTGCTTTATTCTATAAAAATGGTATAATAAAACCACTCAAGGGAGTAGCTGGCGGTTTTCCGCGATAGTGTCGTCATTACGAAATTATTTCCGGCACTATATTAAACGGCGAGACTTGTTTTTTCAAACAGGTCTCTTTTTTGTGCAAAAGAGACCTAGTAGAAAGCTATAAGGAGGAAATTATTTTGTCAAAAGAACAAAATAAAGCTTTGTTTTATACACAGAGTAAAGAAGAAGTTCTAAAGGAATTGGACTCTTCAATTGAAGGCTTGTCAACTGCTCAAGCTCAAGAACGTTTAGCGACTTATGGTCATAATGAACTGGACGAAGGTGAAAAACGTAGCCTCTTGTCTAAGTTTATCGATCAGTTTAAAGATTTGATGATTATCATCTTGCTGATCGCCGCAGCTCTCTCTGTGATCACAGAAGGAATGGACGGCCTTACAGATGCCATGATCATCTTAGCCGTTGTTGTTTTGAATGCAGCCTTTGGTGTCTACCAAGAAGGACAAGCCGAAGCAGCTATCGAAGCACTGAAAAACATGTCTAGTCCATTAGCGCGTGTCCGCCGTGATGGTCACGTGATTGAAATTGATTCCAAAGAATTGGTCCCTGGGGACATCGTTCTTCTGGAAGCTGGAGATGTGGTTCCAGCCGATATGCGCTTGTTAGAGGCAGCTTCTCTTAAGATCGAAGAAGCAGCTCTTACAGGGGAATCGGTTCCAGTTGAAAAAGATGTAACTGGCCTTGTTGAGGCAGATGCTGGTATTGGGGACCGCGTTAATATGGGTTACCAAAACTCAAATGTAACTTATGGTCGTGGTACAGGGGTCGTGACCAACACTGGTATGTATACAGAAGTTGGTAAGATTGCAGATATGTTGGCTAATGCCGATGAAACGGAAACACCATTGAAGCAAAGCTTGGAACAACTCTCTAAAGCCTTGACTTACTTAATTGTTGTGATTGCGGTCATTACTTTCTTAGTTGGTGTCTTCGTTCGTGGAGAGCATCCATTGGAAGGCTTGATGGTTGCGGTAGCCCTTGCGGTTGCGGCCATTCCAGAAGGACTTCCTGCCATTGTAACTATCGTTCTATCTTTGGGAACTACAACCCTTGCTAAACGTAATTCTATCGTTCGTAAATTACCAGCGGTTGAAACTCTTGGTTCAACAGAAATCATCGCATCTGATAAAACAGGTACTTTGACCATGAACCAAATGACAGTTGAGAAGGTCTACACCAACGGTCAATTGCAAAGCTCAGCAGCTGAGATTGCTGCTAACAACAATACCCTTCGTATCATGAACTTTGCCAATGACACTAAAGTGGACCCATCTGGTAAGTTGATTGGAGATCCAACTGAGACAGCCCTTGTACAGTTTGGTTTGGACCACAATTTTGATGTTCGTGAAGCCTTGAAGGATGAGCCACGTGTGGCTGAATTGCCATTTGACTCTGATCGTAAACTCATGTCTACCATCCACAAGGAAGCAGACGGTTCTTACTTTATCGCTGTCAAGGGGGCTCCTGACCAATTGCTCAAACGTGTGACACGTATTGAAGTCAATGGGGAAGTTCGTCCTATCACAGATGAAGATAAGAAAGCTATCCTTGCTACCAACAAAGACTTGGCTAAACAAGCCCTTCGTGTCTTGATGATGGCTTATAAGACAAGCAACGAAATCCCTACCTTGGAATCTGAAATTGTTGAGTCTGACCTGATCTTCTCTGGTTTGGTCGGCATGATTGACCCTGAGCGTCCAGAAGCAGCAGAAGCTGTCCGTGTCGCTAAGGAAGCGGGTATCCGTCCTATCATGATCACGGGTGACCACCAAGATACAGCAGAGGCGATTGCTAAACGTCTTGGAATCATCGATCCAAATGATACAGAAGACCATGTCTTCACAGGGGCTGAGTTGAACGAACTCTCTGACGAAGAATTCCAAAAAGTATTCAAACAATACTCTGTCTATGCGCGTGTATCACCTGAACACAAGGTTCGGATCGTGAAAGCTTGGCAAAATGAAGGAAAAGTTGTTGCCATGACAGGGGATGGGGTCAACGATGCACCATCACTTAAGACAGCTGATATCGGTATCGGTATGGGGATTACAGGTACAGAAGTTTCTAAGGGAGCTTCAGACATGGTCCTTGCAGATGATAACTTTGCAACCATTATCGTAGCGGTAGAAGAAGGACGTAAGGTCTTCTCCAATATCCAAAAATCTATCCAATACCTCTTGTCTGCCAATATGGCTGAGGTCTTCACCATCTTCTTTGCAACCCTCTTTGGTTGGGATGTGTTGCAACCAGTACATCTTCTCTGGATTAACCTGGTAACCGATACTCTTCCAGCCATCGCTCTTGGTGTGGAACCAGCTGAGCCAGGTGTTATGACCCACAAACCTCGTGGACGTAAATCTAACTTCTTTGACGGTGGGGTCTTCGGAGCCATTCTTTATCAAGGAATCTTCCAAACCATGCTAGTTCTTGGTGTTTATGGCTGGGCCTTACTCTCTCCAGAACATGCGACTCGTGCCGAAATCCATGCAGATGCTTTGACCATGGCCTTTGCAACTCTTGGTTTGATCCAATTGCTCCATGCCTTTAACGTTAAATCGGTTTACCAATCCATCTTTAAAGTGGGACTCTTCAAGAACAAAACCTTTAACTGGTCGATTCCAGTTGCCTTTGTTCTCTTGATGGCGACCATCATTGTCCCTGGATTTAACAAACTCTTCCATGTGTCTCATTTAAGCTTGACACAATGGTTAGCTGTTATGATTGGTTCGCTCTTGATTGTTGTTCTCGTTGAGATTGTCAAAGCCGTTCAACGTGCACTTGGAAAAGATAAAAATGCCATTTAAGCATAAAAAAAGTCATCTTCGGATGGCTTTTTTTGCGGGCAAAATATACTGGGCATATTTCTTGAGGTACGTGTGGATTTTTGATAAACTAGTCAACAGTTTGAAGAAAGGAAACTTAGTTATGAAAAAGTTTTTTGCTGAAGTAATCGGCACATTTATGCTTGTCTTTATCGGGACTGGCGCAGTTGTTTTTGGAAATGGGACAGAAGGTCTGGGACATGTAGGAATTGCCTTGGCATTCGGTTTATCCATTGTTGCAGCAGCTTACTCAATTGGGACTGTTTCTGGTGCCCACTTGAACCCGGCTGTTTCGATTGCCATGTTTGTGAACAAACGCTTGTCTTCAAAGGACTTGGTTAATTATATTGCAGCGCAAGTAGTGGGTGCGGTTCTCGCATCTGCAACAGTACTCTTCCTCTTGTCAAATTCAGGTATGTCAACAGCTAGTCTTGGTGAAAATGCCCTAGCGAAGGGTGTGACTCCATTTGGCGGATTCTTGTTTGAAGTGATTGCGTCCTTTATCTTTATTTTGGTCATCATGACAGTGACATCAGCTACCAAAGGTAATGGCAAGATCGCTGGTCTTGTGATCGGTTTGAGCTTGACTTTGATTATTCTTGTTGGTTTGAACATTACAGGACTTTCTGTTAACCCAGCTCGTAGCTTGGCACCTGCCCTCTTTGTTGGTGGTGCAGCCCTTCAACAAATTTGGATCTTTATCTTGGCTCCAATTGTCGGTGGTGTTCTGGCTGCAATCGTTGCAAAAAATCTCTTGGATACAGAAGAGTAAAAAAATTGGTTCCAGAGGGACCAATTCAGATTGAAAACAAAGTCATATAAAAAACTTTCCTTAGGTGAGTACGGACGTCAGCGAACTTCTTCGAAGTTCCATGACTAATTATTGAGCCTAGGGTCTCAATAATTCCGAGTGCCTGAAACGTTATTGTTTCAGGCACTTTTCTCACAGCGGAAAGTTTCGGTATTTTCTCGATCGATTTAAAAATTGGAACTTATTTATTTTTTGCAGAATCGCTTAACTTATTTTACTTTAAAATAGTTTGTCTACATTCTAAATTGGTTCCGAAGGAACCAATTTTTTTATAGTTCAAGGATAGTCATGGCTTGAGAAAATTCATGAGCAAGCTGTTTTTTCTTGTATGCATTAAATTCGGGGAGGTCTTTGATTCTGCGATAGCGTTTGTAGGGATCGTATCGTTTTGGAAAATCATATTCAGGAAAAGCTTCGAAAAATTGTTTGCAAAGCTCCCATTCTCGGACATAGCCTAAAGGTCTGGCATGATAGGTGATGGTGTCAATGGTTGTTGCTGGCATTCGATGGTGGCTATGACCAAAAATCACCTCTTTGACAGGATATTGTCTAAACAGTTCATGAAAGGCTTGGCTCCCTAAAAAAGCATTGAAACGTTCAAAATAAGGGTGGCGTAGGAGAAACTGACTATGGGGAACAAAGTGCATAGCGATGATCAGGGGTTGATCCACTTGCATGAGCTCTTGTTCCAGCTCTCGCAACAAACGTTGGGTAATGGCTGGATCAGCTCCTATTCGTTGGAGGCGTCTGTCAAACCAAAACAGATTCTTGGTTTGGAGATGTTTTTGGGGAGAGAGATTAGGAACAAAGCTGTAGTCATACCAGCCAGAAAAGGCAAGGAGTGTATGCTTTGAAAAAGGAATCTTTTGAAATTCAAAAGGTCTCATGGCTTCTTCTGATAGACCCAACATATCATGATTTCCCAAGCTAAAGGTCACAGGAAGCTGACATTGGAGTTGGGCTAAAAATTCTTGTGAGGTCTTTTCAAAGCCGTTGGCAACATCTCCTGCAATATGGAGATGTTGAATGTTTTGCTCCTTGAAAAGAGTGATCAGGGTCTCTAATTCTTCTTTACCGAAGTTGTTTGAATCAATGTGTAAATCGGACATAAAAGCTACTGTTGTCATGCTACCAGTCTAGCATAAGAGCATCTTTTTTTCTAACAATTAGGTTACAAATGAATAGAAAAAATGCTGAAAATCAGCTGGATTGGTGGTGGTCAACTAGCAGATCCAATATTGGAAGGTGGGCAAATAGTGAAGGTTATGATATAATAGATTAGATGCATAGAAAGAGGTACTTATGGACATTTCAGAAATTCGTCAAAAAATTGACGCAAATCGTGAAAAATTAGCTTCTTTCAGGGGGTCTCTTTGACTTAGAGGCATTGGAAGAAGAAATTGCCATTTTAGAAAATAAAATGACAGAACCTGATTTTTGGGATGATAACATTGCTGCGCAAAAGACATCTCAAGAATTAAATGAACTCAAGCAGACCTATGAAAATTTCCATCAAATGGTGGATCTCTTTGATGAGTCAGAAATCTTACTGGACTTTTTGGCAGAAGACGATTCGGTCAAAGAAGAATTGATCGAGAAGTTGGAGGAGCTGGATAAACGTATGACCAGCTATGAGATGACCTTGCTATTGTCTGAACCTTATGACAATAATAATGCCATCTTAGAAATCCACCCAGGTTCAGGAGGAACAGAAGCTCAGGACTGGGGCGACATGCTTCTTCGGATGTATACTCGTTTTGGAAATGCTCACGGCTTTAAAGTTGAAGTCTTGGACTATCAAGCTGGAGATGAGGCTGGAATCAAGTCTGTGACCTTATCTTTTGAAGGGCCACATGCATACGGTCTTCTGAAATCTGAAATGGGGGTACACCGTTTGGTTCGAATCTCTCCATTTGACTCTGCTAAACGGCGTCATACGTCCTTTACATCTGTTGAGGTTATGCCCGAATTAGACGATACCATCGAGGTTGAAGTTCGTGATGATGATATCAAGATGGATACCTTCCGCTCTGGTGGAGCTGGTGGACAAAACGTCAACAAGGTCTCTACAGGGGTGCGCTTGACCCACATTCCGACAGGGATTGTAGTGGCATC
>CAUCUH010000051.1:0-11166 GCA_958445905.1 uncultured Streptococcus sp.
AGAATGGAATCTTCACTTCCTTGTAGCCATCGAAGCCTTGAAGGTTCTTAGCTGTGATGGTGAAGGTGCCGTCTTTTTCTGATTTTGTAATGGTCAGATCAGCAGATGGTTTAGAAGCTGTGTAATCGATAAAGGCTTTCTTGACAAACTTGTTTTGGCCGTTAGCATCCACATAGAAGACTTGCGCTTCATACTTGCCATCAGCGTTTTCGTGGTCACTAGCTTTGGCCGTTACAGTATATGAACCGTCTACCTGGCGAGTTGGAGTATACCAGATGATATCCTTCATCCCATTGGCATGAGACCAGAATGGAATCTTCACTTCTTTATAACCATCGAAGCCTTGAAGATTCTTAGCCGTAATGGTGAAAGTGCCATCTTTTTCTGATTTTGTAATGGTCAGATCAGCTGCGACAGCATTGGCCGGTTTTGTCGCCGTATAATCGATAAAGGCCTTTTTCACAAATTTGTTTTGACCTTGGGCGTCTACATAGAAGACCTGCGCTTCGTATTTGCCATCAGCATTTTCGTGGTCACTGGCTTTGGCTGTTACAGTATAAGAACCGTCTGCCTGGCGAGTCGGAGTATACCAGATGATGTCTTTCATCCCATTGGCATGAGACCAGAATGGAATCTTCACTTCCTTGTAGCCATCGAAGCCTTGAAGGTTCTTAGCTGTAATGGTGAAGGTACCGTCTTTTTCTGATTTTGCAATAGTCAAATCAGCTGATACTGGTGTCTGATTTTTCTTTCCAATGGCTACTGTCGTCGTTGTTCCACCTACACCTGTCATTTGTCCATTGTTCTGAACATAGTAAAGGTGGACATTGTAAAGACCGGTTGAGTTTTTATGGTTCTCTGCTTTGACATTGACGATATAGGTCCCATTTGCTTGACGATTAGCTGTATACCAAACAAGGTCATCTTGACCACCTGTTTCTGACCAGATCGGTACAGAAACGGTTCGAACTCCATTTGGTGCCTGAACATTTGAGATGACAACGTCAAAGCGGCCCGTCATAGTATCGTTATTGACAATGTCAATCTTCCCACTTAAGCTGCCTTCTGTTGGATCCGCTGCAGGTTTTGCGTTCGCTGTGAAGCGACCGGTATAGTCCACACTGTGGTCAAAGAGGTGTTTTCCTGGAAGCAATTCCGCTTGAGAAGTGAACTGCCAGGCGCCAGCTTTCCCATTGTAACGCAAGCTTTTCGCATCGTTTACAGACAGTTTTGGAGAAGGGTATTGGGCAACCCAGAAATTCTGAAGACCAAATTGAGCGGTGTTGACAGGACCTTTCTTGCGAAGATTGTTTTCATCCAACCAGCTAGCACTGGTGTAGAACATCAAGTTGGTGTAACCATTTTTACGCATTTCGTCCGCCCAAGCTTGGGTGTTGCGGTTAATATTTGGCTGCATCTTGGCATCCTCAAAGTCATTGACCATGAGGGTGTTCTTTGGAATATTCAAGCGTTGCGCTTCTGCAATGTAGAATCGCGCTTCTGCACGCGCTGCTTCCTCAGAAGTATAGCGTGAGAAGTGGTAGGTCGATACTTGCAGACCCGCAGCCTGTGCATTACGAATTTGGTTCTCCGCATTTGGGTTCTTGTACCAAGTGTCTTCTGTCAATTTGACAACGACACCGCCCACGCCTTTATTAGCTAGGGTACGGTAGTCGCCAATACTAATGTCTCCGTTGTGGCTACTCACATCAACGAATGATTTTGGTTGAACCGCCACATCTGTTGAACGACCAGCAGGAGCGTGAGCGCCTGTGTTAAAGAAGGTCGTGCTTCCTGTATTAGACGGAAGAGGAGTTTCTTCTTTCTCAGTCGTCGATGCTTCTGTAGCTTTCTCTACAGATGGGGTTCCACTTTCTGAAGCCGTGGTCTTGCTCGCAGGTGCTACAGACTGTTCAATCACATTTGCTGGTGCTGCATAGTTGCTTGCGACAGGTGCTACCGACTTTTCAGCAACGGCTACTTCTGGCGCTTTTTCAGCTTGGACTTGGTTGCCTTCAGTAGTAGCGGCCTCGTTTGAAACCAGCTCATCTGCACTGACTCCCTGAGCAGACACAGCCATCAAGACTGCCGCTCCGGCATAACAAATAAGATCTTTCTTTTTCATATAAACTTCCCTTTATACAAATTTTATACGTTAATCATTTTACCACACGGTTTCAGCGATGAAAAGTTTTATAAGGCAAATTTTTAAAATTAGTGATATTTTTTTGAAAAACTAAAAAAAGAAGTCTGTCTGACTTCTTTTGATCTTATGATAAATGCTTTAAGGCTGTCTTTAAGTAGTGACCATCTCGGATTTCTTGGCCAACACGCTTGGCATTGTCTACCAAATCTTGGTAATCGGCATCTGAAAGATTGTCGATTGTCTCCTTCAAGTCATAAAGAGACTCTACTGCAATCCCACAGCCCTTCTCAAGTACAAAGTGAGACAAGGCTGACTGTTTCCACACCACCAGCGGGAAGCCCGATGCTAGATAAAGCGACGCCTTGTGAGAGTTGTTGTAGCGAAGGTATTCGCCAAAAACACCACTACAGGTTTCCGCACTATCCCCATCCCAGACCAGTCCAAAACTACCCTCAAGGGCTGCAGGAAGCTCATCCGGTAGGAAGGAGCCAAAGTAAGTTTCATTCTCTAAAGCTCTACTCTCATCAAAACCAACACCATAGAGGTTATAGGCAGGTTCTGCAGGAAGACCATAGAGATAACCAGCTTTTTCCTGGGCCAAATTACCTGCCACAATCATCGGCTGGTCTTTTGTTTGGCCGCTTTTCTCTTGGAAATTTGGGATCAAATAGTCGAAAATGCCCAGGCTAACAATCTTATCTTCCGCAATCCCTTTATCCACCAAAACAGATTTCATCACCGGGTTGTGGGCGATGATCCCATCAGCCGCTTTGAGAAAACTTGCTTCTTGAAGGTACATCCGAATTCTGTGTTTTAAAGGTAGTGACGTCATGTTGGCATGGCGGAGCACTTCTAGGTCATGAATCAAGAGATAGACTTTAATCCCTCTTTTTTGTGCTTTTTTAACCAAATGGGTTGAGAAAAAACTATGGTGAAGCATTGGAAACTGGATCAGCAACTCATCTCCTTGCTTTAGTTGATCCAAGGCTTGACCGAAAGCCTTCGCCTTATGGCGTTGAGCCACAAGGGTACTCATCTGATACCAATTGTCGACAGAAAGGACCAAAGGATGATAGCCTTCTTCTTTCACAATACTTTCTACGTCATTGCGTGCTTTATTTCCTGCGTTCTTTGCGTTGACATCATGCAGGAATTCTTCTTTTAAGTAGTATTTCATAGATTATGGTTTCTTTCAATCAAACTCATTTGCTACGACTTCTAGAGCACGCTCAATGACCACGTGCATGTCGTAGTATTTATAGTCTGCTAGCCGTCCACAGAAGATGACCTTATCATTTTTAGCTGCTTCTTCTTGGTACTTGGCAAACATAGCGTTGTTCTTTTCATCGTTGATTGGATAGTAGGGCTCATCGCCTCGTTTCCAATCAGCTGGGTATTCACGGGTAATCACCGTCTTTGGTTGAGTCCCATACTCGAAATGCTTGTGCTCGATGATCCGAGTGTAAGGAATTTCACGCTCTGTATAGTTGACCACGGCATTACCCTGATGATTTTCCTCATCCAAGACTTCGTGTTCGAAACGCAGGCTACGATATTCCAACTCCCCATGTTTGTAGTCAAAGTACTGGTCAATCATCCCTGTAAAGACAACTTTATCAGCTGAAGCTTCAAACTCTTCACGATTGGCAAAGAAGTCAACTCCAAGCTCTACTTCTACATCGCCCAGCATGTTTTCAATGATGACGTTGTATCCACCGATTGGAATTCCTTGGTAACGGTCATTAAAGTAATTATTATCAAAGGTCAAACGAACCGGAAGACGTTTGATGATAAAGGGTGGAAGGTCTGTGGCAGAACGTCCCCATTGTTTTTCAGTGTAGCCCTTAATCAACTTTTCATAGATATCCGGACCAATCAACTTGATAGCTTGTTCTTCCAAGTTCTTCGGTTCAACATCTTTCATGTCAGCTGTCTGCTCGGCAATCTTGTCCTTGACTTCTTGAGGAGTCTTGGTTCCCCACATAGCATAAAAAGTATTCATGTTAAAGGGAAGATTGTAAAGACTGCCCTTGTAGTTAGCTACTGGTGAGTTGATATAGTTGTTGAATTCAGCAAACTGGTTGACATAGTCCCACACTTTTTTGTTGGACGTATGGAAAATGTGGGCACCGTACTTATGGATGTTGATTCCTTCAACCTCTTCGCAGTAGATATTTCCACCGATGTGATCTCGCTTGTCAATCACTTTTACTTTTTTACCACGTTTTGTAGCTTCATGTGCGAAAATGGCTCCAGACAAACCAGCACCAACAATTAGATAATCGTACATAGTAGACTCCATTTTTCTGTTTTAAAATATATCTAAGCTCTCAGCTGTATCATAGACTCATAGCTATAGATTAGATCTTCAAATCCCCCCAATTTCCTCACTATAAGAGAGGGAATTGGCCGGCTTTTTCTTGACAACTTCTGTCGCAAAGAGTGTGAACATAAAGATGTTATAAGTCGGTACAAACCAAAATGCTTCAATCATACAGTTAATCGCAATGAGGGACAAAATTGCAACAAATAAATAACGCCCCTTCTTAAATTCATATTTTGAAACAATGACATAAATACCGACTAATAAAGCAACCGGTACGATACCATATGTAAATAACATCTGAACATAAGACGAATCGACATAATTATAATTGAGGACAGACTCTGTGCTTCCTCCGGATCCAATAAACTGAACCTCTCTTGTTCCAAACCAATTCAAAGGGTATAAATTAAAAGCATTTTTACCCAAGGCTAACCGACCTGTAATGAATTGATTAATTTGAACATAAAGTGGAGATGACCAGGAAAAATGATATGTCAAGTAGATCATCCCGCTTGAAAAAAGAATGATCGAATAGGGCAACAAGTGATACAACTTCAACTTTTTCTCTTTTGTAAAATAAAAGAAGAGAAAGAGTAAGACAGCGACCAAAAGCGAGATCGCATTCATACGAGCGTCACAGAACTTGATAATAAAGAGAGCTAGAAGAACGCCACTCAGAGATCGTAAGCCAATATACCGATCTTTTAGCAAATAGGAGATTGCGACATAAAGGTAGAAACAATGGGCTGCGAAATCTGTTGGATAGATAAACCCAAATGAATTACGGATAACAGCACCCCGACTATATTGTAAGTTTGGAACTACCTTTAACAGTGACAATAGAAATACTGTAAGGACTATCGTACCTGCAACACCTACATAAGTTTTTAAAATGACTTTCCTATCCGCATTGACCAGTAAAACCATTAAGAGAGAATAAACTAAGAAATTTAACTTATCTGTCTTAAAATAAACCATAACAGCTACCATCAATAACATGGCAGACAAGATTAGATAATGATAGGGAATCGAGATTTTATTAAAAAAACGAAGCAATAAGAGAGCTACAACCACTAAGAGGGAGCTCGCACCAACATGCAAAAAGCCCTTATTTAACATCGTAGTGGATATTGTATTAAAGAAGATCACAATCGAGACGACAAAACCAACCAGTAGATCGTCAAATTTCATTTTTATCATTAAATTACCTGATAAAGAATTTTTAAAGAAAAGCTCATTCTGTCTAGATTGGAATGCTTGCCTAGGGAACACCCCTGCTATAGCATTCTTTTCTAAAGATTTTGTTTCCTTAAAAATTCATATCCTTCCTTTCTACTCTCTACTGTTTATTTAAAAATTGTTGTTTTAATTCTTTCACATCTACCACTCTCAGAGATAGGATAGCGATCAGATAAATGATCCCACCAAGCACCGCATACACGAGTACATTCAGGGTAGGGGTGAAATGTAGGAATGGTTTTACAAGTAGCAAGAGGCCATACATCACAGCAGATGCAAACATAATTTTTGTCATAGACCCGATAATTGGAACTTCCTTGAGGTAATGACGGGTATAGTACAGTTGAATCAGCCACACCAAAGATTCTGTTAAGACGGATACAATGGCTGCACCGATAAAACCAAAATGAGGTAAGAAGAGCACATTCAACCCGACACTGACGATAGCAGGAATCGTAGTTGACAGCATAAATTCTTTGTTCTTATCATGCGGGATGAGAATTTGAATCCCCATGATATTGGTCCATCCGATGAAGAACATGCGGAAGATCATGATAGCGATGGCATAGCGAGCATCTTGGAAATCCTTCCCTAAGAAGAATCGAACAAAGTCATCGTTGACGATCAGCATACCCGCGATGATTGGGAAGATGACCAAATTATAGATCAAAAAGGACATTTGGTGCATCTTATTAACCGCCTTGTGATCTCCTGAGGATAAGAGGCTCGATACACGGGGCAACATAACGCTTCCCAGTGAGGTCACCAAGGTCAACAAAATATTGACGAGTTTTAAGGCTTGGTCATAAATCCCTACATCCTTTGTAGAGGCAAGAGCTCCCAGCATAGTCCTATCCAAGGTAACATAGAGGGAAATGGCAATCTGCGGTAAAAAGAGCAGAATGACCGGTTTTAAATGCACCCGTGCATAGGCCATATCAAAATGGGCTTTCCCAATGAACTCCCGAGCGGGTAGCCACATACTGAGCTGACCTAATAGCTCAAAGATGGTGAGCAAGAATACATAGAGATACAGATCATTGGCAGATTTGACAAACAAGAAGATGGAGATGACTCCAACCAGTTTGACTGTGATATTTCGAACAGTAATCTTACGAAAATCCTCTAATCCCTGAAAGAGCCAGGAGATATCGAGTCCCTTTGAAACCAAACTGAGACCTAAGATATAGGCCACTGGGTTTTGCATGGAAGGAAGCGCCAAGCACAGCAAGACATAGAGCAGGATGGACACAAAGGTCGCTCCCAATTGGAGGGTATAAATCCCCCAGAAATTCTTTTGGATGTCTTTGCGGTGTCCTGAAATCTCCTTGGTTCCGTAGTTAGCCACTCCTAGCGTCGCCAAAAGGATAAAATAGGTGACGATGGAGTTGAAATAACCATAGGTTCCTAAGTCATTCGAGCTAAAGACCCGTGTCACATAAGGAGTGGTAATAATCGGTAAGATAATCACCAGCAACTGGTAGGAGAGATTATAGGCGTAATTTTTTAACACTTTCATGACTGTCTACAATCCCCACTTGAAGACCGTTTTAAACGGTGTGATTAAATCCGTCGCAAAAGCTCGATGAATATCTGGAATGGTTTGAACTTCTCCATCAACGTGGATAATGTTTTTCAAACGGCTTTGGACCCGACGATTAGCCAGCATCTCTACAGCCCGCTCGAAATCTTCACGACCTGAGCGAGAAGACCCTACAAAGGTCAATCCCTTTTCAAGAACATCTCTTGTATTAACTGCGACTCGGTTATCACTAACCCCCATCAACATCACGGTTCCTTGAGGCTTGATATGATCAATAATATCATTGATGGCTGGTTCGCTTCCTTGACCACCAGTACACTCAAAGGCGTGATCAAACCGTTGATCGTCTGTCAACTCGCTGGTTAAAATGGCCTGATGAATGAAATTAAACAATTGCAGTTTATCACTATTACGCCCAACTACAGTTATCTTCAAATCTGGGTAAAGATAGTGCAAAGAAGTCGCCACCACATAAGAAAGACTCCCATCTCCTAAAATTAAAACAGATTCTCTTCGTTGGTGGGCAATGAGGTTAAAGCGATGAATGGCATGCATGGCAACACTACTAAACTCCGCCAGGGCTGTCACAGGACCCCGAACTTCCTCTGGGTAAGCCACTACACGATCCAGTGGCAAAGCAACGACTTCTTGCATAAAGCCATTAAAGCCACTAGACAAGAAGTGCGTCCCCTCCAAATAATTTTCAAAGAAGACACCCTCTGTTTGATGAGGAGGTTGATTGGGAACCATGGCCACAATCTGTCCTGGTTGATAGGTTCCCGTAGGATCCGCTACCACGATACCAGACGACTCATGGATCAGGGCCATGGGTAATTTCTTTTTAAGCACCTTAGGATCCCGTTTCCCTTGATAGTAACGTTGGTCCGCATGACAAATAGCCATGTAATAAGGGCGTATTAACACCTTGTCTCCACGGCTCATGTCTTCTTCTTGGTATTTGATGGTAATATTTTTCGGCTGGGTCAGCTGAAAGATTTGGTTCAACATATTAATTGTCCTCAATCATACCGCGTGCAATTTTCAAATCTGTAATCGTCGTAATTTTAATATTAGAATATTCCCCTTTTGCAAGAGCAACTTTTTTACCATTGATGACAAAGATCTTGCAGGCATCTGTCAAGACTTCTTTTTGCTGATCACTCAAGTCATGATACAAGGCAAGAAAGTCTTTCATTTTAAAGGTTTGAGGGGTTTGACCCTGATAGAGGTATTGACGCTCAGGGATATCCGTGATAAAGGTATTGTCCAAGCTTTGAACAATGGTATCGGTTGCTTCGACCACTGTATCCACAACGTCATGGCTCTTAGCTAGTTCAATGTTTTCTTGGATGGTTTTTAGACTAACAAAAGGACGAACTGAATCATGCGTAACAATAATATCCTCATCTGTCAAAGGCTGCAGCTCATCGATAGCCAGGATGATGTTTTCGATGGTAGAGTTGCGGTCACTTCCTCCCTCTACAACCAAGATCCGGTCCTTATAAGAAGACAAGTACTTGTCTACCAGATCTTCCGTATAGGTCACCCAGTCCGGATGAATCCCCAATACAATCTTTTGAATCTCATGGACCAATAAGAACTTCTCAACCGTGTGGATTAAAATAGGACGTCCACCCAAATCCAAAAATTGTTTGGGCATATCCGTAATCCCCATCCGTGAGCCTGTCCCACCTGCTAAAATTCCTGCATAAATCATTTTAAACCTCCTGATACTTATACCTATCCGCACTCCAAGCAATCCCAATCAATAACAATAATGGGTTATACATTAATTCAAAAAATTGTGGATCAAACATTGAATGAATAATCAATACAACAAACACAAGTGTTTCAACTGTGTTGAAATATCCTCTCTTAATTAATCGATAATAACTGAACCAAATAACGATTAATAGTATTACTCCATAGTGCAATAAGATATTTACAAAAGAGGAATCAACATATAAGTAGTTATCAAAAACTGATGTTGCTCTCTGTTGAAGTTCCCAATCAATTCTTTGTCCAAATAGATGTACCCCATATAAGGACATCGCTTTATTTCCTAAACTTAGTCGCCCGGTTAAGGCAATGTTTAACGTTTGAAGAAATCTGCTATTTGCATTATAAAAATAAGTCAAAAGAATCGGGATAACCATTCCTGCTGTTAGGACAATGTGACCAGTTCTATTCAGTATTTTTTGATCAATCACCTTATTTTTAAATAAGTAAACCAATGCTAATGCTACAATCGAAAGATAAAAAGCCGATTTTGTATCTGTGTTGACATAAAAATAATAGTTCACCAATCCAAGAAGGAGTGTTTCAAAAAATGTAATTCTATTTCTTCGCAAATACAGATAAACTAGAGTGAAATGAAATAAATAATTCGCTCCAAGACTAACATATTGGTACCCCTGGCTTAAACGAAGCCTACCACCCAATTGAATTCGTAAAGTATTCTCTATAAATCCTACTTTTAATCCCATAAAAACAAAAAGCATAAATATAAAAATTGAACTTGACCAGAGAATCAATATTTTTCTAAAGCTCACATTTTGAATGGAAATAATTAACAAAATAGTCGAAATGATGGTTAGTCCGTCAAATAATTTATGGGTTGTAACACCAATTGCCAGTGCCAAACAAATCTTCAAAAGAAAGAAAAATAAAAATCTACTTTTGGTTTTTTCTAATACTAGTTTGACAAAAAGTATAAGGATACAAGCCACCATAGCAACTATCCGATATCTATATATGTTAGGGTACTTATTGACCAAATTTGTTTGAGCTATGAAATTAAAGAGCAACCAAATAAAGAAAGCTAAAAAATACAACAACTCTGATAATTTAATTTTTATTTTCATTTGTTTACCTAGGTATACCTAAACTATCCTATCTTTTTCCTAACAATATCATATAATCTTGGAGAACATAAAAATAGCACATATTTTAGCTTGTTTTTTGTTGTAATATGTTTATCCAGCACTATCGTTCCAAAATAATGACTATAATCTCGACGAATTTTTTTGATTTCTTTGTACATATGAGAACCTAACATAGCATGAACCACATGAAATCCATTAAAGACATAGCGGGTATTGAGCGCTTTTTTCATTTCCGGATCATCAGGATAGTCTCTCTCGACATAGGCTCTGTTCCATTCCATGGCCTTGTAGAAATCCAAGAGCCGATCGCTATACTTCGAATTGACTGTACTACCCGCTCTTCGATAGTATTTATAAAGATTAAGATTGCTTACAGCAATCTCCTTACAAGCTGCAATATGCTCATAGGCAATGGCCAAATCTTCATAAATCATTCCTTCTGGATAGGGATGTTGGAGTAAGATCTCTTTCTTGTAGAGTTTACCTCCTGAATGGGTCCCAACGTGGTGACCATAGAACATTTCTTTGAGGGCTGTATGACGATCTAATTTCCTTGAACTTTTTTCATTTAGATCTCCTGAAAAATCTTTGTCCTCATGATTTCTGACTTCAATGACCGGGGTCGATACAAGGTCAACATTATACTGGTCTTTCAATCCCATTAAATATTCAACAGTTCTACGATCATAATAATCATCTGAATCTAGAAACATGATCCAATCAGCTGTTGCCACTCTTACACCGTTTTTTCGAGCATAAGATATTCCCCCATTTTGAAGATGGAGCACTCGAATACGGTCATCTTCCTGAGCATACTGGTCACAAATTTCTCCTGATCGATCAGTCGATCCATCATCGACCAGGATGATTTCAATATTTGAATAGGTCTGTTGTCTAAGACTACCGACACTATACTGTAAATACTCCTCGACATTATAGACCGGTATGACAATCGAAACCTTTTCCATTATGCTAATCCCTTCATGATAATTTCTACAATCTGTTGACAAGCCGTTCCATCCCCATA
>CAUCUH010000052.1:0-11082 GCA_958445905.1 uncultured Streptococcus sp.
AGACGTTGTCGCTGAAAAAATGAAGGAGCAGCTAGCAACCTTGGTTCCAGGACGAGATCAGTTGGTTTTGGCAGCTCATCCAGCAAATTTGGCTTTTTTACAAGATACAGCAAGTAGTGTTAAGAAAGTCTTGTCTTTCTACGGGGATCGCCAGCCCTTGTCTGCCGAAAACTTTGCCCTCTATTTTGATATGATTGATGCTCAGCTCTTGATTACAGATAGTGAAAAAACCAAAGAAGCGATTGGGGTCTTTTCTCCTAGCTTGGCTCAGAAGACACACCGGATTACCTCTTTTGACTCCCGCCTCCGTTTGGGATCTAGTCAGGAACGCAAGGAATCAAAGATTTACTTTTACGTCAACGAAGCTGAGCTTCCAAGTAAGAGCCAGCTCAAGAAGGTTCTGGAGGTCTTGGCGCAACATCCTTTATTTGAAGTTGTTTTTGCATTTTACAATGGATCACCGGAGCGTGTTAAGGAATTAGAAGGGCAACTCGAGGAATTGATCGCTAGCGAGCAGGACTTTCATCTGGTTCAATCACCAGCCCAAATGGAAGGGCTTGGGGAAAACCAGATCATCGATGAAGAGTCCGTACAAGACGCACCGGACTACCGTTTTGTAGTTAAGAATTTTTCAAATGAAAATGACATTATTCAAGAATTGGAAAAAACACGCTTGATCGTAGATTTAAGCGAGGAACCCAACCTCTATACGCAGATTGCAGGGATCTCTGCTGGAATTCCACAGGTCAACCGCGTCCAGACAGAATATGTCGATCATTTGAAAAATGGCTATGTCTTATCAAAGGGAGACAAGGAATTAGAGAAGGCAATCACGCACTTCTTATTGGAATTGAAGCCTTGGAACGAAGCCTTGGTCTACTCGATCGAAAAAATTCAAGAATACACCGGTCAACGCTTGATCGAGAAATGGGAAGGATGGATGAAAGAACGTCATGGATAAAAAATTACAAATACCCCATATTCTCCAAATCGGCTCAAGCAGTTGGCAGGATCAAGTGGAGCTTCCTGCTGGTCTAGGCTGGCACTTTTTTCAAGCTACCGCTCTTCCATCGCTCAAAGAGTATATGAAAGAAGAGGAGATCTCCAAATTCAAAGCCTTGATCCTGGAAAAGCCAGAAGATTTATTAGCTTTAGGAGAAGACCTGGCTTATTTTCAGCCTTATACCGTTTTTTATGATCAAAGCCATGAACTAGAGGCGCCTTCTGACGAATTGGCTCACCTCTTAAGACTCAAGCAAGCAAGACCCTGGGATTTCTCAAACAAGCATCAATTTCTCTATGTCTTAGAGCGCTTTTTATACGACAATCAATATGGAGATGCCTTTACGGTTCGTGACTTGCGAGTGAGACCGGATTTTGCTGGCCAGCAAACGGTATTGGGGCAACATTTTCTGAAGCTAGATGGATCTTACGGCGAGGACTTTACACCGATTGCTCAGTGGGTCTACAACTATGTGTACGATGCTAGCCGTCCCATCAATTTTTGGTTGGAATACGAAAAAGATCCAAGCTGTCAGCTACAATTGCGGATTCAATTTTACCGCTTTGGTGCACTGGGAGAGTGGGTCAAAGATGCAGTCTTTTCAGAAGAAGAGATGGTACAACCACTAGAATTGGATGGAGCAGAACCTTATTACCTAGCCTTTTCGCTGGAAGCAAAAGGAGAGGGGACGCTTACGATCGGAGCCTTACATAAGCGCTTGTCACATGGTCCTTTAGGAGAGATGACCGTAGGAGCTAAGACGCTACGGGACCACAAACGCCAAGAAATTTTTGCTTATTTTCATCCTGGCGATATGAAGCCACCTTTAAACATTTACTTTTCTGGGTATCGCCCGGCCGAAGGTTTTGAAGGGTTTGGGATGATGCGTGCGATGGGGAGTCCCTTTATTCTCTTTTCTGACCCAAGACTGGAAGGTGGATCCTTCTATATGGGCTCAGAAGAATTGGAAAATCAAATCACTGCCTTTATTGATCAGCACTTGGACTTGCTCGGCTTTGAGCCAAAAGATATGAATTTCTCAGGCTTGTCCATGGGGACCTTTGGTGCCCTTTACTATGGGGCTCTTTATTCTCCTCATGCGATCTTGGTCGGAAAACCCATTGTCAACCTGGGGGATGTCGCTGCCAACCTGAAATTTAAACGCCCGGATGAGTTTGGAACATCTCTAGACATGATGCAGTTGATCATTGGTCAAGTGTCGCAAGAAGGGATCGGTCAGCTCAATCAACGCTTCTGGGACCGGTTTGACCAGGCAGATTTCAAGGATACGATTTTAGCCCTTGCTTATATGAGGGATGATGACTATGACCAGCAGGCTTATCCAGATATTTTAGAGGCCCTGTATGAATTGCCGGTTCGTATTATCAGTACTAGCCGCGCTGGTCGACACAATGATGCGAGTGGTCCAATCATTGAGTGGTTTGTGACCCAGTACAAAGAAATCATGGAAAGAGACTTTGGAAGAAACCAATGATAAAAATAAAAGAAAATGAAAGCAGACGAATCTACTGGGGCGATACCGTTCTGGCAGATTATCTTTGGGGGTCGACCATTCAAGCGACTGACCAAGGAAGCGTTCAGTTTCAGAACCCCCTCATGCCATCTGGTCAAGTGCTGAAAACTTGGCATTCGCAGACAAATTTTGGCGCAACTCGTCAAATTCCTAGTCTGCCTCTGCTCAAAAGAGAGCAAGATTATGAACTGGTTATCACGATGGAAGCGACTCCGGCTCATACCGTTATGGTAGAAATCATCTTCAAAGATCGCTTTGGAGAGGTCGTTGGCCGTCGAGTAACCGCAGAAGGTCGCTTGCCGTTTACCTATCCAGATCAAGCCTACGCCTATGAAGTACGCTTGCTCAGTGCAGGTTTGCAAGAGTTTACCTTCCACTATTTCACGATTCAACCAATATCGTCTGAGGGAGCAGAAGTTCTCGAATAGACGAACATCACTGCAAAAAAAGAGGATTACATTGGATTACGTTAAATTAAGAAACATCAAAAAAATCTTAAAAGAAGTCAATAGCTGGAAGGATGACATGGCCCGCTTGACGGATCGACAACTACAGGAGAAAACTGTGGAATTTCGGGAACGTCTAGCTAAGGGTGAGACCTTGGATGATCTCTTGCCGGAAGCATTTGCGGTTGCGCGGGAAGCTGATAAACGGGTCTTGGGCATGTTTCCTTATGACGTGCAAGTCATGGGAGGGATTGTCCTCCACCAAGGCAATGTCGCTGAAATGAATACCGGTGAAGGGAAGACCTTGACGGCAACTATGCCGGTTTATCTCAATGCCTTAGAGGGCAAAGGGGTCATGGTTATTACGACCAATACCTATCTGGCAACTCGGGATGCAGAAGAGATGGGACAGGTCTACCGCTTTTTGGGCTTGACTGTTGGAGTTCCCTTGAAACAATCTGAAGACGAAGAATTAGATCCAGAAGTCAAACGGGAGATTTACCGGTCAGATGTTATTTATACGACCAATACTAGTCTGGGATTTGACTATTTAACAGAGAACTTGACGGCTTCGGCAGATGGCCAATTTTTGGCAGACTTCAATTATGCCATTGTCGATGAGATTGATTCGGTGCTTCTAGATAGTGCTCAGACTCCCTTGATTATTTCTGGTTCTCCTCGGGTTCAATCAAACCTATATGGGATTATTGATACCCTGATCCAAACCTTCAAAGAGGGGGAAGACTTCAAGTTTGATGAAGAAAAGAAACGGGTTTGGTTGACTCGAAAAGGAGCTCATGCAGCAGAAGCCTTTCTAGCCATTCCCAACCTCTATGATCCCCAATACCGTGATTTGGTCCGCCATATCAGCCTAGCCCTGCAGGCCAATAAAAACTTTATTAAAGATAAGGACTATGTCATCCACCCCAATGTCGAAGGGCAACCGGAGATTGTCTTACTAGACCAGGCGACGGGGCGCTTGATGGAAATGACCCGCTTGCAAGGAGGACTCCACCAGGCGATTGAAGCCAAAGAGGGTCTCAAGCTAACCCAAGAAACACGGGCCATGGCTTCCATTACTTACCAAAACCTCTTTAAGATGTTTCGGAAGTTGGGAGGCATGACCGGGACTGGGAAGGTCGCTGAGGCAGAGTTTCTTGATACCTATGCCATGTCAGTGATCAAGATCCCAACCAATCGCAAGAAAATCCGCAAAGATTTGCCGGATGAAATCTATCAGACCTTGCCGGAGAAAATCGTGGCTTCCCTGGATTATGTGAAGAAGGTCCACGAAAAGGGCAATCCAATTCTGGTCTTTGCTGGATCCGTTGAGATGTCGATTCTTTATTCGAATCTTCTTTTGCGGGAAGGGATTCCACACAATCTTCTCAATGCCAACAATGCTCCTCGAGAGGCCCAAATCATTAAGGAATCAGGTCGAAAAGGAGCCGTGACGGTTGCGACCTCAATGGCCGGTCGGGGAACCGATATCAAGTTAGGACCAGGAGTCGCTGAGTTAGGTGGCTTGGTGGTTGTTGGGACTGAGCGGATGATGAACCAGCGGATTGACCTTCAAATTCGTGGACGTTCAGGTCGCCAAGGAGATCCTGGTTTGACCAAGTTCTTCGTCTCTTTGGAAGACGATTTGATGAAAAACTGGGGGCCAGACTGGATCCAGGATACCTATCAAGACTATGATGTGGATGAGCGGATTGGTTCAGCTAAAGCTCTGACCAAGCGCAAGTATAGAAACTTGGTGGAACGAGCTCAAAATGCTAGTGAAAGTTCTGGTCAGGCCAGTCGTCGGATGACGCTAGAATTTGCGGAAAGCATGAACATTCAGCGTGCCATCGTCTACGAAGAGCGCGACCGCTTGATCAAACAAGAAGGACGTTTGGATGATATCGTTGAAAAAGTGCTTCGTTCCGTCTTTTCAAGCGTAGTCCATAAAAAAGAATACAAGGAACCGGTAGCTTTTTATCGCTATATGTTAGACAATGTTAGCTACCAAGTGGATCCGGAAAAGTCCCACCAAACCTTCCGTAGCAAGAAAACCAAAGAGAATTTCTTATGGGAAATTGCTAAAAGCGAGTTAGAAGTCAAGTATGAGATCTTGGGCACCGACGAGGTGATCGCCCAATTCCAGCGCATGGCCATCCTAAAAGCTATCGATGAAAACTGGGTCGAGCAGGTAGACTATCTGCAACAATTACGCATGGCGCTCTCCGGTCAGTACACCAGTCAGAAAAACCCTTTGGTAGAATTTTTCCAAGAAGCCTACCAATCCTTTGAACGAATGAAAGAGGCGGCCAAAGAACAAATGGTCCGCAATCTCCTACTAAGTCGAGTAGAAATCAATAAAAAAGGGGAAATTGTCTTGCATTTCCCATAAAAGAGGACATTATGACAGTATACAATATCAACCTTGGAATCGGTTGGGCCAGCAGTGGTGTTGAGTATGCCCAGGCCTACCGTGCCCAGTTGTTACGCAATATCCATCAACCAGCCAAGTTTGTCTTTATGGATATGATTCTAGCCGATAATATCCAACATTTAACAGAAAATATCGGTTTTAAAAATGATGAAATCATCTGGCTCTATAGCCATTTTACAGATATAAAAATTGCGCCAACGACCTATACCCTTGATCAGGTCTTAGCAGGATTTGCCGGAAAACCGACTCGTGAAGAAGTCGATGGTAAGATCAAGCGCTTCTTTTATGAGGACCAGGACAACTTTTTGACCTGCTACCTGCGCGCAGAAAACAGTCCCTATGTTGAACGTTGCGAGTACGTGTCTAGAGGAATTTTGGTGAGAAAGGATTATTTCTCCTATACCCGCTATTGTACCGAGTACTTTATTCCTAAGAACAATCAAGCCAACTTGATTGAGCGCCGTTTTTATAATGAAGACGGGACAGTTGCCTACAGCATGCAGATGGCGGATGGCCGCGAAATTTATCGTTTCCCAGATCGCTACCTGGTTGGTCGCCAAGAATTGATCCGCTACTTCATGCAAACTCTTCAATTGACCAAACAAGATCTGGTGATTTTGGATCGAGAAACCAATATCGGTCAGCCTATCTTTGAAGAAGCGCAAAAAGCCCGTCTGGGTGTGGTCGTTCACGCCGAGCACTTCAGTGCCAATAATGTTGATGATCAGTATATCCTGTGGAACAACTACTACGAGTACCAATTTACCAATGCAGACAAGGTGGACTTCTTTATTGTTGCGACGGATCGCCAAAAAGAAATCTTGGCTGAGCAGTTTGCTAAATACACCAACCATCAGCCGGCCATCTATACCATTCCGGTTGGGAGTCTTGCAAGCTTGCCACAAAACGAAAATCGCACCCCATTTTCTATGATTACTGCCTCACGTTTGGCGACAGAAAAGCATATTGACTGGTTGGTGCGAGCAGTGGTTCGCGCCAAAAAAGAATTGCCAGAACTGTCTTTTGACATCTATGGAAAAGGTGGAGAAGAAGGCAAGTTGCGCTCTCTGATTGATGAATTGGGGGCAGCAGACTATATCCATCTCAAAGGGCATGCCAATCTGGAAGAAATTTATAAGAACTATGAGGTTTACCTGTCAGCATCGACCAGTGAAGGCTTTGGGTTGACCTTGATGGAAGCGATTGGTTCTGGACTTCCAATTATCGGTTTTGACGTTCCTTATGGCAATCAGACCTTTGTCACAGAAGGTAAAAATGGCTATCTCATTCCGCCTTCAGCAGATCAAGTGGTCGACCAGATTGCTTCTGCCTTTGCGGAAAAAATGATCCAGCTATACAAAAAAGATGATCTAGCCAGCATGCGTCAAGCATCTTATGCGCGTGCAGAAGACTTTTTGACCAGCCGAGTAGAAGAAGCTTGGGAACAATTGATAGAAGAGGTGACACATGCTGAACGTATTTGATAGTTATTCTCGTGAAAGCCAAGACTTGCTCCACTCCATGAAAGAGTCTGGTTTTGACCACCCGACCGTTGTTTTGGAGCCAAACGGTTTCTTACCAGACGGTGTCGAGTCTCCCTTTATCTATTTCTTAGGACAAGCAAAAGGAGAGAAGCGGGGACGCTACTTTAATGAGGTTTCAGTGCCTGATTTCTGGGAAATTTCTGGGGATAATAGTTCGGGAAAAGTGACCTACTATGGTCAAGAAAAGGCTCGAATTGTGTACCACGCTGCTTCCTACAAACGCATCGTCGAGCGCTTAGAGTGGTTAGATGACAAGGGACAAGTGGTCATGATTGAGCACTACGACCAATACGGTCGTAAGATTGCCGTAACGACTTGTGGCGATCAGGGACAGTATTTGGTGACTACTTATTTTGAAGGGGATACCGAGCGCTTGACAGAAAATCACCAAACAGGGGATTTGATCTTGACCTTGGACCATCAACCCATGCGAATTTTCAAGAATCGCTTAGATTACTTTGTCTTTTATCTAGAGTATCGTGGTTTTGATCTAGATGGTTTGGTCTACAATACGCTGGCTACCTCCTTTAGCATTAGTCTCCAGCTGGGCAATAAAGGCATCAAAGGACGCGACGTCCTGGTGTGGCAAGAGCCTCTTCACGACAGCCTTCCGGGCAACATGCAGTTGATTCTAAAGAGCCCAGAAATCCGGACCAAGAAGATCTTGATTCCGCAAAACGCGACCTATCATCGTGCTTTGCAGTTGACCTCGCAAGATCAGCATAGCTATTTTGGACCTCTTGGCTACCTGTATGATTTCAAGGTGAAAGACGATATCCGTAAAGACGCCTTTGTTTTGACTAATTCGGATCAGATCGAAGCCTTGACCTACCTAGTAGAGAACTTGCCGAATGTGACCTTCCGTGTAGCAGCTTTGACGGAGATGTCTGCGAGCCTCTTGTCTATGGTCCGCTATCCAAATGTGGTCTTGTACCAAAATATCAGTCAAGAGCGGATCAAAGAGTTGCTTAAGGTCTCTAGTATTTATCTGGATATCAACCACTATGCAGAGGTGCAAGGTATTGTTCGCAAGGCCTTCGAACACCAGCAAGTCATCCTTGCCTTTAGCCATACCCTGCATGACCGCCACTTCCTCGCACAAGCCAATATCTTTGACCAAGGAAAAGAAGCGGATATGGTGGCCCGTATCCAGGAAATCTACCAATCTGTGGATAGCTACAGAGAAGCAGTCGCGCAACAAATTGCCCAATCAAGTAGTGTCGAGCCAGCTGTTTTCACAGCTCGCTTACAAGAAGGGATCGGTGGACAAGGTGAGTGATCGTAAGAAAGATTTATTTTACAAAGAAGTAGAAGGACGGATGGAGTCTCTCAAACGCCGTCCTGCCGAAAAAGAAAAGACGACGCGTTCCGAAAAGATCAATGTCACTTTTAATGTGATCATTGGTTTGGTGATTCTGCTGGGAGTTATTTTTACCCTCTTGAGAGTATTAGGAGGATCCTAAGATGGAAATGGTATTTGCAATCTTCATCTCGATTTTATCCCTAGCTCTGGTGGTTCTCATTACCCTGCAACCTCGCCAGCAACAATCGCTCTCAACAGATGCAACCAGTAACTTAGGGAAGCCAAGCTATTGGCGTTCCCACCGCGGGCTCAAGCTAGCAACCCTTGCCGTTAGTATCGTCTTTCTCCTATCCTTGTTTCTTTATATGATGGTCGTACAGGCCTAGTGTCTAATAGAATGGATAAAAAGAAGTTGGTATTCTCCAACTTCTTTTAGAATGTAATCCATCTGTTTCTTACATAATGCAACCTAAATGATACTTAAAAAATTAAAGAGATATCTACAATTTGAAGAGGCTGGGACAAAAGTCCTAGCCTCTCAATTATTTTTGGATTGTCGAGCAAGACGCAGTGGTTGAGTGGGCTCTACTACGCTGATTTCATCAGCTTTTACAACCCTACTCAACTGTGCGGAGGTGGGACGACGAAATCGAATTCTAACGTATTACCGATTTCTGTCCCACTCTCTTTTTTATCCTGCTTCCTACTCTTTTATGGTATACTGAAAGCGACAACATGATTGGAGCTCCCGATGAAAAAGATCCCCTTAGTATTTTCAGGCTGTCTGTTAGGATTGGTTGGCGCTGGCAACCTTCTTGCAGACTCGCTACCCTTCCTTGCCCACGCCTTTAGTCTGACAGGTTTGTTCTTCTGGTTTTTCTTTGTCGTTTATCATGCGATTCGCTGGCAAGAAACCAAGATAGAACTCCAACAACCAGCCCTTTTATCTGGGATGGCGACTTTTCCCATGGCAGGGATGATTCTATCCACCTATCTTTTGCGCCTCTTTCCCGCCTTTGGAGGTCTATCACAGTTGGTCTGGTGGTCTGCCTTTCTCTTGGATCTGGGCTTAATTCTCTATTTTACCAAGACCCATGTCCTAGCGCGACCAAGAGCCAATGCCACTCCCAGTTGGACCGTTCTCTATGTAGGCATTGCAGTAGCAGCTTTGACCTATCCAGTTGTAGGAATCAGAGAGATTGCTTATCTCGCTTTAGTGATTGGTTTTGGTTTGACCTTTCTTCTTTATCCCCTTATCTATCATGATTTGAAGCAGTCCCCTTTACCCAGTCATCTGTTGGGCCAAGAAGGCATCTATTGTGCTCCCTTTTCTCTTCTTTTAGCAGCCCTGGTTCGTGTGGGTGGAGCAAGCCTGCCCACCTGGTTCTTACTGATCATGGTGGTGGCCTCGCAAGGTTTTTATTTCTTTGTTTTGACGCGCCTACCGAAAATGATCAAAGAAGGTTTTCAACCTGCTTTTTCAGCCCTGACCTTTCCAACAGTCATCACAGCGACCTCTTTGAAAATGGCCCAAGGCTTGTTGCAACTACCTTTCTTGACAACTCTCGTATGGCTGGAAACTCTGCTTTGTCTCTTGATTTTAGTCGCTGTCTTAGCTGGTTATGTGGCCAATCTCAGAGAGTAGGAAGGCATCCTTTTTCATTGAAACCTTGTCACGATTATGGTAAGATGCACTATACGATTTGTCATACTCTATAGGAAAGGTATCTATGAAATTCATCAAAGGAAAGCTCTCGCTGCTGTATCCCCTCTTTCTGCTCTTGTTTTATTTTTATGTTCGGCCTCAATTTCGCCCTTTGGCCCAGTATGTCTCCAATAGTGTAGCAAGCGCTAATAGCTATTATTGGACCTTATTTGGCCTAGAAGGCCTCTATGCAGTCTTTACAGGATTTTTGGTCTATCGTTTTTCTAAAAAAGCGCAGTTTAAGCTGGGGAAGAACCCTCTTCAAGCTCTGATAGAAGCCGTTTTTGCGGCCTGTTTGGTTTACTGGTTGGACTACTTCATCAGTGGTTTTGTTCAAGGACGGGCAGCCGTTTTGAGCCTGTTTCCACGGGAAATTAGCCCCACAGGGGTGCTTATCCTAGTGATCGCAATGGTTATCATCCGGCCGGTGACAGAAGAGCTGATCTTTCGTGGAGCCTTGGTAAATGCCTACTTCAAAGGCTGGAAACTCTATGCAGAGATTTGGCTTCCAGCCCTCATCTACAGTGGCCTACATTTTCTCCACACTCCCTTTTCGCTAGGAGCTTCTATCCTCTATCTCCTGCCGAGTGTGATTTTTGGGATCCTGTATTATCGGAGTCAGACGCTCCTTGCTCCTATTTTGGCTCATATCTTGCTCAATCTCTACTACACCTTGCCTTTGCTTTTATCTGTATTTAAGTAGCAACCGATTTCCTGAGTGAGATTGGTTTTTTTTGAAAATATGGTATAATAGAATAAATTTAAAAGAGGGAGTTGAGGTTTGAAAAAAAGCTACCGCGTCAAACGTGACAAAGATTTTAATGCTATTTTTAAAAGTGGTCAAAATGTTGCCAATCGGAAATTCGTTGTTTACCGCCTGCGCAAAGACCAACCGCATTTTCGAGTCGGCCTGTCTGTTAGTAAGAAACTGGGAAATGCTGTGACCAGAAATCGCATCAAACGTTTGATTCGCCATGTTTTGATCAAACACCAAGCCTTCCTTACGACCGATGATTTTGTTGTCATTGCTCGTAAAGGAGTGGAGGAGCTCGACTTTCATCAAGTAGAGAAAAATCTTGTACATGTCTTAAATTTAGCGCATGTCTACCAAGA
>CAUCUH010000053.1:0-10771 GCA_958445905.1 uncultured Streptococcus sp.
GCTGACGTCCGTACTCACCTAAGGAAAGTTTTTAATATGACTTTGTCTTAAATCTGAAACTACTGCTTAGCTTCTATTTTTCACCCAACAAAAGCCCAAATAATGGCAATCAGCACTGCTGGAAGGAGATTGGCGACCTTGATCCGTTTACCCCAGATGAGATTGATCCCTACACAGAGAATGAGGCTGGAGCCAACTAGTGACAGATTCGAAAGGGCTTGTGGAGTCATGATCGGTGCGATCAAATGAGCCAACAGCGTGATCAAACCTTGAAGGATCACGAGTGGTACCACCGCAAAGATTGCGCCCTTTCCTTTTGAAACGGTCAAGACTAGAACGATAACCATATCGAGAATAGCCTTGGCCAACAAGGTTGAGGTGTCACCCGTCAGGCCATCCTGGACAGCTCCGACCACCGCCATAGCCCCGATACAAATGGTCAAGGCCGTGGTCATAAAGGCATCGACAAAGCTGGTATCGCCTTGGTTGCCCGTCTTTTCCTTTAGCCAGGTTCCCAGTCGCTCAAAGCCCTCCTCAATCTTCAAGAGTTCCCCGATAACGGTCCCGATCACTAGACTCAGAATCAACATCATACTGCCGTGACTTTCCACATGACTTCCATGCACCACCAGCATCTTTTCCAAGGTCCCTGCGATGCCCAAGACAAATACAGCAACTCCCGTCACTTTCAGAAGGGTCTCATGAAAATCTTCTGACAAACGTTGACCGATGAGCAATCCTAAAAGCCCACCAAACACGACCCCTAAGGCATTATAGAAGGTCCCTAAACCGATCATTTACAAACTCCTTCGTTCATTTTCATTCTTTTTCAATTTCTTTCAAAGACCAGTGGCCCGTCTCTTCATACTGGTCAATCAAGTCCTTGGCTGTTTGCGTAATCTCCTCTGGATAATGCAGGCTTTCTAGCGTATTGACCGCATTCTTGGTCACGGCTGACCCTGGCTTGATCTGGTAGTCAAAGACGATCTTGCCATCCACATAGCGACTGTCAAAATGGTAATTATCATTGACTTCACCGGAGGCTGCGACCAGCTCAATATCATGGCTGGAAATCATGTAGAGACAGTTTTGGGCAGCTAACCAGCGGACAATCCCAAGGCCTGATCCGATCCGCTCGATGGTATTGGTCCCCTTAAAGAGCTCGTCAATAAAGAAATAGTGAAAACCAGGCTTTTTCAGATGCTGAATCATACGTAAAATAGCTTTACTTTCGGTGATGAAGTAACTATCTCCAACTTCAATGTCATCGCTCACATCCATAGCCGTTAGCACATGACCATAGGGAAGGGCTAATTTTTCTCCATAGGCAAAGCCTAACCCTTGAGCCAGAATGGCATTGATGGCGACAGTTTTCAGGTAGGTCGATTTCCCGGAGGCATTGTCCCCACTGATGACCATATTTTTCTGAAAATGCACATCATTCGCAATCGGATTGGACAGCAAAGGATGATAGAGCGTCTCGCCCTCAATGCCACCCGTCTCTGTAAAGACTGGCTGGCAGACCACTTCTAGATCCCGCTTATGGCGCAAGAGACTAATGGCGACTTCCATCTCTCCAAGGAGATCCAGAAGCTTCTGGGCCTCTTTTTGATGAGCTTTCACCTGATTGTAAATATAAACCTGAGCGATCTGCGGGAGTAAAAAGAGGACATTGAGGTAGAGGAGAATAATTTCCATTTCCGAAGTCCCCGTTGGACTCTGCAAGACACTGGCAAGGATCCGCGTTTTCTTAAAGGGTTTGACTGCCTGCTTGAGTTCTTCTTGTTGTGGCAAGGCTAGATGGCTCAAGCGTTCTGCCGAAGCAAAGATGCGGACCAGATAGCTAACATTGTCCAGACGGATTTTATTGGACCAATTGCGCAAACTCGAAAAGACAATATTAAAGACCACACTGATCACCAAGAGGGTAATGGCCCCGACTGGCTCAAAGGGGATGGCAAAGAGACAGACAATAGGAAGACAGGCCAAGACTAGATAGATGGGCAAACCTGCATAATGCTTGCCGGGATTTGCGACAATGCTTCGCGCCATGTTGTGGTTCTTCTTGCCCAGTTGGTTGAAAATGACCTGGACCTTGAGGCGCAAATCCGGATGCTCTTCAAAGAAGGCTTCTAAGTCATGAAGCTGGTCCTGAGGTTGGAATTCCAGCAGGCGCATTTTTTGATAGAGAGCCTCTGCTCCAAGGCTCGATTGGGTATAGTTGAGCTGATCAAAGACCGCATCCAAAGCCAAATCATGCCAGGTCTGATCATCCACTTGGCTGTCGATCGTCTGTCCCTTAGCCGGATAAGCCAGACTGTCTATCAAACTTTCTTCTGTATCTTTCTTGCGAAAGAAAGGCGCTCCATCCCAAGCCTTCTTCAGCTTTTGCTTGAGGCGGATGGCCGAAAGAAATTTGGTTGCCCAAATCACCACGATCAATCCTAGGATCCCAAGCGGGATCCAGTTCACATTTCCTTCCATGCTCTATTCCTTTCCACTCTGAGGCCAGTCCAAGTGAACATGTTCCTTCATTTCTCGGTAAGCCGTGTCCACTCTCTCCTTGGTCTCCTCATCCAGCTTGTCGCGGTATTTGCCACCCTGGATAAAATCTTCCAAAATATAGGTCTGGTACTTGTACAACTCATAACCTTCAGGAGAATAGGTGCCCTTCAGAGTCCGACTGACCCAGGTTGGATGAGCAGTAGCTGTCTTGATCTTTGTCTTGCGGCCAACCTTTTCAATGGTCACATCCATCAAGACCCCTCGCTCTGTCCATTGAGCAGTCTCCACATCTCCCATGGTTTCCAGACGCTGATTGGACAGGAAATTCCCCATTGAGTAGATGATAAGCTTGTTTTGACCATCTTTATTGACCACTTCAGCAGGCTCTACAACATGGGGATGCCCGCCAAAGACAATATCAGCTCCCCATGAAATCATCTTATGGTAGAGCTCTTTTTGCTCTTCTGTCGGCTCCAACTGGTACTCGATTCCCATCTGGGGCATGACAATGGTGATATCGGCCTCTTGCTCTGCCTTTTGGATCTCCGCCTTCATCCGCTCTTCATCCAAATCAGACAAGACATCTGCTTGCTCCTCTGGAGTGAGGGTCGTTTCCATCCCATTAAAGCCGTAAGCATAGGCTAGAATAGCAATCTTGATGCCATTCACTTCCTTGATCACCAAGGGAGCTTGTCCTCTCTTTTCATGCGTGTAGACACCGACAGGTGTGATGCCTGCATCTTCAAAGGCCTTGGCTGTCGAATAGACCCCTTCTAGACCGGAATCCAAGATATGGTTGTGTCCCAAATCCATGACATCATAACCAGCATCCTTGATGGCTGGTACGACTTCGCTCGGCGCATTAAAGAGAGGATAACCTGACAAATAATAATTCGGGTTAATGGTTCCCTCAAAATCGCCCAAGGCCAGATCCGCTTTTTGTAGCCAGGGTTTGACATACTCATAATTTTCATGAAAATCATAGGTCCCATCTTCTTTTTGTGCACTCATATAGACCAGATCATGATAGAGCTGATCTCCATTGGCCATGATCCGAGCTGTATGAGGAATCTGATCAGCCGGTGTCTTGGCCTTGTACACAACCTCTGGCCGTTCGGTTGCGGTGATCGGAAAGCCTTGGAACTTTTGCACCCACAAGATAGCATTGGCCACGATAAAAACGACTGACAAGAGCACATAGACAAACTGTTCATTGGTCAGCTGAATCTTTGAAAAGAGACGATCAAAAGCCCAATCAAAGGCCGCCGATAGCTCTTTCCCCATCGTTTTGATGGTCCCTTTCACACTCTCCAACTTCTCTAACATTCCTACCTCTTCTTCGTACCTAGTTTCTCCAATGATCCGCCAACAAATTGAGCTGTCATTGAAATACTTTCTCTTCATTGTATCACAATTTTTAAGAAGAGAAAAAAGAGAGCAGGACAGAAGCGCTATTGTTTAGAAACGCTTCATCGTCCTGCTCCTGCACAGTTGATGGATTCATGTAAATGATCGATCATCACTTCTTATCGTTTGATTTGGACAAGCTGATTGCAACCATGACAAGACTTAGGAAAAAGGCCGAAAGTAACCCTTTTGTCGTCCGATTCATAAAAGGTTGATGAAAGACAAAATGATTATAGGCAGTAAATCCTAATCCAATCAGAGTTACCATAGCTGAAAGCGTAAAAATCATTCGCCACAAATTTCTATTTTTCATCATAAACTCCTTTTCTCTAAAATGAATGTTTGGGAAATGAATCAACTAAAAAATCGTCCTACAACATCCAAAATATACCGATTCAACAAACAGTTATATATTCTACTGTAGGAAATAAAGTTTTCTGATATCTTTGCCTTTGTTATGATTTCAGTCTAACATAAAATGAAAAAAGCAACATGACTTAAACGTCGGGTTGCTAAAAATCGTTCTTTTTTTCTTCTAATAATCTTTGTACAAGCACTTCATCATCCAATAATTCAGCAAATGTAATTGCCTTTCCATACAACTCCTCAGATTTCTCCTTGTTCTTTTCCACATGGAGCATATATTTTGCTTTAAACATATAAATAATAGGTTTGTAATAAACATGTCTCGTCTTATCAATTACATCTTCGAAAGTTTGAATATATTTAAGCGTATATTTTTCTTCCAACTGAGCTAGCAAAACAAGCAATATTTTTTCCAACTGTGTCAGGTATTCCTTGTCCCCATAATCTATGTCAAGCATTACTTTATCAGCCAACTCCTGAAAATACCTTTTATCTTCTAATCCTACAGCACAGCAAAAAAAGTAGAGTTCAATAATTAACAAATCATTAACCGTATAAATTGTTTTCTTTAAGATTTGTTGAAAGTATTCTTCTAAAAGAGCAAGACCATATCTCACATCAGAACTATTATAAATATCTAGACGCGCTTGAATCACATCTATAAGTAATTGTTCATCCTCTGGAAGACGATCGTAGTAACATTCCCCAATTTCTTCTAAAATCGCTAGTTTCCGCTCAATTCGTTCTCGATCCGCATAGGTCGGACTATCTACCAATTCTTTCTTTAACCTTAGATAATCTTTTGGTATTTCAATTTTGTCAATATCAACAATATACTGAACCTCGACATTCAGTTTTTTCGCTAAATATATTAATTTGGGTACAGTTGGCATAGCCTGACCATTCTCAATTCGGGCTAATTGCCGAATAGTCAATTCAGATTCATCATCGCAAATATCTGCTTGTGTATATTTTCTATCTAGTCGTGTAGATTTTATTTTTTTCCCAATCTCTTTTTTTAAATCTTTCATCACCAGTACATCTCTACAAATTAAATATTATACTAATTTTAACACATATTTTGTTAGAATAACGAAAACCTTTTCATATTTTCCTTAAAAAGCACCCTAACTTGAAAATCATGCTCCTTATTTATAAAAGTGGCTTCTGTCTCTTAGAATGTGGATTTTTTTCTTACCTAAGGCAACCCAAGGGGTATTGCAGAAAACATCATCACGATTTTCAACTGATACAAACATCTACTGAAACTTTCCGCTGTGAGAAAAGTGCCTGAAACAGTGATGTTTCAGGCACTCGGGAGTTTTGAAACTTTAGGTTCAAAACTAAGTCATGGAACTTCTTCGAAGTTCGCTGACGTCCGTACTCACCTAAGGAAAGTTTCTAAGATGCTTTTTCTATTATCTCAAAGCTTTTAACAAATATCCATAGCCTTCTTGCTCCATTTCCTCTTTTGGAATAAAACGCAGAGAGGCCGAATTGATACAATAGCGTAGGCCACCTTGCTCTTTTGGTCCATCGGTGAAGACATGACCTAGATGGGCATTGCCTGAGCGGGAACGGACCTCGATCCGCTCCATCCCGTGGCTATGATCCTGGTAATAGTGGACAACATCTTTGGCAATGGGACGAGAGAAACTTGGCCAGCCACAGCCAGAAGCAAACTTATCCTTGGCAAAGAAGAGAGGCTCTCCAGTTGTAATATCCACATAGATCCCCTCTTCGAAGGTCTGATCATAGGCATTGTGGAACGGGCGTTCCGTCGCACTCTCCTGAGTGACTTGGTACTGTTCTGCCGTCAATTTCGCCTTTAAGGTTTCTTGATCTGGCTTCTGATAGGCTGCTGGATCAATCAAGGGTTGGGCTGCATCCGTCACATCGATATGGCAATAGCCTCCAGGATTCTTCTTGAGGTAGTCTTGGTGGTAGTCCTCAGCTAGGATGTAGTGGCGCAAAGGTTCTAGATCAACCGCTATTTTGCGGCCCAGTTGCTTCTCTTCTTCCGCAAACACTTGGGCGATCACTTCACGATCTGCCTCGTCTGTATAATAGACACCGGTTCGATATTGGCGTCCGCGATCATTTCCCTGTTTGTTAATGGACAAGGGATCGATCACCCGGAAATAGTAGAGCAGAATCGCCCGTAGGGTGATTTTATCTGGATCGTAGATGACTTCTACAGTCTCTGCGTGATCCGTCTCCTTGATCAGTTGGTAGTTGGTCGTTTCTACCTGGCCATTGGCATAGCCCACCGTCGTCTCTTCTACACCAGGGATACGTGAAAAATATTCCTCTAAGCCCCAAAAACAGCCACCTGCTAAATAAATCTCTGCCATCTTTTTTCCTCGCTTCCTGCATTCCCCACAAGGAACGCTTCTTACTATTAGCTCCATCATAATCCAAGAGCCTCAGATTTTCAAGGATTCTGCATCAAAAATCCCTTCTACTATATGTAAAAGGGATTCAATCCTTCTTATTTTTCAAATAAGAAAAAGAGCGAGTAATAGAAGTTCCAAAACGATAGGGTTAACTGATGTAGAAAATCATGAAGAACTACCATGACCAACACCTCCTCTGAATATCTGTGGACAAACACAAAGCTAGATTCAACTACAAAACCACAGTCGGTCCATATACCTGTAACTGAGATTTCACAGCTTCGTAATGCCAGTGATCATAAGCCCGCCAGGCTTGAAAGGACTCTTCATTCAAACGCAGCCCACTCAAACCAATCAATAAACTAGCTGTCTGATAAAACTTCTCCAACTCGATTAACAAGCTATTGTCTACCTGTCTTGCCCTCAATAAAATTTCCAAAATATGATTTAGATTTTTCTCAAATCGAAGGGCATCTGGACTGGGGGTGAAGTCCCTAGAAAAGGCTGTTTGAAGAGTTTTGATCATCGTCCTTGCTTCTTGAATCACATCCCTTTCTTCCATATAAACCACCTTCCTTCTCACCTTCATTGTACACCTTTTTCTCTTTATAAAAATGGAAAATTCCTAAAACTAGGAACAGAATGAGGTTGGGACAAAAGTCCTAGCCTCTCAATTATTTTTGGATTGTCGAGCAAGACGCAGTGATTGAGTGGGCTCTACTACGCTGATTTCATCAGCTTTTACAGCCCTACTCAACTGTGCGGAGGTGGGACGACGAAATCGAATTCTAACGAATGACCGATTTCTGTCCCACTCTCATAAAAAACTTCCCCAAGTTTCCACTTGAGGAAGTTCTTTTCGAAAGATTAGTCAATGTAGTGCAATTTCCCACGGAAGTCTTCTAGGCTTTGGTAACCTTTTTCTTCCATGATGGCTTTGAGTTCCGCAGTGATACGTTCAAAAGCCCCCACTCCTTCTTTATGAAGCGTCGTTCCGATTTGCACCATACTAGCCCCACAAAGGATATGTTCAAAGGCATCGCGACCAGTCAAGACACCCCCGGTTCCCACAATCTGAATTTCTGGATTCAACCGTTGGTAAAAAGCATGGACATTAGCCAGAGCAGTTGGTTTGATGTATTCTCCACCAATCCCACCAAAGCCGTTCTTCGGACGGATCACAACGGATTCATCCTCGATGTAAAGGCCATTTCCGATTGAGTTGACGCAATTGACAAACTTGAGCGGGTATTTGTTAAAGATCGCTGCTGCTTGATCAAAATGAACGATATCAAAATAAGGTGGCAACTTGATGCCTAGAGGTTTGGTGAAATAGGCAAAGACCTCAGACAAGATCCGATCTGTCGTATCAAAATCATAGGCAATCTGAGGTTTCCCAGGGACATTGGGACAAGATAAGTTCAACTCTGTCAAGCCTTTAAAGTCACTGTCTTGCACCTTTTTCAAGATGGTATGAGTTTCTTCAGGAGACATGCCGACGAGAGATAAGAAGAAGGTCCGGTCAGGATCCGTTTCTTGCAACTCCAATAGGTAATTCAAATAATAGTCCAACCCTTGGTTAGGTAGCCCCATCGAATTGATCGAACCAAGCGGCACATCTTGGTAGCGTGGCTCTGGATTACCAGCACGGAATTCTAAGGTCGCTGTCTTGGTCACAAAGGTCCCCGCAGCTGAGTTCTTCACTTCTTCTAATTCTTCAGTGGTCATACAGGCCACACCTGCCGCATTCATCAAGCAGTTGTCAAATTCAAAACCAGCAATTTGCGTTTTTGTCGATACCATCTTGTACTCCTTTTTTGAAACACCACCTACAGAATCGTTCGGGATGCTCTCTATTTTCTTCTTTCATTATACCATCACTTGGAAGCTTCCGGACAATCAAAGCTAAAAATTCTTCCAAACATTCGGACTTTCCTAGTCGCGATAAAATTTTCAGAAAATTCAACTTTTTTCTTTACAAGCCAAAAAAAGTCTGCTATAATGATCCATGTAATAAAACATGACATTGTTTGTCAACTGTCTCAAAGCCAATCCCCTAGCGGGTTCGCTGGTTTTCGTTTCATTCACAAAGGAGAATTAACATGACAACTGCTAAAGAATATATCCAAAGTACCTTCGAAACTGTAAAAGCTCGTAACGGCCATGAAGCTGAATTCCTTCAAGCTGTTGAAGAGTTCCTCAGCACTTTGGAGCCTGTATTTGAAAAACATCCGGAATACATTGAAGAAAACATCTTGGCCCGTATCACTGAGCCAGAACGCGTGATTTCCTTCCGTGTTCCTTGGGTTGACCGTGAAGGAAACATCCAAGTAAACCGTGGATACCGTGTTCAATTCAACTCTGCTGTAGGTCCTTACAAAGGTGGTCTTCGTTTCCATCCAACTGTTAACCAAGGGATCTTGAAATTCCTCGGATTCGAACAAATCTTCAAAAACGTCTTGACTGGTCTTCCTATCGGCGGTGGTAAAGGTGGATCTGACTTCGATCCTAAAGGAAAAACTGACGCTGAAGTGATGCGTTTCTGCCAAAGCTTCATGACTGAATTGCAAAAGCACATCGGTCCTTCTCTTGATGTCCCAGCTGGTGATATCGGGGTTGGTGGACGTGAAATCGGATACCTTTACGGTCAATACAAACGCCTTCGCCAATTTGATGCTGGTGTCTTGACTGGTAAACCTCTTGGTTTTGGTGGTAGCTTGATCCGTCCAGAAGCAACTGGTTATGGTTTGGTTTACTACACTGAAGAAATGCTCAAAGCTAACGGCGACAGCTTTACTGGTAAGAAAGTCGTGATCTCAGGTTCTGGTAACGTTGCCCAATACGCTCTTCAAAAAGCAACTGAACTTGGTGCAACTGTTATCTCTGTATCTGATTCAAACGGTTACGTGATCGACGAGAGCGGTATTGACTTCGACCTTCTTACAGACGTGAAAGAAAAACGTCGTGCTCGTTTGACTGAATACGCTGCTGAAAAACCAACTGCTACATACTACGAAGGTTCTGTATGGACTTACGCTGGTAACTATGACATCGCTCTTCCATGTGCAACTCAAAATGAAATCGATGGCGATGCTGCTAAACGTTTGGTCGCTCAAGGTGTGAAAGTTGTCTCTGAAGGAGCAAACATGCCAAGTAACATCGATGCCATCAACGTATACAAAGAAAATGGTATCCTTTACGGACCTGCTAAAGCAGCCAATGCTGGTGGGGTTGCTGTATCTGCTCTTGAAATGAGCCAAAACAGCCAACGTCTTTCATGGACACGCGAAGAAGTGGACGGACGTTTGAAAGACATCATGACCAACATCTTCAACACTGCTAAAACAACTGCAGAAACTTACGGACTTGGTAAAGATTACCTTGCAGGTGCCAACATCGCTGCCTTTGAAAATGTCGCAAACGCGATGATTGCACAAGGTCTTGTATAATCAATCGATATTTTTCTTTGAGACCTTCGGGTCAAAGCCTCTCAACTCCTGAAACCAGTGTTTTTCAGGAGTTTTTTGTAGCTACAGACCTCTGTCAAGACACCCCGTCCCAAGTGAGAAAAGCCATTTTTTAGATAAGGGACTCGACTGTCTCTAGTGGGGAGATGTGAGCCCTCTCTTTTTCTGTATCTTTTTCTAAAAAAATTTTATTTTTTTTACTTTACCCCCTTGCATTTTTAATAAATTAGTATTAAACTATAGCAAAAGGAGGTGTGCTTATGTTTCTTTTAGCTCAAGAAAAATCAGATACGATCGAATTCCTTAAGTCTGAATTGGTCCAATTACTCTCCAATATGCGACAAGAAATCGCAGCTAGCCGTCAATCACAGACCGGTGCAGCTTGCCATCATATTGAATATTGCATGGACAAGATCCAAAGGGCAAAAAGTTCCGTAGCCATTGCCCTCCCCATCGAATCCTTAAATCTCGAAATCACGACGATGTTGCGCCAGCAACTCATCGTCTTGCCACCAGAGGCTCGAAAAAATTGGGACCAGATTAAAAAGCTGGATTTCAAATACTGCTACTTAAAATAGAGAGTGGGACAGAAATCGGTAATTCGTTAGAATTCGATTTCGTCGTCCCACC
>CAUCUH010000054.1:0-10145 GCA_958445905.1 uncultured Streptococcus sp.
ATATAGCCAAGTCGGGCAATCAGAACCAAAAAAAGAAGGCAAATCAAACTAAACAGCAGGTAGAGTCTGCGTGTTATCGAATGATTCTCAAACTTCCGTATTTTCTTCTTCATGAAATGTTCTATCCTTCTTTTCTAATCAACACTTACCTTCCATTTTACTATTTTTCCAAGAGTATCTCAAGAAAAGGAAGGGACCTTTCCTGGAATTTTATGAAGAAAAAAGATTGGACATGCTCGCCCAATCTTTTTTTCTAATAAGTCACAACATTGATTTTTCCTTTGTCATACTCAGCAATGAAAATATCCAAAACGTTGTCATAGCCTTCTTTTTCCAATTCAGCTAGCAACCACTCTTCACTTTTCCCAATTGTTTCCAAAATTTCAAGCTGAACCACACCATCCGTAATGATTGGGTATTTAGGATTTTCATCCCCCGCACGGACAACGATCATTTGACCGTTTTGTTCAATGACAGCTCGTTTCACTCCCTTTAATTGGAAAATTCCTTGTGAACGCAATTTCAAGGCAACGTCTGAAGCAGAAAGTCCCTTGGATCGACAAGCTTCCGGATCAAGCTTCCCATTTTTGATAATGACAGTTGGTTTGCCATCGATCAAGTGCTTCATAAAACGGACATTGGTATTGAGCCATTTTAAGAGTAAGATCAAAATAGTCCACATCAAGAGAATCACAATGTATTGAAGAATGGTAATGGAGCTATTGTAGATGACCCCACCAATAATTCCCCCAAGAACAAAGTTCTGTATCTGGTCTACTGCAGAATTTGGTGCTAAGTTTCCTTTCCCGGTCACATTGATGACAAATACCAAGGAAATCAAGCCCAAAGCTAATTTAATCAAGATGTTTAAAAAATTTACTATCATTTGTTCACCTCCTCAAGTTCCACGTCTGTTTTATACAGATCCATCTTTTCTAATAGGTAGCTATCTGGGTCAGATCCTGCGATAGCTCGGTAATAAACCTCTCCAACCTTCAGGATCGCCCCATCTGTGGCTGCTGAAGTATTGACATAGACGTCTTCTTTTTTGACATCCAACTCCTTTGAGATGACCTCAATAAAATGCAGAGAACGTTGAAATTGGTCATTATTACTTTGGCTATTTTGGAAACTGCTGATGCCGATCAAGACCACTGCAACCAGAGTCAAAATCGAGATAATGGATAATTCACGGAATTTGCTATCGTGCTTATCCCGATAGGCTTTCACCGCAAAAAAACCAGTCAGTAGAATGAGCAAACCAGAGATCCCAATGGTCACCCAATTTTGCTGACTGATCTGACTCAATACATAATCATAAGAGTAAAATTTCATAATGAACTCCCTTTCTCCAAATGAATTCAAGCTATTATAATGTATTTCAGGAGAGAATTCAAGGCATTCTAATCAGAAAAAAATATATTTTTTGTTATAATAAAGTAATCTATCATGTCAAGAAAAGGAAATACAATGAAACTCATTTCATGGAATATCGACTCGCTTAATGCTGCATTAACTAGTGATTCAGCACGCGCCAAACTCTCTCAAGAAGTCCTCCAAACCTTGGTTGCTGAGGATGCGGATATCATTGCCATTCAAGAAACCAAGTTATCCGCCAAAGGTCCTACTAAAAAACACCTCGAAATCCTTGAGGAGCTCTTCCCTGGCTACGAAAACACCTGGCGCTCTTCTCAAGAACCGGCTCGTAAAGGCTACGCTGGAACCATGTTCCTCTATAAAAAAGAGCTCACACCCGTTGTGACTTTCCCAGAGATCGGAGCCCCTTCGACCATGGACTTGGAAGGTCGGATCATTACCCTAGAATTTGATAAATTTTTCGTTACTCAGGTATACACACCTAACGCTGGTGATGGTCTCAAACGTTTAGAAGAACGTCAAGTATGGGATGTCAAATATGCTGAATATTTGGCTGAATTAGACAAAGAAAAACCTGTCCTTGCAACCGGTGACTACAACGTTGCTCACAAGGAAATCGACCTTGCTAACCCAGCCAGCAACCGCCGTTCGCCAGGATTCACAGACGAAGAACGCGAAGGATTTACAAATCTTTTGGCCAAAGGATTTACAGATACCTTCCGCCATGTCCATGGTGATGTCCCAGAACGCTACACTTGGTGGGCGCAACGAAGTAAAACCTCAAAAATCAACAATACAGGCTGGAGAATCGACTATTGGCTCACAAGTAACCGTGTGGCAGACAAAGTTACCAAGTCAGATATGATCGACTCAGGCGCTCGCCAAGACCATACACCAATTGTATTAGAAATTGATTTGTAAGGATGGTCTTTATGAATTTCAATGCAGTGATTCCTGAGTTTATTGTATCGAATTTAGAGCAGTCCCGTTCCTTCTACTGTGATTTACTGGGTTTTACCATCGAATACGGGCGACCAGAAGAGAACTTCCTCTTTCTTTCTCTTGAAGAGTGCCAGCTAATGATAGAGGAGGGGAGTAAGGAGGAACTAGCTGAACTGACCTACCCCTTTGGTCGTGGAGTTAATATCTCCTTCGGCATAAAAGATGTCCCTAGACTCTATCAAAAAGTAATCGAGTCTAACTATCCTATTCATCGTCCTTTGACCAAAAGAAAATTTCGTGTTGGTGAACAATATATCTATCCCCATGAATTTGCAGTTCTGGATCCAGATGGCTATTTTTTAAGATTTAGTGAATAAGAAAATAGATCACTAGAGTAGAAAAAGAAACAAAAAAAAGAAAGAGGCTGGGACAAAAGTCCTAGCCTCTCAATTGTTTTTGGATTGTCGAGCAAGACGCAGTGGTTGAGTGGGCTCTACTACGCTGATTTCATCAGCTTTTACAGCCCTACTCAACTGTGCGGAGGTGGGACAACGAAATCGAATTCTAACGAATTACCAATTTCTGTCCCACTCTCTTTTAGTCTTTTGGGGATTATTTCCCAGGAATATTTGGATCTAATCCCCAAGATTGCTCGAGAACAGGTCTTAAGGCTTTAATCATATCTTCTGAACCTTGGATTATGATTGTGTATACTTTATCTCCTTTTTGGAATACCCATACGTATAAAGTACTCCCATCTTTAACTGTTACTTTTATTAAGAAAGCGTCCCCACCGGCAAATATAGCTTTTACACCTTCTATACTAGTTCGATTTTTGTGTTTTCCGAATGAGCTATATAAACGGTTCGCAAATAACTCTGCGTCAAAGGTTTCGTTGGGGCCAAGTTCAACAGTATCTTTAGTGTTTGAGCCCATTATTAACGCATTGTGTTTATCTGGTGATGAATATTTGAGCGTTTTGCTACTTTGAGTTTTGTCATTGTATACGACCCAATCTTTAGGGATATTGATATAACCAAATTTTTCATTTCCGATACGTTGAGTATCTGCAAGGGATATTTCTTTTGCCCTAGAAGAAGACCCAGGAGTTGTTGTTTGAGCTTTTGTCGTTGATGCAGCCGTAGTTTCTGTTGCTTTCTTTTCTCCATTTCCGCATGCTGCTAGTATAAATGCAGATAGAAGCGTTACAGAGCTTAATATTATTTTGTTTTTCATCAGGATTGTTCTCCTTAAAGTGGTTGACTCACATGTATTATATCATTTTTTATAGTTTATTTAAATTAAAACAGGAAACGCTTTCACTAAAAAGCATAGGGTATAACAAAAGAAAATTTCGTGTTGGTGAACAGTATATCTATCCTCATGAATTTGCAGTTTTAGATCCAGATGGCTATTTTTTAAGATTTAGTGAATAGAATGAGACAGACTGACTTTCAAGACATAAAAAAACCGGAGCCCTCACATGACGGCTCCGACTTTTTTATCTTCATTGATAGACCAATGATTAATTTTTTTATTTTTTCTTCTCAATGTGATCTTTGAGATCTTCTTGAGCTTTTTTATTGGATTCTGCTTTTTTCTTCAACCATTCTTCTTTGGCCTTGTTAAAGTCTTTTGTAGTGACAACATCTTTGGACATTTCAAGGTATTTGTAGAAGGTTCCTGTTCCTTTTGTACCAACCCATGAAGCAGCACGGCTGTATGGTACGGTCCGTTGAAGCATTGGAGCACCACCATTTGAAACAGTTGGAAGCGTAATCGAGCTATCTGTCAACCATGCTTGCGCTGCTGCATATTTTTCATAGCGTTTAGCTTGATCCAACAATTCAGCATCGGCGTCTTTCAACATGTTAGCGTATTGATCCAAACCAACTGTTGCAATGGCTGGATTATTTGAACCTGCATCAATACCAAGATAGTAGAAGACAGAACCATTTACTGGGCTGATACTTTCGAGGTAAGTCGATGGGTCTTGGTAGTCAGGAGCCCAACCACCGCCTGAGATATCGTAATCTCTCGCAGCAGCAGTATCGCTGAAGTAGGTGATATTTTGGAAATCATCATCCGAAACCTTTTGAAGGTCTACAACGACATTGTCTGCACCAAGCGCTGACTCTACAGATTGTTTGAAGGAGCTAGCTTGTTGGACCATGCTGTTGTCCACTTGGCTGACAATGTAGTCCAAATGAATTGGGAATTGAACGCCTTGTTTTTGCAATTCAGCTTTAGCTTTCGCAAATGAAGCTTTGGCTTTTTCTGGGTTGTAAAGGCTAGTTTGACCATCGGCCAGGCTCACACCCTTCCATTGATCCCCATAGGTAACCAATTGTTTTTCAACGACCTTACCAAAATCTTCTCCATTGACTTGGACATAAGTTGGTGGTACTAAAGTGCTACGAAGGGTATTTTCAGCCGCATCAGATCCAGATACTTGTGCTGCATATGATTTGCGGTCGAAACCAAAGTTCACCGCTTGACGGAAGTCCTTGTTCAAGATCGCTTTCTTGGTAGAAGCTTTTTGTTCATCCGTTGTTTTGGCTGTGTGGTCATACTTTTGACGGTCCAAGTTGAATCCAAGATAGTAGGATGTTCCTAATTGCAAACCGTAGACAATGTTGTCGCCAAAGTTTTTCTTGACGCTCTTATAAGTCGAGCTGTTTGGCATAACAGAGGCAAAGGAATATTGACCTTTTTCAAAGTTCTTAATGATAGAATCAGGGTTTGATCCATCGTTAAAGGTTAATTTGACATTGTCGATATGAACATTTTTCGCATCGTAATAGTCTTTGTTCTTGACCAATTGAATCTCAGATTTTGAAGTCAATGATTTCAAGTAATAAGGACCATTGTATAAGATGCTGCTAGGTTTCAACGAACCAAAATCTTTTCCTTGAGATTTCAAGAAATCCGCATTGACTGGGAAAAGAACACCTGAGGTTGTTTTTGAGTTCCAGAAGCTTTCGGGACGAACCAAAGTATATTGGATGGTGTGGTCATCTAAGGCTTTGACTCCAACGGTGTTAAAGTCTTTGGTTTCCCCTTTTACGTAGGCATCCAAACCTTTGATCGAATTTTGAATCAAGAAGAGAAATTCTGATTTAGACTAACCTGCGTGTTTGATCCCTGTAACAAAGTCTTGAGCCGTTACAGCACCATATTCTTCTCCTTCACTCGTATACCATTTGGCATCCTTACGAAGTTTGTAAGTATAGGTCAATCCATCTTCAGAGACAGTCCAATCTTCTGCTAGACTTGGCACAAAGTTTCCGTATCGGTCGTTTTCAAGAAGACCATCTACAAGGTTACTTGTGACATCTGAAGTAGTCGTACGAGTTGCAGCAATATAGTCCAAGGTATTTGGATCTGCTGAATAGACAAATGAGTAGGTTGCTTGATTGCTGCTGCTACCACCACATGCTGTTAAGAGAAAGGCACCTGCAACAGAAACTCCTGCAAGAGCTAACAGTTTTTTTGCTTTCATCACTATCTCCTTATGTTAGATTTTCTACCATTATACACTATTTCTTAAAAAAAACCAAATTTATTTTAAAAAAGTTCGTTTTTTCTGAATGAATATAATAAGATATAAAGAAAAAGCATCTTGAAATCGATCTCAAAGAAGCCGGATAGGGGAGTCTAGGCACCTACCACCAGATCCAACAAAGATATCACCTTTCAATCCTTTTAATAAATATACGTTTCATTACAAAAAAGAACCTCTGCTCTTTCGAGCAGAGGAACTGATTCCTAATCAAAATGATAGAGTTGTGGGTACTGGTCACATTCAGGATTTTTGGGATGGCAGATGGCCCGTCCAAAATAAATCATGGCTTGATGGGCAGCTAGCCATTCGCTCTTTGGCAGAACATCCATGACCCGCTTTTCAACTTCCAATGGCGTCGCTGATTTCTTGACAATATCATGGTGCTTGCAGATCCGCTCCACATGGGTATCGACAGCAAAGGCTGGAATCCCAAAACCTACACTCATGACCACATTGGCTGTCTTGCGTCCTACTCCTGCTAAACTTTCTAACTCTTCGCGAGTCTGAGGTACTTGCCCATCAAAGTTATCCAGCAATTGTTGGGCACATTTTTTGAGAAATTTGGCCTTATTTCGATAGAGGCCTAATTTAGAAATATGCTTGGCGATATCGGCCTCACTGGCTGCTGCCATGGCTTGCGGGGTTGGAAAAGCCGCAAACAAACCTGGTGTCGCTTTGTTAACAGCCGCGTCTGTCGTCTGAGCTGAGAGCATGACTGCTACTAATAATTCAAAATGATTACGAAAATCCAGACTTGGCTTGGCATCTGGAAAAAGGGCGATAATTTCTTCGATCACATGACATGCCCGTTTCTTTGATAAAACCATATTCTCTCCTTTACATTACTAGTCTTTATTATAGCATGAAAGTTCACTATTTCTGGAAGAATCGGCTTCAAAAAAAGAAGAGGGACAAAATGAATTGTAAAAAAACTCATCCAATCCCACTTCTATCTATTGTTTATTTTACACCAATCTCTTCAAGAAAGTAATTAAAGTTTGAGCTGAGCGTTCGCCAGCCTCTACGATAAATTCATCAAAAGAGATATTGGCCGCATGGTCTGCCGTGTCACTCATAGCCCGAATGACCATGAAAGGACGGCCAGCTGCATGAGCCGCTTGGGCGATAGCTGCCCCTTCCATCTCTACTGCCAAGACTTCTGGGAAATGCTCTCGAATTGCTGCGACTTTTTCTTCACTCGCGATAAAGCTATCTCCTGTTGTAATCAAGCCTACATGTGTGGTTGCAGCTTCTTCTTCCAGAACTTTTTTCATTTCTGATACAAAATAGCGACTGGATTCAAAGTAAAGCGGTTGGCCTGCCATTTGACCGTACTTGTAGCCAAAGGCTGTTACATCCACATCATGATAGGCCAATTTGTCGGCAAGAACGATATCTCCAACAGCCATCCCTGGGGCAACGGCACCTGCAGAACCCGTGTTGATAATGGCTTCCACCTTAAAATCATTGGCCAAGACTGCTACACTCATAGCAGACATGACTTTTCCGATGCCACTTTCAACCAAAACGACCTCATGGCGTCCAATCGATCCTGTATAGTAGACTTTTCCAAGACGCAGATGCTTTTCCCCATTTTCAAGGGCTTCAACCAAGATCTTCAACTCCTGGGGCATGGCTGCGATAATTCCAATTTTCATGTCATTTCTCTCCTTGTGACGACCTTATAGACGCCAAATAGCAATGATCAAGGCAATGAGGAGCACAATGATCCAGAACAAAATCTTATTGAGTTTGGATTGGACCACACTTTGTTTGCGCTCTTCAATACGACGACTCTTGGTCACTGTGGGCTCCACTTGGATCTGCACAGTATCCTGAGAATAACGCTCTTGCGGACGCTCCATACGACTCTCTCTCATAGGACGTTCATAGCCAAATCCCCTGTGGTCTGTCCGAATAATTTTCGTCTCTTCAGCATCGACCATTTTAGGACTCGAAATATCCTCACCTCGCCTCGCTCGTTCAATCATTTCATCGGTTAATAAAGGTTTTCCCATCGGATCCTCCTCTATTTATTGATTAAGTCCCAGTATTGGATGGCCATGATGGTCTTGGCATCACAGATTTCGCCAGTTTGGATTAAATCTTTCGCTTCCTGCAAGGTCACTTCTAATAACTCTAAGGTCTCATCCGCATCTTGTGGACGTGGATTTTCCACCTTTTTCAAGTTGGTCGCACCATAGAGTTTAATCCGCTCATTACAAAATCCAATGGCTGAATAAAAATCATACAACAACTCTAGATCCGCTGTGTAGCCAATTTCTTCTTCCAATTCGCGCAGAGCAGCCGCTTTGGGATCTGCATTTTCTCCCTTTTCTAACTTCCCTGCTGGAATCTCCACCGAGGTCCGTTCAATCGCCTTGCGGTACTGCTTGACCAAGATCGTTTTCCCATCTTCTGTGATCGGCAAAACCGCTACTGCTCCGTTATGGAAGATTAAATCACGCTGCGCTTGGCCTTTTCCAGCGGGTAGTTCTACTTGATCAGTCACCACTTGGAAAATCGGTCCCTGATAAATCTCCTTGCGCTCAATGGTTTTTTCTTCAAATTGCATGAGAATCTCCTATTTATTTTTAGGATGGTGTGGCAAGCGAAGGGCATACTCTTCTTTATTCACTTGACGGCCACGACCAATCGCAATCGCATCAGCTGGTACATCCTTGGTAATGGTTGATCCAGCACCGACTAAGGAATTGTCGCCTAATTCAACTGGCGCAATAATCGTCGAATTGGAGCCGACAAAGACATTGTTTCCAATCGTCGTTTTAAACTTGTGTTGGCCATCATAATTCACCGTGATGGTTCCTGCACCAAAGTTAACGTTGCTGCCGACTTCACAGTTACCAATGTAAGTCAAATGACCAGCTTTGGTATTTTCGCCAATAGACGAACCTTTGACTTCGACAAAGTTTCCAATATGGACATCTTTGGCGAGGCTAGAACCTGGGCGAATATGAGCATATGGTCCTACCGTTACGCCATCGGCTACCGTACTCTCTTCAATCATAGAGTTAGTAATAACGGCACCTGCACCAATTTCACTGTCCACAATATAGGTTCCATTAGTTAAGACGGTCTCAGCCCCAATTTTTGTGTGCCCTTTTAGGGTAACATTGGCTTCGATTTGCACTTCTTGTGCGATCTCAACATCGATATCGATATAGGCTGCATCCGGATTGACAAAGCTCACTCCATTGACCATGTGAGCTTGGTTAATCCGACGACGCATGATGCCTTCTGCTGTCGCAAGGGCCACGCGGTCGTTAACCCCGAGACTTTCATCAAAATCTTTGAGCGTATAAGCCCCAACTTTTTCACCAGCCTCACGGAAAATTCCAATCACATCTGTGATATAGTATTCACCTTGGGCATTGTTAGTGTTGATATTTTTCAACGCTTCAAAGAGGCGCGCATTGTCAAAGACATAAGTTCCTGTATTGATTTCTTTAATTTGTTTTTCAAAATCTGTCGCATCCTTTTGCTCGACGATTCGAAGCACTTCCGCATTGTCATTACGGACAATCCGACCATAGCCAAATGGATTAGCTGCTTCTGCTGTCAAAATCGTTGCTACATTCTTGTGGTTGATATGGAAGTCAATCAAGTGTTTGAGGCTTTCACCCGTAATCAAAGGAGTATCACCTGCGATGACAAGAGTATGCCCTTCAAGACCTTCCAAGACTGGCTCTGCCATCATTACCGCATGACCAGTTCCTAATTGCTCTGTTTGCTTAACAAATTCTGTTTGTCCAGCTAATACTTGCTCCACCAATTCCGCCTTGTGGCCCACAACCGTTACAGTCTTCTCAGGTGAGATGGCTCCAACACTACGGAAAACATGTTCCAACATAGAGATCCCAGCAACCTTGTGAAGAACCTTAGGCAGATCTGATTTCATACGGGTACCTTTCCCCGCTGCTAAAATAATGGCATAATTTGGCATAACATTTCTCTTTTCTGTACAATATCGCTTACATTATACCATTTTTTAGCCCTTTTGGAAAATAAGACCCAAACCAAAAAACTCTCCTATAAGGGAAGCTCGAATGTAGACAAACTATTTTTTAGTAAGATAAGTAACGTTACTCAACAAATAAGTAATAATAGTTTTAATTTTAAAAATTAATCAAAAATATACTAAAACTTTCCGCTGTGAGAAAAGTGCTTGAAATACGATCATTTCAAGCACTCGGGAGTTTTGAGACCTTAGGCTCAAAACTAAGTCATGGAACTTCGAAGA